>NZ_NKIG01000039.1:0-45687 GCF_002255865.1 Pseudomonas sp. PGPPP1 | reverse complement strand
ATAGTGAGAAGCAGTCTTTGCTGACTCACTTGAAGAGCAGCCACAAGGCGAAAGTGGAAGAACCGCGCAAGATTACATTGCAGCGCAAAACCACCAGCACCCTGCGTGTTGCTGGTAGCAAGAGCATTAGCGTTGAAGTACGCAAGAAGAAAGTCTT
This sequence comes from Pseudomonas sp. PGPPP1, assembly GCF_002255865.1. Lineage (NCBI taxonomy): Bacteria > Pseudomonadati > Pseudomonadota > Gammaproteobacteria > Pseudomonadales > Pseudomonadaceae > Pseudomonas > Pseudomonas sp. PGPPP1. The sequence continues at coordinate 45,530 of NZ_NKIG01000039.1, read as the reverse complement.
CGTACAGCGCAGCCCGGAAGAAATCGAAGCCGAGCGCAAACGCGAACTTGAAGAACGTCGCGCAGTAGAAAATGCCGCTCGTCAGAAGGCTGAAGAAGAAGCCAAGCGTCGCGCCGAAGAAGAAGCGCGTCGCCAGCCTGCTGCTGCGCAACCTGCTGCCACTGAAGCAGTTGCCGCGCCTAGCGCGCCGGTTGAAGCTGTGCGTGAGGCCGCTCCCGTTGCCGCCGCACCTGCTCCAGCTGCCGATGCTCGCAAGCGTGACGAACCTCGTCGCCCAGACAAGCCACGTGCTGACGATAACAATCGTCGCGGCGGTGGTGGCGATGGTGAGCGCAAAAACGCTCCGCATCGTGCCTCGGTTAAAGAGAAAGCGCCTGCTCCACGCGTTGCCCCACGTACTACCGACGAAGAAAGCGATGGCTTCCGTCGTGGTGGTCGTGGCAAGGCCAAGCTGAAAAAACGCAACGCCCACGGTTTCCAGAGCCCAACCGGCCCTGTTGTGCGCGAAGTGAAGATCGGCGAGACCATCACTGTTGGCGATCTCGCCCAGCAGATGTCGGTCAAGGCTGCTGAAATCATCAAGTTCATGTTCAAGCTGGGTACTCCAGCCACCATCAACCAGGTATTGGATCAGGAAACTGCCCAACTGGTTGCTGAAGAGCTGGGCCACAAAGTGACCCTGGTCAGCGACACCGCCCTGGAAGATTCCCTGGCCGAGTCCCTGAAGTTTGAAGGTGAGGCGGTTTCCCGTGCGCCGGTTGTGACCGTAATGGGCCACGTTGACCACGGTAAAACATCCCTGCTCGACTACATCCGTCGTGCCAAGGTTGCTGCTGGCGAAGCCGGCGGTATCACCCAGCACATCGGTGCGTACCACGTTGAAACCGACCGTGGCATGGTGACGTTCCTCGACACCCCTGGTCACGCCGCGTTTACCGCGATGCGTGCCCGTGGTGCCAAGGCGACCGACATCGTGATCCTGGTGGTTGCAGCCGACGACGGCGTGATGCCACAAACCATCGAAGCCGTTCAGCATGCCAAGGCAGCTGGCGTTCCGTTGGTCGTTGCTGTGAACAAAATCGACAAGCCGGGCGCCGATCTCGATCGCATCCGTAGCGAACTGTCGGTCCACGGCGTGACATCCGAAGAGTGGGGTGGCGACACTCCATTCGTACCGGTCTCGGCGAAGATGGGTACCGGCGTTGACGAACTGCTCGAAGCCGTTCTGTTGCAAGCCGAAGTGCTGGAACTGACTGCCACTCCATCGGCTCCAGGCCGTGGTGTTGTGGTTGAGTCCCGCCTCGACAAGGGCCGTGGCCCGGTTGCGACCGTTCTGGTTCAAGACGGTACCCTGCGCCAAGGCGACATGGTGCTGGTCGGTTCCAACTACGGCCGTGTACGTGCCATGCTCGACGAGAACGGCAAGCCAATCAAGGAAGCAGGTCCTGCTATCCCGGTCGAGATCCTCGGCCTGGACGGTACTCCGGACGCTGGCGACGAGATGAGCGTTGTGGCCGACGAGAAGAAAGCCCGTGAAGTGGCTCTGTTCCGTCAAGGCAAGTTCCGTGAAGTCAAGCTGGCCCGTGCTCACGCCGGCAAGCTGGAAAACATCTTCGAGAACATGGGCCAGGAAGAGAAGAAGACGCTTAACATCGTCCTCAAATCTGACGTACGTGGTTCCCTCGAAGCGTTGAACGGCGCCTTGAACGGCCTGGGTAACGACGAAGTGCAAGTGCGCGTTGTCGGTGGCGGTGTCGGTGGTATCACCGAGTCCGACGCCAACCTGGCACTGGCTTCCAACGCTGTACTGTTCGGCTTCAACGTGCGTGCCGATGCTGGCGCTCGCAAGATCGTCGAGCAGGAAGGCCTGGACATGCGTTACTACAACGTCATCTACGACATCATCGAAGACGTCAAGAAAGCCCTCACCGGCATGCTTGGCAGCGACGTCCGGGAGAACATCCTGGGTATCGCCGAGGTGCGTGACGTGTTCCGCTCGCCGAAATTCGGCGCGATCGCCGGCTGCATGGTTGTCGAAGGCACCGTGTACCGTAACCGTCCAATCCGTGTACTGCGTGAAGACATCGTTATCTTCGAAGGCGAGCTGGAATCCCTGCGCCGCTTCAAGGATGACGCTTCCGAAGTACGTGCCGGCATGGAGTGCGGTATCGGCGTCAAGAGCTACAACGACGTCAAGGTTGGCGACAAGATCGAAGTCTTCGAGAAGGTTCAGGTTGCTCGCAGCCTCTAACTCGCGCACTTCCGGAGCCACGCGGCGTGTGGGCATGCAAATGCCCCGCGCAGCGTACGGACTCTAAACGCAACGCCCGGTCTGGCTTTTGTCAGGCCGGGCGTTTGCCGCTTTCAGACCCCACGGGTTTCACCGTGTGGCAGTAACAGGTAACAAGACATGGCAAAAGAATACAGCCGTACCCAACGTATCGGCGATCAGATGCAGCGCGAGCTGGCCCAACTGATCCGTCGCGAAGTCAAAGACCCGCGCGTTGGCCTGGTCACCATCACCGCCGTAGAAGTGAGCCGTGACGTGGGTCACGCCAAGATCTTCATCACCGTGATGGGGCAGGACAGCAGCGAAGAAATCGCGCAAAGCATCAAGGTGCTCAACTCGGCAGCTGGCTTCCTGCGCATGCAGTTGGCCCGTGAAATGAAGCTGCGCAGCGTTCCTCAGTTGCACTTCCACTACGACGAAAGCGTCGTGCGTGGTGCGCACCTGTCGGCCCTGATCGAGCGCGCCGTGGCTGAGGACAGCCAGCACCCGTCCACACCTGAAGACGCCAAGGAGTAAGCGGTGGCTCAGGTCAAACGTATCCGTCGCAACGTCAGCGGCATCATTCTGCTCGATAAGCCCATTGGCTTTACCTCCAATGCCGCATTGCAGAAGGTCCGCTGGCTGCTCAATGCCGAGAAGGCCGGGCACACTGGCAGCCTTGATCCCCTGGCCACCGGCGTATTGCCGCTGTGCTTTGGTGAGGCCACCAAGTTTTCGCAGTACCTGCTCGATTCTGACAAGGGTTACGAAACCCTGATGCAATTGGGCAAGACCACCACCACGGCAGACGCTGAAGGTGATGTTTTGCAGGTTCGCGACGTGACCGTTGGTCGTGCTGATATCGAAGCTGCTTTACCCGGTTTTCGCGGTGAAATCAGTCAGATACCGCCGATGTACTCGGCGCTCAAGCGTGATGGACAGCCTCTTTACAAGCTGGCACGTGCGGGCGAAGTAGTGGAGCGTGAACCGCGTTCTGTTACTATTGCGCGCTTGGAATTGCTCGCCTGTGAAGGCGACACCGCTCGCTTGGCCGTGGACTGCAGCAAAGGCACCTATATCCGTACCCTGGTGGAAGATATTGGTGAACAGCTCGGTTGCGGCGCGTACGTTGCAGAACTGCGACGCACACAGGCTGGCCCTTTCACGCTGGCCCAGACGGTCACGCTGGAAGAGCTGGAAGCGGTACACGCCGAGGGCGGCAACGAAGCAGTTGATCGCTTCCTGATGCCGTCGGACAGCGGTTTGCTGGATTGGCCATTGCTGCACTTCTCGGAGCACAGCGCGTTCTACTGGCTTAACGGCCAGCCGGTACGTGCCCCGGATGCACCGAAGTTTGGCATGGTGCGCGTACAAGATCACAACGGTCGCTTCATCGGTATTGGTGAAGTGAGCGAAGACGGGCGCATCGCGCCGCGTCGACTGATTCGGTCAGAATGACCGAACGAGGGTGGCTGTTAACAGGCACGGTCACTACTCATTTTTAGATACAGGGATTTGTCCCTGGCCTGTTGAAACTGCCCTTTGGGTGGTTTCCTGAAAAAAGGATTGCCTCATGGCTCTCGACGTTCAAGAAAAAGCACAAATCGTAGCTGACTATCAGCAAGCTGTTGGTGACACTGGTTCGCCAGAAGTGCAAGTTGCACTGCTGACCCACAACATCAACAAGCTGCAAGGTCACTTCAAGGCCAACGGTAAAGACCACCACTCCCGTCGTGGTCTGATCCGCATGGTAAACCAGCGTCGTAAGCTGCTGGACTACCTGAAGGGCAAGGACGTGAGCCGTTACAGCTCGCTGATCGCTCGCCTGGGTCTGCGTCGCTAATAAGCGATTGCGCTAGAGGTTGGTTGTCTGCCGTGTGCCAGTGGGATTTCCGCTGGCCCATGGTAGGCTCCCAGCCTCAAGTTTTATCTGGATACACGTTTTACCCTGGACCAGGCTCGGGCCGATTCCCGACATTGCCCAAGAATTTCGCAAGAAGAAAAGTTCCCCCAAGAGCCACAAAGAAGGTAGGACACCGTGAACCCGGTTATCAAAAAATTCCAGTTCGGTCAGTCGACCGTTACCCTCGAGACAGGCCGTATCGCCCGTCAAGCCTCCGGCGCAGTGCTGGTTACCGTTGACGATGACGTTACCGTATTGGTAACCGTTGTTGGCGCCAAGACCGCTGACCCAAGCAAAGGCTTCTTCCCTCTTTCCGTTCACTACCAGGAAAAAACTTACGCTGCCGGTAAGATCCCTGGCGGTTTCTTCAAGCGCGAAGGCCGTCCTTCCGAGAAAGAAACCCTGACTTCCCGACTGATCGACCGTCCGATCCGTCCGCTGTTCCCAGAAGGCTTCATGAACGAAGTGCAGGTTGTCTGCACCGTCGTTTCCACCAGTAAGAAGACCGATCCGGACATCGCTGCGATGATCGGTACCTCGGCTGCCCTGGCTATCTCCGGCATTCCTTTCGATGGCCCGATCGGCGCAGCTCGCGTTGCTTTCCACGAAAGCACCGGCTACCTGCTGAACCCGACTTACGAGCAACTGAAAGCATCGAGCCTGGACATGGTCGTTGCCGGTACTTCGGAAGCCGTTCTGATGGTTGAATCGGAAGCCAAAGAGCTGACCGAAGACCAGATGCTGGGCGCCGTACTGTTCGCCCATGACGAGTTCCAGGCTGTCATCAAGGCTGTTACCGAGCTGGCTGCCGAAGCTGCCAAGCCAACCTGGACCTGGGCTCCACAAGCCGAAGCCACTGAACTGCTGGGCGCTATCCGCTCCGAGTTCGGCGCTGCCATCTCCGACGCCTACACCATCACCGTCAAGGCCGACCGTTACGCTCGCCTGGGCGAGCTGAAGGACCAGGTTGTGGCCAAGCTGTCCGGTGAAGAAGGCCAGCCTTCTTCCAGCGAAGTCAAAGCTGCTTTCGGTGAAATCGAATACCGCACCGTTCGCGAAAACATCGTAAACGGCAAACCACGTATCGACGGTCGCGACACCCGCACCGTACGTCCGCTGAACATCGAAGTCGGCGTTCTGCCGAAGACTCACGGTTCGGCCCTGTTCACCCGTGGTGAAACCCAGGCCCTGGTAGTCGCGACTCTGGGCACCGCCCGTGACGCACAGCTGCTGGACACCCTGGAAGGCGAGAAAAAAGACCCGTTCATGCTGCACTACAACTTCCCTCCGTTCTCGGTAGGTGAGTGTGGTCGCATGGGTGGCGCTGGTCGTCGCGAAATCGGTCACGGCCGTCTGGCGCGTCGTTCGGTACAGGCCATGCTGCCTGCTGCGGACGTGTTCCCGTACACCATCCGTGTTGTTTCGGAAATCACCGAGTCCAACGGTTCCAGCTCCATGGCTTCCGTGTGCGGTGCCTCCCTGGCGCTGATGGACGCTGGTGTGCCGATGAAGGCGCCGGTTGCCGGTATCGCCATGGGCCTGGTTAAAGAAGGCGAGAAGTTCGCCATCCTGACCGACATCCTGGGTGACGAAGACCACCTGGGCGACATGGACTTCAAAGTAGCTGGTACCGCTAAAGGTGTTACCGCGCTGCAGATGGACATCAAGATCAAGGGCATCACCGAAGAGATCATGGAAATCGCTCTGGGCCAAGCCCTGGAAGCGCGCCTGAACATCCTCGGTCAGATGAACCAGATCATTGGTCAGTCCCGTACTGAACTGTCGGAAAATGCTCCGACCATGATCGCGATGAAAATCGACACCGACAAAATCCGTGATGTTATCGGTAAAGGCGGCGCGACCATCCGTGCGATCTGTGAAGAAACCAAGGCTTCGATCGACATCGAAGACGACGGTTCGATCAAGATCTTCGGCGAAACCAAGGAAGCGGCTGAAGCTGCACGCCAGCGCGTCCTGGGTATTACCGCTGAGGCCGAGATCGGCAAGATCTACGTGGGTAAAGTTGAGCGCATCGTCGACTTCGGCGCATTCGTCAACATCCTGCCGGGCAAAGACGGTCTGGTTCACATCTCCATGCTGAGCGACGCTCGCGTTGAGAAAGTGACCGACATTCTGAAAGAAGGCCAGGAAGTGGAAGTGTTGGTACTGGACGTGGATAACCGCGGCCGTATCAAGCTGTCCATCAAGGACGTAGCAGCAGCCAAGGCTTCGGGCGTTTAAGTACTCCGAGCTTCAAGCTGTAGAAAGGACTCTTCGGAGTCCTTTTTTTATGGGCGCTGGAAAGTGAAGCCAAATCAGCCGTTTACCTGCTGGCAAAAACCGCAACTTGCATGCAGGCACGATCGGCTTCATGCAAGTTGCACGATTTCGAAAATCTATGAATTTTATAAGTTGTTGATTTGTAAGGATTTTAACTGGTTTTAAAACTTGGCACAGCGCCTGCAATATCCCTGTTAACGCTGCAGCATCTAGGTACACACACTGCAGACTTTTAATAAAACAGGAGTTACTCGTATGAAGAAGTTCGCTCTCGCTACTGCTACCGCTCTGACCCTGGCTATGGGGGCCAACGTTGCCTTTGCTCAAACTTCCCAAGCGCCGATGACCCTGGCCGCTGGTGAAGTGACTAAAACAAAAGAGTCCACCTCTGACACGTGGATCACCACCAAAGTCAAAGCTGACCTGCTGACCGAAAAAGGCATTCCAGGTTCGGACATCAAGGTTGAGACCAACAAAGGTGTAGTAACCCTGTCGTCTGACGTAGAGATTTCCGAATCGCAAAAAGCAACTGCTGTAGCGATCACCAAGAAAATCAAGGGTGTGACTGCAGTGTCCGCGGACAGCCTGCATGCAGGTGGCGCATACAAAGCTGACAACGTTGATAAAACCAAGGCTGCTGCTTCTGACGCAAAAGGCGCTACTTCCGATACCTGGATCACTACCAAAGTGAAAGCTGATCTGGTTACCGAAAAAGGTATTCCTGGTACCGACATTAAAGTCGAAACCAACAAAGGTGTTGTTTCCCTGTCGTCGACTGTCGCAGTGACCGATGCACAGAAAACCACCGCAGTGAACATCACCAAGAAAATCAAAGGCGTTAAAGCTGTATCGGCTGATGGCCTGAAAGCAGAGTAACGCTTAATTTATCGCCTTGAACTAAGCGTCGGCGGCAACGAGTGAGCTAGATATCCACTCAATGCACCTCACGTGTTCATGCGACCGACCACAAGGATGTGGTCATTACAGGCCCCGGCATTCGTGTCGGGGCCTGTTCTATTGTGGGGTGGAATACTGCCGGCAAGGCGATGAGGTCAAATGTGGGAGCGGGCTTGCTCGCGAATGCGGTGTGTCAGTCACAGGTATATCGACTGTTCCACCGCATTCGCGAGCAAGCCCGCTCCCACATTTAGAGGTGTGTTGCTATGGGTTCACTCGGCATCCAGATGCATCGGTGTCACCACTCGACCATCCTTCTCCGCCTGACCCAGGTTGGCATCAATGAAGTACACCCGCTCATCTTCCAGTTGGCCTTTGTCCACCAGGTAATCCTTGATGGTGCTGGCGCGGTCCTGACCCAATTGTCGCAGCAGAACGTCACTGCCACTCCAGAACGTGATGACGCCTTCGCGCAGCTTCGCAGCGCGGTCATCGTCGCTCAGGTTTTTCCACTCGGCCGGCGGTTGCTGTTTGAGTCGTGTGCGGTAGATGCCTTCCAGCAGTGGGGCCTTTTCCTTCTCTGGGACGACAAGCAATGAAGCCTGGGCCGGGACCTTGTCCCCACGACGCTGAAGAATTTTGTAGTAGTTGTACTGGTATTCCCGTTCCAGGCGTTGGGCGGCCAGGAATGGGCCATCGCTGCTGGCTGCGGCGGTGCCTTCGATTTCCAGGCGCAGGGCAGGTCGCTCTTTGAGTGCCTTGGCCAGCGTATTCAAGGCGCCCTCGGCGTCCTTGCTCAATTCGCTGGAGCCGGCGGCAAACGACACATTCCCCAAATCCTCTGCGCCGCCTCCGCTGATCAGCCCGCCGATGAACTTGAACGGCGCGGTCGCTGCTCGCACCACCAGGTTACGCAGGGTCTGCCACACAATCGGCATGACGCTGAATTGCGGGTTGTTCAAGTCCCCGGTCACCGGCAGCTCGATGGAGATCTTGCCGTCGCTGTCTTTTAGCAGGGCAATCGCCAGTCGAATCGGCAAGTCCACGGCGTCGGCACTGTCGACCTTCTCGCCCAGTTGTAACTGTTCCACCACTACTTTGTTTTCGGCCTTCAACTGGCCTTTGGTGATCACGTAGTGTAGGTCGAGGTTGAGACGACCCTTGCGAATGCGGAACCCGGCGAACTTGCCGGAGTACGGGGTCAGGGTGGTCAATTCGACACGTTTGAAACTGGTGGCAATATCCAGCGCCGCCATCGGGTCGAACGGGTTCACGCTGCCTTTGATAGTTACCGGTGCATAACGGTCCACTTTGCCCTTGATATCGACACTGGCCGGTTTGGCTTGGCGGCTATCAATGGTGCCGATCTGTCCGTTGAGCTGTTGGATGGCGGTGGCAAAGTTGGGGGTCAGGCTGAAGTCGGCAAAGTTGGCCGAGCCGTCATTGATCGCAATCTGCCCTACATGAATACCCAGCGGTTTCTCTTTGCTGGCCGGCTTGGGGCCTTTATCGGGCGGCTGCGGGATCAGCAGATCATCGACGTTGGTGGTGCGGTCATCATTGATCATGAAGCGCGCATACGGTTGCAGCAGGTTGACCTTGTCGATCGACAGGCTATCACCGTGCTGATAGTTCAAGCCCTCCACCACCAGGCGCTGCCATTTGACGAAATCGCGGGTCTTGAGCGTGTCGAGGGTGTGCAACTGGTCGACCTGTGCCCGGCCAGTGACCTGAAGCTTGAGTGGGTCAGTGCTTTTCAGGTTCACATCCAGGTTGCTGCCGAGCATGCCGCTGCGCAGTTCCAGGCGAATGAATGGGCTGATGTAAGACTGCGCAACCCGTAGGTCGATGTCCTGGGTATTCACTTTGAGCTTGGCGCTGACCGGGTTGAGGTTGATCTCGCCGGTCGCGGCGATCTTGCCCTGTTTGCCAAGGCCAGTGTCGATCTTCAGGGTAAACGGGCTTTGGTTAAGGCTGTCGAAGTTCTGCACATCAACATTCAGTGGGCCCAGTTCCAGCGCGACTGCCGGCTTGGCCTGACGGTCTGCCAGGTGCACCTGATAGTTACGCAGTTGCACGTCCTTGAGCAGTACTTGCCAAGGCTTGCTCGGTGCTGCGGGTTCCGGGTTTGGTGAATCGGCGGTGGCCGGCGCGGTGGCAGGTTCCGGTGCCTTCGAGGGTTTGCTCGGTTGGCTGGCGAACAGCTTCTGCCAGTCCAGTTGGCCATCGGCTTCACGGGCAGCCCAGGTTTCCAGCTTGTTGCTGCGGATCTTGCCGACCACGACTTGCTGTTTGGCCAAATCTACCGTGGTTTCACTGACATCCAGACGTTCCAGGCGTACCAAAGGTCGGCCATCCGGCGCCTTGATGGCAAACGGGGCGATGCTGGCGGCGGTGTTGGTCAAGTTCAGCTCGGTCTCTTTGGCCAGGCTAAATTTATAGTCAGTACTGAAGTTGAGTACGCCGTCTTCCAGCACCAGCGGCAAGGCGTCCCGCACATAGGGCCACCAGGCCTTCATCTTGCCGTCGGTGACTTTCAGCGTGCCTTCGGAGGTGATCGGTATCAGGCTGAAATTACCTTTCCAGTCGATCTGCCCACCCTCGGGGCCGACCGCGACCAAGGTCATGTCCGCGTTGTCTTCGGGCAAAGTGCTGAGGTTTTTCAGCTCGAAATCGAGCTTGTTGTAAAGAAATTCGATGGGCTCGCTGGGGCGCAAGTCCTGGAAGTGCACATAACCGCCGGCCAACTTGATGCCGTCGATACGCAGCGGAAACGGTTTGGCGTTGGGGTCGGCCGGGGTTGGCTCGCTGGGTGGTAGCTTGAAGAGCTGCGCCAGGTTCAGTTGGCCTGACTTGTCGAACAATATTTCAGTCTTGGGCTGGTCCAGTTGCACGTCGGCCAGGTGCAGCGCGCGTGTCCAGAGGCTGTCGATCTGCAAGTTGGCATAGAGGCGTTCGAAACCCACCTGTTCCTTGCCGGGCTCGCCGATTTTCAGGCCCCATACCGTCAGCTCCAGGCTGAATGGGTTGAGCTCGATGCGCTCGATCCGGGCCGGCACTGTGGCGTAATTGGCCAGCTGTTGGTTGGCAATGCGAAGGGCAATGCCGGGCAAAATCAGGAAGCCCAGCAAGCTGTACAGGGCTAGAGCGGTCAACAAGGCGCCGATGGCGCGAATCAATCCTTTGGGCATGGGTGACGCCATCTATGTCAAACAGGAGTGCCTTGGAGTATGGCACGGGTTTTCGGTTCCGAAGATCCAGACTCTTGGGAAACGTACTACAGCTGGAGTATCAATGTTTTAAGAGGGGGCTGTTGATCCTGTGAAGGAAAATCCGCTCCAGGCGTCATGATTTTCCAGTCACGCACCGGGCGCCCGGCTTTTTCTGCGCAACGCAGTACCTGTTCACGCCAGTCCTCCATGCTGACTTTTGCCAGGTTGTTGCAGCAGATCAGCACGCCGTTGTCAGCGGTGGCCAGCAATGCAGGCTTGAGCAGGCTCTGGTAGTCGCGAAGCAGGTCGACGGTGCCGAATGCGCTCTTCGCCCATGCTGGGGGATCCAACAGCACCAGGTCGTACTGGCGCTGCTCCAGGCGTGGATAGCTCGGCAGCTTCTGCCCGCGACGTTGGGTAATCGGCAAGCCGGCCAGTTGACGAATGGCCGGGAAGTAGTCGGATTGCACGAATTCCATGGTCGGCAATTCCGGGTTCAGCAGGCCGTTTTCGCGCCCAACCGCCAGGTTGCCTTCGGCAAAGTCGAGGTTGCACACTTCACGGGCACCGCCGGCAGCGGCGCTCAGACCCACGCCGCAGGTGTAGGCGAACAGGTTCAGCACGCTTTTGCCGGCACTGTGTGCCTTGACCCAGCCACGGGTGTTGCGCAGGTCTAGAAACAGCAGCGGGTCCTGCCCGGCGTGTCGACCACGGACGCGGTAATTAAGGCCCCATTCGTGACCGACTAGGTCTTCCAGCGCGGCAGAATCGGCACGGTAGACGGTGTCTTCGCGGTCGATCCGCGAGTTGCCACGGGAGCGGTCGTTGTACACCAGCAACAATTCCAGCCCGGTGTACTGGTTGATCAGTTGATGCAGTTCCAGCAGCTCTTCGGTTTTCAGCGACTGGTGGAAGCTTTGTACCAGCAATTGCGGGCCGTAACGGTCGATGGTCAGGCCGCCGGCACCTTCCTGGCTGCCATGGAACAGTCGATAACAGTCGGTGCCCTGGGCGTGCAGCTCGTTGACCAAGTCTTGGCGATGATCGAGGGCGGCGCGCAGCGCCTGATTCAAGGGAGACATGGAGCGCGCCTTGCTGGGAAAAGAGGGCGCGAAGTTTAACAGCTATGAGGCGTTGCCTACATCAACCCCATCCGCCGATGGGCGCGCTGTACCGAACCGTTTCGCATCGCCCAGCGCAGTAGTGGGGCACTGCGTTTGACGCCGCTGCGGATCATCTGGCGTTGCAGCGGGCTCTGATGCTGATCGAGCATGTCGCTGGCCCAGTCCGGCAGCAGATCGATCCCGGCCTGCATCATCAAGGCCCCGAACGGCTTGGCCATAGTGCTGGGGGAGGGCGCATTGAGCAGCAGGCGCAACACTTCGCGACTGCGTTCGTCGCACAACAACTGAGGGCGGATGCGCTCCAGATAATCCGAAACTTCCTGCCGTGAGCGCGGAACATGCCGCGCGCCCAGCCGTTCGGCCACCAGGGCGATTTCGCTGTAGTAACGGTCTTGGTCGCGGCCTGAGAGATGAGGGTTGCGGTAGCGCAGGTGTGCGGCCAGGAAGTTGCTGACCTCCGCCACATGCACCCAGGTCAGCAACTCCGGGTCGCTGGCCGCATAAGGTCGCCCATCCGGTGCATGGCCGACCACTTGCAGGTGAATGGTGCGCACTTTTTCGATCAACCACTCAGCATCACGCCGAGAGCCGAACGTGGTGCCGGAGATAAATTGCGAAGTCCGCCGCAATCTGCCGAGCATGTCCTGGCGAAAGTTCGAATGGTCCCACACGCCCGCCAGGGCCAGTGGGTGCAAAGCTTGCAGCATCAAGGCACTGATGCCGCCGATGAGCATGCTGCTGAAGTCGCCATGGACTTGCCAGCTCACCGAGTCCGGCCCGAACAGGCCTGGGTCGCCCTTGGGGTTTTCCAGGTCCAACTGGCCCAGCGATAGGCCGGTGAGGCTCATCAGCTGGTTTTCGATACGGCTGCGGATAAATTCCATGGCGACTCAGGGGTTCCTATCGGTTCAGGCGTTTGTCGATCAGGCCGTCCACCACGCTTGGGTCGGCCAGGGTCGAAGTATCACCGAGGCTGTCCAGTTCGTTGCAGGCGATTTTGCGCAGAATCCTGCGCATGATCTTGCCGGAACGGGTTTTCGGCAGGGCCGGCGCCCATTGGATCAGTTCCGGCTTGGCAAAGCTGCCGATTTCCTTGCTGACCAGCTCCAGCAGGTGTTTTTTCAGGGTTTCGCTGGGTTCCACGCCGTTCATGGGCGTGACAAACGCATAGATGCCCTGGCCTTTGACATCATGCGGGTAACCCACCACGGCAGCCTCAGCGACCTGGTCATGCAGCACCAGCGCGCTTTCGACTTCTGCGGTGCCAATGCGGTGGCCGGAAACGTTGATGACGTCGTCAATACGCCCGGTGATCCAGTAGTCACCGTCCTCATCGCGACGTGCGCCGTCTCCGGTGAAGTAGTAGCCAGGATAGGGTTTGAAATAGGTGTCGATCATGCGCTGCCGATCATGGTACACACCGCGAATCTGCCCCGGCCAACTGGCCTTGATTGCCAATACGCCGCTGCCGGCGCCGCTGAACTCCTTGCCCTGTTCATCCAGCAGCACGGGCTGTACGCCAAACATTGGCTGGGTTGCACAGCCAGGCTTGATCCGCCGGGCGCTCACCAACGGGCTGAGCATGATGCCGCCGGTTTCGGTCTGCCACCACGTGTCCACGATGGGGCAGCGCTGTTCGCCGACCGCGTTGAAGTACCAGTCCCAGGCTTCCGGGTTGATCGGCTCGCCGACGCTGCCGAGCAGGCGCAGGCTGGCGCGAGAGGTATTTTCCAGAGGGCCGTGGCCTTCACGCATCAGTGCGCGCAAGGCTGTGGGCGCGGTGTAGAAGATATTCACCTGATGCTTGTCGATCACTTGCCAGAAGCGCGAGCTGTCCGGGTAGCTCGGCACGCCTTCGAATATCAGCGAAGTGGCACCGTTGGCCAGTGGGCCATACACGATGTAGCTGTGGCCGGTGACCCAACCGACATCGGCGGTGCACCAGAACACTTCGCCCTCGCGGTAGTCGAGGACGTACTTGAAGGTCATCGCCGCCTGCAGCAGATAGCCGCCGGTGGTGTGCAACACGCCTTTGGGTTTGCCGGTGCTGCCGGAGGTGTAGAGGATGAACAGCGGGTCTTCGGCGTCCATCGGCTCGGGCGGGCAGTCGTCGCTGGCGGCGTCCAGTGCTTGTTGGTACTTGAGGTCGCGGTCTTTGACCCAGATCAGGTCTGCGCCAGTACGCTCCACCACCAGCACCGTGCTGACATTCGGGCAACTGGCCAAGGCCTTGTCGACGTTTTGTTTCAGCGCCACTGGCTTGCCGCCGCGCACGCCTTCGTCAGCGGTGATCACGATGCGGCAGTCGGCATCGAGGATGCGGTCGCGCAGGGCATCCGGCGAGAAACCACCGAATACCACCGAGTGCACCGCGCCAATACGCGTACAGGCCAGCATGGCGTAGGCCGCTTCCGGGATCATCGGCATATAGATGCACACCCGGTCGCCTTTCTTCACGCCACGGATTTTCAGTACATTGGCCAGACGGCAGACATTTTGGTGCAGTTGGCGGTAGGTGATTGTGGCGGACTGTGTCGGATCATCGCCTTCCCAAATGAAGGCCGGCTGATCGGCACGTTGCGCCAGGTGACGGTCGATGCAGTTGTAACTGACGTTGAGCTGGCCACCGGCAAACCATTGGGCGGCGCCGGTGTTGATGTCTGAGCTTTGGACGGTGTGCCAGGGCTTGATCCAGTCGAGAAAACCCTTGGCTTGTTCGGCCCAGAAGGTGTCGGGGTGTTCGATGGATTGGCGGTAGAGGCGCTGGTAGTCCTCTTGACTGAGTTGCGCAGCCCGGCGGACGGCATCGGCGGCAGGGAATGTGCTGATATCGAACATGAGCAGTCCTTATTCTTGTTTTAGCGACAAGTGATAAAGATGCACGCAGTGGGGGGAGGGTTCAAGGCCAACGTCCAAACGGACGTTGGCCTTGGAGTTAACGCATCAGCCGCGATGACGGCCGCGGAAGTAGTTGATCAAACCTTGTGTCGAGGCATCGTCGGCCAGGGTTTCTTCGGCGCCGGTCAGGCGGTTGTAGACGCCCTTGCCCAGTTCCTTGCCCAGCTCCACGCCCCATTGGTCGAAGGCGTTGATGCCCCAGATCACGCTCTGCACGAACACCTTGTGTTCATACATCGCGACCAGAGCGCCCAGACGACGTGGGCTGATGCGCTCGACCACCAAGGTGTTGCTCGGGCGGTTGCCCGGGATCACCTTGTGCGGTGCCAGCTTCTGCACGTCGTCTTCCGCCATGCCCTTGTCGCGCAGCTCGGCTTCGGCTTCGCTGCGGGTCTTGCCGAGCATCAGCGCCTGGCTCTGGGACAGGCAGTTGGCGTACAGCCACTGATGGTGGTCGGACACTGGGTTGAAGCTGACGATCGGCACGATGAAGTCGGCCGGAATCAGTTGGGTCCCCTGGTGCAGCAACTGGTGGTAAGCGTGTTGGCCGTTGCAACCTACGCCGCCCCAGATCACCGGGCCGGTATCGGTAGAAACAGGCGTACCGTCCTGGCGCACGCTCTTGCCGTTGGATTCCATGTCCAACTGTTGCAAGTGCTTGGTGATGTTACGCAGGTAGTGGTCGTACGGCAGGATCGCATGGCTCTGCGCGCCCCAGAAGTTGCCGTACCACACGCCCAGCAAGCCGAGCAGCACCGGCATGTTCTGTTCGAACGGGGCGTTCTGGAAATGCTGGTCCATGGTATAGGCACCGGACAGCAGTTCCTTGAAGTTGGACATGCCGATGGCCAGCGCAATTGGTAAGCCGATGGCCGACCACAGCGAGTAACGCCCGCCGACCCAGTCCCACATCGGGAAGATGTTTTCTTCGCGAATACCGAAGGCCACGGCGGCCGCGTTGTTGCTCGATACGGCGATGAAGTGGCGATACAGCTCGGCTTCCGAACCACCCTGGGCCAGGTACCAGGCGCGAGCGGCCTGGGCGTTTTTCAGGGTTTCCAGGGTATTGAAGGATTTTGACGAGACGATAAACAGCGTGGTCTCGGCGCGCAGCTTCATGGTCAGTTCGTGGAATTCGCTACCGTCGATGTTCGCCAGGTAGTGGCAGCGCACGCCTTTGTGGGCGTAGGACAACAGCGCTTCGGAGACCAGCTCCGGGCCGAGGAACGAGCCACCGATACCGATGTTCACCACGTCAGTGATCGGCTTCTCGGTGTAGCCACGCCACAGGCCGTCGTGGATGCGACCGACCAGGTCAGTGATCTGGTTCAGCACCTTATGCACGTCCGGCATGATGTTCACGCCATTCACCGACAGCTTGTCGCCCACTGGGCGGCGCAGGGCGGTGTGCAGGGCCGGGCGGCCTTCGGAGGAGTTGACCGGCTCGCCGTTGAACAGAGACTTGATGGCGCCTTGCAGGTCGACTTCGTTGGCCAAACCCACGAGCAGGTCGCGGGTTTGGCTGGTGATCAGGTTTTTCGAGTAATCGAGGAAAAGTCCGCAGCTGCTCAAAGTGAATTGGGAAAAACGCTGAGGATCGGCATTGAACGCTTCGCGCATGCTGAAATCCTGCATGGCTTGGCGATGTTGATTGAGCGCTTGCCAGGCGGGCAGAGCGGTAACGTCATGAGGAGTGCGGTAGTACGCCATCGCTGCGGGTTTCCTTTTATTACGGGGACTGCCTTTAGGACACTTCAAAGCCCGGAACATCCCACCTGTCGTCAAGGATCGGGTTCCGGACAGCGCTAACCAAGAGCGCAGGGCGATTACATTAAACCTAGCGTGTGAATATGTCTTGGCTTTGTCTGCGCTGTGGCCGGTACTTTTTTATACCGGCACGGCGGGAAGGGCAACTGGAGGGGGTTAGTTGAGGTTCAGATGCAGGTTGTCGATGAGGCGGGTGGCACCGAGGTAGGCCGCCACCAGGATCACAATGTCGCGATCTTCGGCGGTGGCCGGACGCAGATGCACGCCTTGGCGCACTTCGAGGTAGTCCAGGCGCAACCCGGCGGCTTCGATCAGGCGCACCTGCTCGGCACGCAGTTTGGTGAAGTCGCGGTCACCGGCTGTGACCGCAGCGCCGATATGGCTGAGGCTGCGGTACAGGACGGGTGCGATGGCGCGTTGTTCTTCCGTGAGGTAGCCGTTGCGCGATGACAGCGCCAGGCCGTCGTCGGCACGCACGGTGGGCTCGCCGATGATTTGGATCGGCATGTTCAGGTCATGGACCATGGCACGGATGACTGCCAGTTGCTGGTAGTCCTTCTGGCCAAACACGGCCATGTCCGGTTGGACCATGTTGAACAGCTTGCTGACCACTGTCGCCACGCCTTCAAAGTGCCCCGGGCGGCTTGCGCCACACAGGCCCTCGGACAATTGTGGGACGCTGACGCGGGTCTGGCCGGTCGTGCCGCCGGGGTACATTTCCTCGACAGTGGGCGCGAACAGCAGGTTGCAGCCGGCTTGCAGCAGCTTCTCCTGGTCGGCGGCCAAAGTGCGCGGGTACTTGTCCAGATCTTCGCCAGCGCCGAACTGCAGCGGGTTGACGAAGATGCTGGCGACCACGAAGTCCGCCTGTTGCGCCGCCTTGGTCACCAGGGTGGCGTGGCCGCTGTGCAGGTTGCCCATGGTGGGCACGAAGCCAATGCGTTTACCGGCGTTGCGGGCGTGGGTCACAGCGGCCCGCAGTTCGCGTACGGTTTTTACGGTGTTCATGCAGAGAATCCGTGTTCGGCGCCAGGGAAGGTCACGGCTTTGACTTCAGCGACGTAGGCGCTCAGGGCGGCGTGGATACTGTCCTGGCCGGTCATGAAGTTTTTCACGAACTTCGGCACGCGGCCGGTGATCGACAGGCCGAGCATGTCGTGCAGCACCAGTACTTGGCCGTCGGTGGCCGAGCCTGCGCCAATACCGATGACCGGTACTTTGACAGCCTGGGTAATTTCAGCAGCCAGTTCGCTGGGCACGCATTCGAGCAGGATCATCGCGACCCCTGCCTGTTCCAGGGCGATGGCATCAGCACGCATCTGGCGCGCCTGGGCTTCGTTGCGGCCCTGAACCTTATAGCCGCCCAGGATGTTGACCGACTGCGGTGTGAGACCCATGTGGGCGCATACCGGCACGCCTCGTTCTGCCAGCAGGCGGATTGACTCGGCGAGCCACACGGCGCCTTCTACCTTGATCATGTGCGCACCGGCACGCATCAACTTGCCTGCGTTCTGGAAAGTCTGTTCGACGGTGGCGTAATCCATGAACGGCAGGTCGGCAATGATGAACGCGCCATCGTTGCCACGCTTGACGCTGGCGGTGTGGTAGGCGAGTTCGTCGGTGGTCACTGGCAGGGTGCTGTCATTCCCTTGAAGAACCATGCCGAGGGAATCGCCCACCAGTAACACTTCAACCCCGGCCTGGCAGCTGGCGTGGGCAAAGGTGGCGTCGTAGCAGGTCAGCATGGTGATTTTTTCACCTTTGAGCTTGAGGCTCTGCAAGGTGGTCAGGGTAACGTCTGGCATGAAAAGGGTCCTCGTTCAGGCGCTTGGAAACAGCGAGTAACGCGCGTGAGTCTTCGTCTATACAGGCGCACTGTCTTGAGAGCAGTGCTTATAAGGCCTGGATTGCGCCCTTTAGCGCCGGGTTGGCGGCAGCGGGACGCCTATAGTCGTGAGGAGGGCACGGGAAGTCAATTGGATGTGTTACCGCATTGTTACGGACGGGGTGTTACCGCTGTTACTGATGCGATTCAGCAATGTGAACGGCGTTTTCGAAGACGCTGGAGATCAAAATGTGGGAGCTGGCTTGCCTGCGATAGCATCACCTCTGTCTCAATGAAAGACCGAGGTGTCTGCATCGCAGGCAAGCCAGCTCCCACATAGACCGAGTCATTCTTGCGGGATGCGTTCCAACCCGACAAATGGGCAACTCGTCAGCAGGTGGCTGAGATGTTGGCCATCAGGCAGTGTCAGCTCAGCGGGCGCCAACTCGGCCAGCGGATACAGCACAAACGCCCGCAGATGCATCTGATAGTGAGGCACCTTGAGGCGCGGCTCGTCGATCAGGCGATCGCCGAACAGCAAAATGTCCAGGTCGAGTGTGCGAGGGCCCCAGCGCTCAAGGCGCTCGCGGCCCTGGTCGTTCTCGATGGCCTGCAAGGCGTCCAGCAGCTCCAGGGGTGTGAGGCTGCTGTCGAGGGCGGCAACCGCATTGGTATAGCGCGGCTGGCCCGGAAGCAGGGAGTCACTTTGATAAAACGCAGATACACCCGCAACGGTGGTGCCGGGCAATTGCGCCAGCGCTTCGATGGCGCTGCGCAATTGCTGTTCCGGGGCAGCCAGATTGCTGCCCATGCCGATGTAGATACGTTCCACGTTTATTCGCCCGAGGTATCGGCCGCGCTGCGTTTGCGCTTGCTGCCACTGCGACGACGCTTCTTCGGGCCTTCGCCATCGCCTTTGCTGCCGAGGTCACGAATCATGTCGCGGCGCTCGCTGTCATTGGCGTCCTGGTAGTCGGTCCACCATTCGCCCAGGCCGTCGGTCTGCTCGCCGGCGCTTTCGCGCAGCAGCAGGAAGTCGTAGCCGGCGCGAAAGCGTGGGTTGTCCAGCAGCAGATCGGCACGTTTGCCGCTGCGGCGGGGCAGGCGCTCCTGCATGTCCCAGATCTCACGGATCGGCATGGTGAAGCGCTTCGGAATAGCGATGCGCTGGCACTGTTCGGCGATGAGTTCGTGAGCGGCTTCCTGCATGGCTGGAATCGGCGGCATGCCACGGTCCTGCAGGCGCAGCACGCGTTTTGGCAAGGCCGGCCACAACAGTGCGGCAAACAGGAACGCCGGGGTTACCGGCTTGTTCTGCTTGATGCGCAGGTCGGTGTTGATCAATGCCTCGCTGATCAGCGTGTGGGTATAGGTCGGGTTGTGTTCCAGTGCTTCGGCGCTGGCCGGGAACAATGGATCGAACAATTGCAGGTCGACCAACATTTCGAAGGTGTCGGCCGCGTAGCCCGAGAGAAACAGCTTGAGCACTTCTTCGAACAGACGTGCCGAGGGGATTTCCCGCAGCATCGGTGCCAGCTCGCGAATCGGTGCAGCAGTGTGCTTCTCGATGCCGAAGTTCAGCTTGGCGGCAAAGCGCACGGCCCGCAGCATGCGCACCGGGTCTTCCTGGTAACGCTGCGTCGGGTCACCGATCAGGCGAATCAGGTTGTTGCGAATGTCGTGTACGCCATTGGCGTAATCGAGGATGCGCTCGCTGACCGGATCGTAATAGAGGGCGTTGATGGTGAAGTCGCGGCGCTGCGCGTCTTCTTCCAGGCTGCCATAGACGTTGTCGCGCAAGATGCGCCCGCTTTCGTTGCGCGAAGACTGATTGGTGTCTTCCTCGTCATCGTTTTGCGGGTGACCGGCGCGGAAGGTTGCGACTTCGATGATTTCGCGGCCGAAATGGATGTGCACCAGCTTGAAGCGGCGGCCGATGATTCGCGCATTGCGGAACTCGGCGCGCACTTGCTCGGGCGTGGCGCTGGTGGCGACGTCAAAATCCTTGGGCGTGATGTTAAGCAGCATGTCGCGCACGCAACCACCTACCAGATAGGCCTGGTAACCGGCGTTCTGCAAACGTTCGACGATATTCACCGCATAACGGCTGAATTGAGCACGTTGCAGCGAATGCTGGCTGCTATTGAGCACTTCAGGCGTGCTGCGTTTGTGTTGCGTACGACGCAAGGGAGAACGGAATGACTGGAACAACTTCTTCAGCATGGGATGCACTGTTTGAAGGAATGTTCGGCCATAACGAAGAATGACCGCATGATGGGCGGGGATTCTAGCATTTAGTCAGGGGATGGTGTAGGAACAAGCTGCAGGCCTTGCGCCATAAGCCTTGAAAGGTCAAATCCCGGAAACTACAAGGGGAGCCGAAGCTCCCCCAGAAGTAGTTGCGTGCTCTATTTTTATTATTGGTTGCGGGCTTCTTGTTTTTGTTGATCGCCCTCGCCATGAAGCTTCACCTTCATGACACTCCCAATCGGGAGCCAAGAGCAAACGGATTGCTTTGGTCGCTGTGTTGCTGATCTACGATCCAACCAGTTCAGGCTCTGCCTTAGGGCAGTTTTTGTTGTTCTCGGCCTGGTTGCGGGGCAAGCCCCAAATGCAACGCCTCTCCAAAAGAATCAGTTAGCTGCGCCTCCGCCGTGTTGTTTTTGTTATGCGTGAGTCGATTCGTCTTATTTTTATTGTCTTGTACAAAGCTTGTTATTGTTTTTGTACTAAGCATATAGCAGGGTGCGTGCCAACTTTTGCACCGACCAACAAAACCAGGGGTTTGAGGCGTTTTTTGGTTTTTGACAGGCCAAAAAAAGCCGGGGCTTCGTTACCGTAAGCCCCGGCTTTTGTTACGCAAAAAATCAGCGGTAACAGTTTTTTCACAACTGAGGGTGTTACCTGTGGGGGAACACCCTCAACTCTCGCTGGCTACCCCGGTCTTGCGGCGTGGAATGCCCAGGCGCTGGCGGCGTTCCCACAGGCATTTACGGCTCACGCCCAGTTTGCGTGCCAGTTCAGTCTCGGTCATGTGGTCCTGGTGTTCGAGGACGAAATGCTGGAAGTAATCTTCCAGTGACAAATCCTCAGTCGGCTCATGGCTGGTATTGCTGCCACCGCCCTGTTGCGGGGCCAGGCCGATGAAATCGTCGTCTTCCAGGTCGCTCAGCTCGATATCAATGCCCAGCAACTCAGCGGAAATCTCCGGGCTCTCCGACAGGATTACCGCGCGCTCGACGGCGTTTTCCAGTTCCCGCACGTTACCTGGCCACGAGTAATGCCGAATTGCCTGCTCGGCATCCGGGGCAAACTTGAGGTCGGTACGGTTGATGCGCGCGCTCTGGCGTAGCAGGAACGCATTGGCGATCTCGTTGACGTCCGCGCCACGCTCACGCAGGGCTGGCAGCTTGAGTGCAATGACGTGCAGGCGGTAATACAAGTCTTCACGGAACTGGCCGATCTTGGCCAGGCTCTTCAAGTCACGGTGGGTGGCCGCGATCAGGCGCACATCGACCTTCTGCGATTGCACCGAACCCACTCTGCGAATCTCGCCTTCTTGCAGCACGCGCAGCAATCGCGCCTGAGCTTCCAGTGGCAGCTCGCCGATTTCGTCGAGGAACAACGTGCCGCCGTCCGCTGCCTCTACCAGGCCAGCACGCCCAGCGCTGGCGCCGGTAAAGGCGCCTTTCTCGTGGCCGAACAATTCGGACTCGATCAGCGATTCCGGGATCGCCGCACAGTTCACCGAGATCATCGGCGCTTTGGCACGCTTGGACAGGTTGTGCAGGGCGCGGGCGACCAGTTCTTTACCGGTGCCCGACTCGCCCTGGATCAACACATTGGAGTCGGTTGGCGCCACTTTGCGGATCTTGCTGTACAGGTCCTGCATCGGTGGGCAGGAGCCGATGATGCCGATTTCGCCGTTGCTGTTATCAACCCCGGGTTTGTCGGCGGTTTTGCCGGCGGGGCGCTGTTCGGCAGGCGCACTGCTGGCCGACTGACGGTCGCGCAGGATACGGGCCACGGCCTGGAGCATCTCGTCATGGTCGAACGGCTTGGCGATGTAGTCCACCGCGCCCATCTTCATGGAGTCCACCGCCGAGCGCAGGCTGGCGTAGCTGGTCATGATCAGCACCGGGGTGCCCTGGCCAAGCTTGATCAGCTCAGTGCCCGGCGCGCCCGGCAGGCGCAGGTCGCTGACAATCAGGTCGAACGTGGGAATGCTGAAACGCTCCTGGGCTTCCTGCACCGAGCCAGCTTCGCTGACCTGGTACTGATTACGTTCAAGCAGGCGACGCAAGGCAGAGCGGATAATTGTTTCGTCTTCGACGATCAAAATGTGCGGCATTGATTCAATTCTCTCGACGGTCTCAGTTCACAGCGGACGTCGCTTCGACATGACGCGGCAAGGTCACCCGAATACGGGTGCCGCGTTGGCTTTCGGTGTCAGCCGGGCTGTCGATGGTGATTTGTCCATAATGCTCTTCAACGATGGAATAGACCAGTGCAAGGCCCAGACCAGTACCTTCACCTGGGTCCTTGGTGGTGAAGAAGGGTTCGAACAATCGGTCCATGATGTTCTGTGGAATGCCGCTGCCTTCGTCTTCGACGATCAGGTCGACCGTATGCTCGAAAGCCTCGGTCTTGACACGTACCGCGCCACCGGCCGGGGTTGCATCACGGGCGTTGGACAGCAAGTTGATCAGCACTTGGGCCAGGCGTTGCGAGTCGCCGTCGACCCAGTGTTCCGGGTCGCACAAATTGAAGAACTGTACTTCGAAATTGCGCCGGTTCAAGGCCAGCAGCCCAATGGCGTCCTGCGCCACTTCGGCCAGGCATACAGCTTCATCCTGATTCTGATGCGCACCGGCGTGGGCGAAGCTCATCAGTGACTGCACGATGCGCGAGACACGCTTGGTCTGCTCAAGGATTTGCCCGCTGATCTCGGTGATTTCGCCGTCTTCCTCGCGTTCTTCCCGCAGGTTCTGCGCGAGGCACGCGATACCGGTGATCGGGTTGCCGATCTCATGGGCTACACCGGCTGCGAGGCGACCAATGCTGGCCAGGCGCTCGGAGTGCACCAGCTTGTCTTCCAGCATCTGGGTTTCGGTCAGGTCTTCCACCAGCAATACCAACCCACTGTTGCCAGGGGCAAGTGGCTCGTCGATGGCCGCTTTGTGCAGGTTCAGCCAGCGCGTCTGGCCGTCGAGGGCCAGGTGTTGTTTGTGCAAGTGTTCGTCGGGCAGGTTGATGAAGCCTTGCAGAAGCTCCTTCCACGGCTCGCCCAGAGTATTAAGACGCGAACCGACGACCCGTTGCGCGGCGATGCCGGTGAGTTCTTCCATGGCCTTGTTCCACATCAGGATCTCCTGATCCTTGGCCAGGGAGCAGACGCCCATCGGCAATTCCTGCAGGGTCTGGCGGTGGTAGCGGCGCAGGGCATCGAGTTCGGCTGCAAGGCCGGTAAGGCGCGAGTGGTAGTCCTCCAGGCGGCTCTCGATGAAGTGGATGTCTTCGGTCACGTAGTTTTCGCCACCGGCCTTGTAGGGCAGGAAGGTTTCCACCATGTCTTGGGACACGCTGGGACCCATCAGCCCTGACAGGTTGGCTTCGATACGGTCGCGCAGGCGACGCAGCGCATACGGGCGGCGTTCGTCAAAGGGCAAGTAGAGGTCGCGCAATGCCTGTTCGACTTCTTTTTGCGCGGCCTTGGCGCCGAGCGGCTTGGCCAGTTGCGTGGCAAACTCCTGGGGCGAGGCGGCATGCAGTTCGCGGCGTTGTGGGCGGCGCACGTTATCAACCGCGCAGGCCTCGGCGGCGCTGGTTTCTTCGGGGCTGGCGTTGGTGAACAGCGAGATCAGGGTGAACATCAGCACGTTGGCGGCCAGCGACGCAATGGCCGCCATGTGCCAACTGGTGTCGTCCAGCACGTAGATCATGTTCAGCAGCGGGATGTAGAAACCCTGCAGGTTGCCGACCAGCGGCAGCAGCATGGTCACGATCCACACCAGGATCCCCGCCAGCAGCCCGGCGATAAAGCCACGACGATTGGCCGTCGGCCAGTACAGCACCGACAACACGCCTGGCAGGAATTGCAAGGTGGCGACAAACGCGACGATGCCCAGGTTGGCCAGGTCCTGGCCCGCGCCCAGCAGCAGGTAGAACCCGTAGCCGGCCATGATGATCGCGACGATCAGTGCTCGGCGCGTCCATTTCAACCAGCGGTAGATATTGCCCTCAGCGGGCGGCTGGTACAGCGGCAGTACCAGGTGGTTGAGGGCCATGCCTGACAGCGCCAACGTTGTGACGATAATCAAGCCGCTGGCCGCCGACAGACCGCCGACATACGCCAGCATCGCCAGGGCCGGGCTATTGGCGGCGATGCCGATGCCCAGGGTGAAGTATTCGGGGTTGGTGGTGGCGCCCAGTTTCAGGCCAGCCCACAAGATTAGCGGTACCGCCAGGCTCATCAGCAGCAGGAACAGGGGCAGGCCCCAGCTGGCGCTGACCAGCGAGCGCGGGTTGAGGTTCTCGGTGAAGGTCATGTGATACATGTGCGGCATCACAATCGCCGAGGCGAAGAACACCAGCAGCAGGGTGCGCCACGGGCCTTCCTGCAGCGGAGTATGCAAGGCGGCGAGGGCGGTCTGGTTCTGCAGCAGCCACAGTTCCAGTTGCTGCGGGCCGTCGAACACGCCGTAGAGCGCGTAGAGGCCGACGCCACCGATGGCTATCAGCTTGATGACCGACTCGAAAGCAATCGCGAAGACCAAACCTTCGTGTTTTTCACGGGTGGCGATGTGGCGCGAACCGAAGAAAATCGTGAACAACGTGATCAGCGCGCAAAAGGCCAGCGCGACGCGATGCTGCACGGGTTCGCGGGTGAGGATACTGATGGAGTCGGCCACTGCCTGGATCTGTAGCGCCAACAACGGCAGCACGCCGATCAGCATGAACACCGTGGTCAGTGCGCCGGCCCAGGTGCTGCGAAAGCGGAAGGCAAACAGGTCGGCCAGGGACGACAGCTGATAGGTGCGGGTGATTTTCAGGATCGGGTACAGCAACACTGGGGCCAGCAAAAACGCACCGGATACGCCGAGGTAGCTGGAGAGAAAGCCATAGCCATATTGATAGGCCAGGCCCACCGTGCCATAGAACGCCCAGGCGCTGGCATATACGCCGAGGGACAAGGTGTACGTCAACGGATGGCGAATGATCGCCCGCGGGATCATCCCACGCTCACTGATCCAAGCCACCCCGAACAACGCAGCCAGGTAGGCAGCGCTGACGAGCAGCATCTGGGTGAGGCTAAAGCTCATCGGCATCTTTTTGGCTCTGCAGGATGAAAGTCACGACGATCAGGATCAACCACAGCAGATAAGGGCGATACCAGGCGCCCGTGGCGTCGATCCACCAATCCATGATGGCGGGAGAAAACAGGTAGATCCCGACGACCAGCAGCAGGACCAATCGATAGATGTACATGTTGGCCTCTGATTGAAAAACTGCGGCGATGGTAACGGATGCTTGGCAAGCTGCAAGGGGCTTCAGCTCAATTGCGCTTCGGCCAGCGTGAGTGTGCGCGGGATCAGTGTTGCATCCCAGTGCGCGATGCCCCAATCCAGCAGTTCCCGTGGGTTGGCGTGTAGCAGTTCATCGCCGGCTTGTTGGCCGAGGGCACGCAAGGCTCTCAACAGCAAAGGCGTGGCTTGGTCGGGTGTCAACGGCGGGGAGCGGTAGGACTTGCCCAACTTGTTACCGTCGGGCTGGATGATCAACGGCACGTGCAGGTAACGCGGTTGGCGCAGGCCCAGCAGTTCTTGCAGGTAGAGTTGGCGGGGCGTGGAGTCCAGCAGGTCAGCGCCGCGCACGATGTCGGTAACACCTTGCCATGCATCGTCGAGGACCACGGCGAGTTGATAGGCGTACAGGCCATCACGGCGACGGATGATGAAGTCGCCTATATCGCGGCCCAAGTGCTGTCGGAATTCGCCCTGCACGCGGTCAGTAAAGTGGTATTCCAGCTCCGGTACACGCAAACGGATGGCGGCGTCTTGCTGGTCATGCCCGGCATTGCGGCATAGGCCGGGATAGATGCCGTTATAGGGTTCCAACTGCTTGCGCGAGCAAGTGCAGGCGTAAGCCAGGCCATGGTTGAACATATCGTTCAGCACCTTGGCGTAGGCATCATGCCGCTCGCTCTGTCGGACCAGTTCCCCGTCCCACTCAAAGCCGTAGCTTTCCAGGGCGTGCAGAATCGCCGCCTGGGCACCAGGTTCTTCGCGGGGAGGGTCGAGGTCTTCCATACGCATCAGCCAGCGACCTTGGTTGGCGCGGGCGTCGAGGTAGGAGGCGAGGGCAGCAACCAGGGAGCCAAAATGCAAATGGCCGCTGGGCGTAGGGGCGAAGCGCCCGATATAGGTAGAGGCTGTCATGGGCCGGATACTACTGGAAAATCGGTAAACGCCAGAAACAAAAATGGGGCGTTGGTACGCCCCATTCGCTCAGCTCGGAAGGATTACTTGCCGACCTGTTTTTCCTTGATTTCAGCCAAGGTCTTGCAGTCTACGCAGAGGTCCGCGGTTGGGCGGGCTTCCAGGCGACGGATACCGATCTCGACGCCGCAAGACTCGCACCAGCCGTATTCTTCGTCCTTGATCAGCTGCAGCGTCTTGTCGATCTTCTTGATCAACTTGCGCTCGCGATCACGGGCGCGCAGTTCAAGGGCGAATTCTTCTTCCTGGCTCGCACGGTCGGCCGGATCAGGGAAGTTGGCTGCTTCGTCCTTCATATGGTCAACCGTACGGTCGACCTCCTGCATCAAGTCCTGTTTCCACTTGTTCAGGATCTTGGTGAAGTGCTCGCGCATGGGCTCGCCCATGTACTCCTCACCTTTCTTCTCTACGTAAGGTTCGAAGCCATTGAGGCCTTGAGTCTGCTGTTGCTTTGCTTGGGTGGACATGAATAGACCGCCTCTCACTCTTCTAATCCATTGCGCAGGATTGCAACGTCACCGACACCTGCCGGCCCTGCGGCTGCAAGCGGGCGAACTTACCAGATAGATTCGGGGTGCGCCACTCCCGGTTGTCGAGGCCCATGCCCCCCAGGTCGCAAACGCAAGCGGCCCGTCGTGGCTGGGTATGAATCGTCTCGAATGTTGATTTTAGTCGTTTTGCAGGCGCTTGCTCGGTTCATCTGGGACGGCCGAGCAGGCAATAGAACATGTTTTACCGTGAGGGTTCGGTAGAATCCTGTTTTTGTCCTCACCGTTAAGGAAGGCTAATGGTCCAGCCCTACAGTGCGCGCAGTCGCGCCATCGAACCTTTTCATGTCATGGCGCTGCTGGCGCGTGCCAACGAGCTGCAGGCGGCCGGCCATGATGTGATCCATCTGGAAATCGGCGAGCCGGATTTCACCACGGCCGAGCCGATCATCCAGGCGGGCCAGGCCGCACTGGCCAACGGCAAGACCCGCTACACCGCTGCCCGTGGCTTACCGGAGTTGCGCGAAGCCATCAGCGGCTTCTACCAGCAACGTTACGGGTTGAACATTGACCCCGAGCGCATCCTGATCACGCCAGGCGGCTCGGGCGCGTTGCTGTTGGCCAGCAGCCTGCTGGTCGACCCAGGCAAACACTGGCTGCTGGCCGATCCGGGTTACCCGTGTAAAATCGGCATTTTCTGCGGCTGGTGGAGGGCGCGGCACAACTGGTGCCGGTGGGCCCCGATGTGCGCTATCAACTGACCGCTGACCTGGTGGCCAAACATTGGAACCAAGACAGCGTCGGCGCGCTGGTCGCGTCCCCGGCCAACCCGACGGGCACCATTCTCACTCGTGACGAATTGGCTGGGCTGTCGGGCGCAATCAAGGCGCGTAACGGCCACCTAGTGGTGGACGAGATTTACCACGGCCTCACCTACGGCACCGATGCCGCCAGTGTGCTGGAAGTGGATGATGACGCCTTCGTCCTAAATAGTTTTTCGAAGTATTTCGGCATGACCGGCTGGCGCCTGGGTTGGTTGGTGGCACCGCCAGCCGCAGTCGGGGAGCTGGAGAAGTTGGCGCAGAACCTCTACATCAGCGCGCCAAGCATGGCCCAATATGCGGCGTTGGCCTGTTTTACCCCGCAAACCCTGAGCATCCTCGAAGAGCGCCGCGCCGAGTTCGGCCGTCGGCGCGACTTCTTGCTGCCGGCGTTGCGCGAGCTGGGCTTCGGCATCGCCGTCGAGCCGGAAGGGGCGTTTTATTTATACGCTGATATCAGCAAGTTCGGCGGTGATGCCTTCGCGTTCTGCCGACACTTCCTCGAAACCGAGCACGTTGCCTTTACCCCAGGGTTGGATTTTGGCCGCTACCAAGCCGGTCATCATGTGCGGTTTGCCTACACGCAAAACCTCAATCGGCTACAGGAGGCGGTTGAACGAATCGCTCGTGGCTTGCAGAGTTGGCAAGGCTGATGCGCTTTCATCCTCCCCTCGAAGAAGGCCGGCTGATTCGCCGCTACAAGCGTTTTCTTACCGATATTGAAACCATTACCGGTGAGTTGCTCACTATTCACTGTCCTAACACCGGCTCGATGCTCAATTGCATGGTTGAGGGTGGGCAAGTCTGGTTCAGCCGCTCCAATGACCCCAAGCGCAAGCTGCCAGGTACTTGGGAGATCGCCGAGACGCCCCAGGGACGGTTGGCCTGTGTCAACACTGCGCGGGCCAATCAGCTGGTCGAAGAGGCCCTGCGCGCGGGGGGGATCACGGAGCTCAATGGTTTTACCGCGTTGAAGCGTGAGGTGCCTTACGGCCAGGAAAACAGCCGCATCGATTTTCGCCTGGATTACCCGGACGGTGCCGCTTATGTCGAAGTCAAAAGCGTAACCCTTGGCTTTGACGGCTCCCCAGTGGCAGCCTTCCCCGATGCAGTCACTCAGCGCGGCGCCAAGCACCTGCGGGAGCTAGCCCATCTTGCGCGCGACGGTGTGCGGGCGGTGCAGTTGTACTGCGTGAATCTTTCGGGGATTGATGCGGTGCGCCCTGCCGTGGAAATCGATGCCGGCTACGCAGCGGCATTGCGTGAGGCCAAGGCTGCAGGCGTGGAGGTGTTGGCGTATGGCGTGCGGGTGACACCTGAAGAAGTCTGCGTTGATCGGCGGCTGGACGTGTTGCTCGACTAGAGTTCTACCCACAAGCCCTGTGCATCTTCACGGCCGCGCAGGGCGGTGAGGTTTTGGCCAGCGCACGGGCCGGAAATGCATTCGCCACTTTCGATCAGGAACAATGCGCCGTGCGTGGCGCACTGGATCAGGCTGGCACTTGAATCGAGGAAGTGGTCGGGCTGCCATTCCAGCGGAATGCTGCGATGGGGGCAGCGGTTGATATAGAAGTAGGCAACACCGTCCCGGCGCACCGCCAACAATTTGCAACCATCGATTTCAAAACCAAGGCTGCTGTCTGGCGCGAGGGTGTCGGAGGAGCAGAGAAACTTCATTTCAATCCTTAAGTGCCTTGACGTTCAAATGCAAACAATTATCAAATGCCGGCTTCGCCCACTGGCCGCCTGGGCGCTCAATACGATGCCAGGCAGACGTTATCTGTCACATCGATGAGCGCTTGAGCGGCCCTGCCCTTGGAAGGAAACCCTGTTATGCGCCTGAGTGCCAGCGCTATTGCGCTTGTTGTCGGACTGCTGGTCAACCATGGGGCACAAGCCTCTGAACTGCCACAACGCTGGGTGAGTGCTGGTGGCGCGCTGTCTGAGTGGGTGACGGCCCTGGGCGGCGAGTCGAAGCTGGTAGGGGTCGATACCACCAGTCAGCATCCCGAGTCGCTCAAGGCGCTGCCGAGCATCGGCTATCAGCGGCAGTTGTCCGCCGAGGGCATATTGAGCCTGCGTCCGCAGGTGCTGGTGGGCACCGAAGAAATGGGACCGCCGCCGGTATTGGCGCAGATTCGCAGTGCGGGCGTGCAGGTTGAAATGTTTTCGGCGCAACCGGACTTGCCGACGCTGAAAGGCAACCTTCAACACTTGGGCAAGCTGCTGGGCAGCGAGGCCAAGGCCGACGAATTGTTCAGCGGATATGAGCAGGCGCTCGATCAGCAGAAACGCTGGGTCGCCAAGGCGCAGGCCACGCAAAAGGCGCCGGGTGTATTGCTGTTGCTCGGTCACGCTGGCGGCAAACCGCTGATCGCCGGTAAGGACACGGCCGCTGATTGGGTGTTGCAGCAAGCAGGTGGGCATAACCTGGCGACCCATAGCGGATACAAGCCGTTTTCGGTGGAGTCGCTGGCGGGGTTGAGCCCTGATGTGCTGGTGTTTGCCGACCGTGCCCTGACCGGTGACGCGGCGCGTGCGGCCCTGTTCAAGGAGAATCCTATCCTGGCCTCGACGCCTGCTGCCAAGAGCGGGCGGGTGTTTGAGCTGGACCCCACATTGCTGGTCGGTGGCTTGGGGCCGCGCCTGCCGCAAAGCCTTGTCACATTGTCTGCCGGGTTTTATCCGTCCCAAGCTAAGCCTGCCCCATGACCTCTCTGGTTAAACCGCGAACCTTGTTTATCGGGCTGGCGCTGTTGTGCGTATTGGCAATCTGGCTTTCATTGGCACTTGGGCCCGTTAGCCTGCCGCTGCTGGATACGCTCAGGGCGGCCTTGCGCTTGATGGGTATGCCAATCGAGGCGCAAGGGTTGGAGCAGGCGGAGCTGATTTTGGGGCAGATTCGTTTGCCGCGCACATTGCTGGGGCTGGCCGTCGGCGGCGTACTGGCGCTGTCGGGCGTAGCGATGCAGGGGCTATTCCGTAATCCGTTGGCGGATCCGGGGCTGGTCGGGGTGTCCAGTGGCGCGGCGCTTGGCGCGGCGATTGCGATTGTCGGCGGTTCGTATTTTGGTGGGTTGCCGGATGCGCTTGGGCCTTACCTTCTGTCGCTGTGTGCGTTTCTGGGTGGGTTGGGCGTAACGGCGCTGGTCTATCGGCTGGGACGGCGCAACGGCCAGACCAATGTCGCGACCATGTTGCTGGCCGGTATTGCCCTTACGGCGCTCGCCAGTTCGGCGGTGGGCCTGTTCACCTACCTGGCGGATGACGCCACCCTGCGGACCCTGACGTTCTGGAACCTGGGCAGCCTCAACGGCGCCAGCTACTCACGGCTATGGCCGCTGTTGCTGGTGAGTGCCGGTGTGGCGCTGTGGTTGCCGCGTCGGGCCAAAGCGCTGAATGCACTGTTGCTTGGCGAGTCGGAGGCCAGTCACCTGGGGATCGATGTTGAAGGGCTCAAGCGTGAGTTGGTGTTCTGCACGGCCCTGGGTGTAGGGGCGGCGGTGGCAGCGGCGGGCATGATTGGCTTTGTGGGATTGGTGGTGCCGCATTTGGTGCGATTGCTGGCCGGGCCGGATCATCGCGTGCTGTTGCCCGCATCGGTGTTGGCGGGGGCGAGCCTGTTGTTGTTCGCTGATTTGGTCGCTCGGCTTGCCTTGGCACCGGCTGAGCTGCCTATCGGAATCGTCACCGCATTTATCGGTGCGCCATTTTTTCTTTACCTGTTGTTGCGGGGGCGTGCCTGATGTTGCGCGTGGAAGAACTGCAGATCCGTCGCGGCCGAAAAATCGTATTGGCGGATGTCACCCTGGATCTATTGCCTGGCGAAGTGCTCGGTGTGCTGGGGCCTAATGGTGCGGGCAAGAGCACATTGCTGGGGGCGTTGTGTGGTGAGTTGCAGCCGGATCAGGGCGGTGTGTTGTTGGACCAGCGGCCGTTGAGTGAATGGGGTGGGGTGCAGCGAGCGCAACGTCTAGCGGTATTGCCACAAACCTCGACATTGGATTTCGCTTTCCGGGTCGAAGAGGTGGTGGGTATGGGGCGTTTGCCTCATCAAACCGGGCGCATGCGGGACGATGAAATCATTGAGGCAGCCTTGCAGGCGGCAGATGTCGGGCACTTGAGTGGCCGTAGTTACCTGGCATTGTCTGGCGGCGAGCGCCAGCGCGTGCACCTGGCGCGAGTGTTGGCGCAGTTGTGGCCAGGTGAGGCGGGGCAGACGTTGCTGCTGGATGAACCGACGTCGATGCTTGATCCGTTACACCAGCACACAACCCTGCAGGCCATCCGTTCCTTTGCCGATCGTGGCGCAGCGGTGCTGGTCATTCTCCATGACCTGAATCTGGCGGCTCGTTACTGCGACCGCATTCTGTTACTGGAAGAGGGGCGTCCCCATGCGTTGGATACGCCAGTGCACGTCATGCGGCCTGAACCGCTGAAGGCCGTATTTGGCTTGGATGTGCTGGTGCAGGCGCATCCGGAGCGAGGGCACCCGCTGATCATTGCGCGTTGACGCCGGCCATTTAAATGGCAGTTTTCTACGGGCAAAAAAAGACCCGGCAAGAGCCGGGTCAAATAACCGTGATTAGCCTGATGAGGAGATAATCTGAGAGTCCGAACCAATGGTCTTTCAGTTATCGGCTGATCTCGCGACCAGTTGTGATAATCATAACGATTCTCATTTGAGAGTCAACATTTGTTTTTGCACTGTTTTCTACTTTTGCCAAACGCTTGTTTGCGATGCCTGTAAATGCTGGCTGTGGTCGCCAATTTAATTTTTCTGCCGCGCCGCAATAGCGTCCAATTGACGGTTCAATGCTTCCTTGCGCTCGGCAGGAATGTCGTTCCAGTGCACATCCATCAAAGCCCCTTCGATTGCATACAGCAGCACTTTCGATGCCCGGAACCCGCGTGTTCGCACGGCGCGGTAGGCATCAACCGCTCCCAGGCGACGTAAGTCGGATGCACTGTGGATGCCCACCGCATGCAGCCACTGTGCTGACGTCTTGCCGAGGTTTTTCAGGTGTTGCAGCTCATCGTTCATCAAGGCTCCTTGCGACGGCCGAATGGTTCGGTGGGAATCGTGACCAGGCAAGCCTGAACAGGAGTGTAGCGCTCAGTAGGAAAAGTGCAGTTCTTTGGTCGGGAACGGCCTAAAAGCTTATAAGAATGGCGCGGGGATTTTGACGGAAGGCAGGCGCAAAGCCCGGCACGCCTTAGCGTAGCCGGGGCTTGAACAACGGTGGTTACTTGGTGCGGTAGCGCAGGCGAGTGCCGAAATTGACGGACATGAGGATCTCATCGGCGGTCAGTTCAGGCGGGAAATAGGTGCCCGAGATTTGCGCATGGGCCAGGCTGGCGCCTTCCAATGAGCAATCGCGAAGGTCCAGGCCGCGCAGGTCGGCGGAACGGAAGTACGCATCCGTGAAGTCCACACCTGTGGCATTCAGTTCGCGCAGGTCCAACCCGCGAAAGTCGCCACCGCGCATGTCGATGACGCCGTCCTTTGGCCGTTCCTGGTTGAAACCGCGAATATCGTCTTTATGCAGGAGCGAGTAGAGCGGGGTATCAAGAAGCTTAGGCTGACTCATGACGGCGACTCCTGTTGGATTTATGACGCCATTATAGTGCCACTATTCCTGAGGCGTGTGCCTTAGTAGGCAGCACGCCCAAGAAATTTTTCTTACAGGCCTGGCAGATGCTGGCGAATATGCGCGACCAAAGCGTCGAGAGTCCCGCTTTCGTTGGTTTCGACGCGCTTGCTGAGCAGTAGCTCCTCGGCTGTCAGCGGCTCGCGATTCGCCTGCTGCTCTTCAATGACGGTCAGTGTTGCGTCAGACGGATCGTTTTTATCCGCCTGACGTTGCGCAAACCAACTGGCGATAACGGCTTGCGGCGCGTTGCAATCCAGGATCAGGAACGGCGCGCCAGTCGCTTCGGCAACTTTGGCTGCGGCGTCGCGCTGTGCACGTTTCAGGAAGGTGGCATCCAGTACCACCGGGAAGCCGGCGCGCAGTACGGTATCGGCAATTTCATTCAGGCGAGCGTAGGTGGCTGCGCTGGCATCGGCCGCATAGATACCGGCCTGTGGCGTGTTTTCAACCTGCTGCTCGCCGAACAGACGCTTACGCTCTACATCCGAGCGCAGGCGTACGGCCCCCAGTGCTTCTACCAGGCGCATGGCAACCTGGCTCTTGCCGACAGCCGAAACGCCGTGAGTAATTGCCAGGAAGCGCGATGGAATGGTGCTGTAGCTTTCCGCCAGGTTGGCGTAGTTGCGGTACTGGCGCAGGCTGGTGGCGCGTTGCACGGGGCTTGCATCGCCCGGCATGCTGAACAGCGCGATCTTGGCGCGTACCAGGGCGCGGTAGGCCTTATAGAAGTTCAGTACTTCGAGGCCTTGATAGTCGCCGGTCAGCTCCAGGTATTGGCTGATGAAGCGGCGAGCCAACGACTTGAGGCCACGGTCTTCCAGGTCCATCGCCAGGAAGCCGGTGTCGGCGTACACATCGGTAAAGCGGAACGGTTCGTTGAACTCGATGCAGTCGAAAATCACGACCTTGCCGTCGATCACGGTGGCATTGCCCAGGTGGATATCGCCGTGGCATTCACGGGTGAAGCCGTCCAGCTTGCGCTGTACCAGCAGCGGCTTGAGGCGCTCGAAGCTACTTTCGGCCCACGCTTGCAGCGCTTCAAGTTGAATCAGGTCGGCCTTGTCGCTGAGGAATGGGCGGATCTGGTCGAAGTTCTGCCGTACCGGCGCCATCACTTCGTCCGGTGTGCCTGCTGGGTGGTCCTGTGGGACTTTCGGCGCGGTGAGGTGGAAGTGCGCGATTTGCTTGGCCATCTCATCGATGTGCGCACTGGTCAGTTCGCCGTTGGCTTGCAGGGTGCTGAGCAACTGGCTTTGTGGGAACTGGCGCATCTTGAGTGCGTATTCGATCACCGGGCCTTCGCCGCCCAATTGCGGTGCTTCGGCCGTGCCGGTAATCGGCAACACTTCAAGATACAAATCTTCGGTCAGGCGTTGGTTGAGGCGCAGTTCTTCGTTGCAGAAGTGACCGCGATCCTCCAGGGAGGTGAAATCCAGAAAGCCGAAATTCATCGGCTTCTTCAGTTTATAAGCGTAAGGACCGGTCAGTACGACCCAGGAAATATGGGTTTCGATAACGTGGAACGCTTCAACCGGGTGAGGGTATAAAGCCGGGTTTTGCAGGGCTGCGATCAGGGACTGGCTCACGGGCGATCCTTCAGAGTCTGGGGGAAATCATGGCAGGCATTATGGCTGCTGACGCCAGCCGTGCAAACCGCTGTCCGGTTCATGTTGATCGTCAATAAAGTGCGTATAATCCGCCGCCATGACTCGAACCCGATCCCCCCGTTCCCGTAAAAAACCTCCTTCCCGCGGCCTGCGCCCGTGGCTGGGCTGGGCGCTCAAGCTCGGCCTGGTTGGCCTTGTGGTGCTCGCTGGCTTCGCGGTGTACCTCGACGCTGTGGTCCAGGAGAAGTTCTCCGGCAAGCGCTGGACCATTCCGGCCAAGGTGTATGCACGCCCGCTGGAACTGTTCACCGGCCAGAAGCTGAGCAAGGATGACTTCCTCACCGAACTCGATGCCCTCGGCTACCGTCGTGAGCCTGTAAGCAATGGCCCGGGCGCCGCAGCTGTCAGCGGTAATACCGTTGACCTGAACACGCGCGGTTTCCAGTTCTATGAGGGGCTGGAAAAAGCCCAGCCTGTTCGTGTGCGCTTCTCCGGCGACTATGTGGCTGAGCTCTCGTCGCTCAATGGCTCGAAACTGCCGGTGGTACGCCTGGAACCGCTGATGATCGGCGGTATTTACCCGAAGAACCTTGAAGATCGCATCCTGATCAAACTCGATCAGGTGCCGCCGTATCTGCTGGAAACCTTGGTTGCCGTGGAAGACCGCGATTTCTACAGCCACTGGGGCGTTTCGCCGAAGTCGATCGCGCGCGCTATCTGGGTAAACACTTCCGGCGGCAAGATGACCCAGGGCGGCAGCACGTTGACGCAACAATTGGTCAAGAACTTCTACCTGACCAATGAGCGCAGTCTCACCCGTAAACTCACCGAAGCCATGATGGCGATGCTGCTGGAGATGCACTACAGCAAGCAGGAAATCCTTGAGGCGTACCTCAACGAGGTATTCGTCGGCCAGGATGGCCAGCGCGCGGTGCACGGTTTCGGCTTGGCCAGCCAGTTCTTCTTTGGTCAACCGCTTTCCGAATTGAAGCTCCATCAAGTCGCGTTGTTGGTAGGGATGGTCAAGGGGCCGTCCTACTACAACCCGCGCCGTAACCCGGAGCGTGCGCTGGAGCGCCGTAACCTGGTACTCGATGTTCTTGAGCAGCAGGGCGTTGCCACGGCTGAGCAAGTGGCGGCGGCGAAGAAGATGCCGCTGGGCGTCACCACTCGCGGCAAGCTGGCGGACAGTTCCTTCCCGGGCTTTATCGACCTGGTCAAACGCCAATTGCGTGAAGACTACCGCGACGAAGACTTGACCGAAGAAGGCCTGCGGATCTTCACCAGTTTTGACCCGATCCTGCAGATGAAAGCCGAGGCGTCGGTCAACGACACCTTCAAACGTATGACTGGCCGTAAAGGCGCTGACGAAGTGGAAGCGGCCATGGTCGTGACCAACCCGGAAACCGGCGAAGTCCAGGCCCTGGTGGGCAGCCGCCTGGCCAGTTTCGCCGGCTTCAACCGGGCGCTGGATGCAGTGCGGCCGATTGGCTCGTTGGTCAAGCCGGCGGTTTATCTGACAGCCTTGGAAAAACCGAGCAAGTACACCCTGACCAGTTGGCTGTCCGACGATCCATTGTCGGTGAAGGGCGCTGACGGCCAGGTGTGGACGCCACAGAACTTCGATCGCCGTTCCCACGGCACGGTGTTCCTGTACCAAGGGTTGGCGCATTCCTACAACATTTCCACATCGCGCCTTGGGCTGGAAGTGGGTGTGCCGAACGTGCTGAAAACCTTGGGTCGACTGGGCATCACACGTGAATTCCCGGCTTTTCCATCGATCCTGCTGGGTGCCGGTGCGATGACGCCGATGGAAGTGGCAACCATGTACCAGACCCTCGCCAACGGTGGTTTCAACACCCCGATGCGTGGGATCCGCAGTGTACTGACCGCCGAGGGCGAGCCGCTCAAGCGTTATCCGTTCCAGATCCAGCAGCGTTTCGATGCGGGTTCCATCTACCTGATCCAGAACGCCATGCAACGCGTGATGCGTGAAGGTACCGGCAGTTCGGTCTACAAGGTCCTCCCGTCGAACCTGACGCTGGCAGGCAAGACCGGTACGAGTAACGACTCGCGCGACAGTTGGTTCGCAGGTTTCGGCCAGGATGTACTGGCGGTGGTCTGGATGGGCCGTGACGACAACGGCAAGACGCCATTTACCGGTGCGACCGGTGCACTGCAGGTCTGGACCAGTTTCATGCGCAAGGCCGATCCGTTGCCGTTGAACATGCCGCAGCCGGATAACATCGTGCAGGCCTGGATCGATCCGCACACAGGGCAGGGCTCCGATGCCAACTGTCCGGGCGCAGTACAGATGCCGTATATTCGCGGCAGCGAGCCGCCACCCGGCGCCGCGTGCGGTGGCAGTGCGCCTGCTGACGCGGAATCGGTGATGGATTGGGTCAAGGGCTGGATGAATTAAGCAAAGAGGGTTTCACGTGAACAAGTGGTTGTTTCCAGCTATGACAGCTCTGGCTTTGCTCAGTGGTTGCTCCAGTGTGCAGCGCGGTTCCATTCCCGTGGTGGACTCGAGCACGGCCGTCTCCAACAACGATCGAATTTCGGCCAACGGCGGTTTCCGCCAAACCGTGACCAATCGTCCAGCCCAGGCTAAGCCGCAAGCCGTTCCTCAGGATTCTGGCGTGGTGGTTATGGTGCCGGGCGGTGGTGCAGCCACCGCCGCGCCGATCAGCGCCGAACCGTGGACCCCTGGGCCAAGCACATCGGGGCCGATCGATTCCACGCCGATTCAAACGGCGCCGATCAACCAAGGTACCTACAACATGCCGTCGACGCCGAGTGGTATCCCGTCGTCGTCCAACTCCGGCGGCCTGTCGGCTGATGAGCAATTGGACGGTCCGGTACTGGCCCTACTCACCACTGCCCAGCAACAGCAGGCGGGCGGCGACTTGAATGGCGCCTCGTCGAGCCTTGAACGTGCCCAGCGCGTTGCACCGCGCGAGCCGCAGGTGCTGTATCGTCTGGCCCAGGTGCGCATGGCTCAGGGTGATGCTCCACAAGCAGAGCAATTTGCTCGTCGCGGCCTGACCCTGGCCAATGGTCGCCCTGACCTGCAAGCCAATCTGTGGGCTTTGATCGGTGACGCACGTGCCGCGCAAGGTGATGCTGCCGGTGCCGCCCAGGCGCGGCAAAAAGGTAAGGTCAGCTACTGATGGATGAGCGTTTTCCCGCGATTGCCGAACAGTTATTGCTGATCGAGCGTGAGTTGCGCGTACAGGGCTGGTGGGACGAGGTGTCCCCCAGCGTCGAGGCGCTCAGCAGCGTTGAGCCGTTTTCCGTGGACACCTTGGACTTCCATCAGTGGTTGCAATGGGTCTTCCTGGTGCGCATGAAGCAGATCCTTGAGCAGGACCTGCCGCTGCCTAATGCGTCGGGGATCATGGAAATGGCCGAAATGGTCTACGCCGATCGCCCGCAAGAGAGCCTCGGCTTGCGTAACGCGCTGAAAAAGTTCGACCAATTGATCGTCGACGCTCGTTAATTGCCTGACTGCCGGTTTTTCCGGCAGTCTTGCGCACATTTCTACCGCTTGACGACATTCAGGCGAGTTTTATCCCTCCTCAAAGCCCTTTCTTCTACGTTCTCATGCGCTTAGTTGGAAAAAAGCGCAATTATTGCTTGACTTGAAGGGCCTGAAACAGAAGAATCCAAAGTCCGCTGTATCGGGACTGCCAGAAGCAGGCCCGCTCAGCAGATCATGAGGCGCACATCCGCGCCGACCTGTTACACCCGCAACGCGTTACCTCGCGCTGGGTGGGAAAAGCCCGCAACACTTGGGACGATCCCAATACTTGCTCAGTCAGTGCTGACGTAGTCGGCGACCACCGTCGCTCATGCTCTGTTGAGAAGTAAACCTATTAAGACCCGTCGGTTTTCAACGGACGGTATTCTGGCGTTTTAGAGGTGAACAACGTGGAGCTTTTATCTGGCGGTGAGATGCTCGTCCGCTTTTTGCGTGACGAAGGCGTCGACTATATCTACGGGTACCCAGGTGGTGCTCTGCTGCATGTTTACGACGCACTGTTCAAGGAACCGGCTGTTACCCACATCCTGGTTCGCCACGAACAGGCCGCGACCCATATGGCTGACGGTTATGCCCGTGCCACCGGTAAAGCCGGCGTGGTGCTGGTAACGTCTGGCCCAGGCGCAACCAATGCCATCACCGGCATCGCGACTGCGTATATGGACTCCATCCCGATGGT
Source organism: Pseudomonas sp. PGPPP1 (assembly GCF_002255865.1). Lineage (NCBI taxonomy): Bacteria > Pseudomonadati > Pseudomonadota > Gammaproteobacteria > Pseudomonadales > Pseudomonadaceae > Pseudomonas > Pseudomonas sp. PGPPP1. Next base: position 6,064 of record NZ_NKIG01000039.1, on the reverse strand, counting down.
GATCATTTCTGGCCAGGTGGCAAGCACCATGGTCGGTACCGATGCATTCCAGGAAACCGACATGATCGGTATCTCCCGGCCGATCGTGAAACACAGCTTCATGATCAAGCATGCGTCGGAAATTCCAGAAGTCATGAAAAAGGCGTTCTACCTCGCGCAGTCCGGTCGCCCGGGCCCTGTCGTGGTCGATATCCCGAAAGACATGACCAACCCGGCTGAAAAATTCGAATACGTATTCCCGAAGAAAGCCAAGCTGCGCTCCTACAGCCCGGCTCTGCGTGGGCACTCGGGCCAAATCCGCAAGGCCGCAGAAATGCTGCTGGCGGCCAAGCGGCCAGTGTTGTACTCGGGCGGTGGCGTGATTCTGGGCGGCGGTTCTGCACCGCTGACCGAACTGGCCAAGTTGCTCAACCTGCCGGTAACCAACACCCTGATGGGCCTCGGCGCATTTCCGGGCTCGGACCGTCAGTTCGTCGGCATGCTCGGCATGCACGGCAGCTACACCGCCAACCTGACCATGCACCACGCCGACGTGATCCTGGCCGTGGGCGCGCGTTTCGATGACCGCGTGATCAATGGCGCGAGCAAGTTCTGCCCGAATGCCAAGATCATCCATATCGACATCGACCCGGCGTCCATCTCCAAGACCATCAAGGCCGACGTGCCGATCGTGGGGCCTGTTGAAAGCGTGTTGACCGAAATGGTCGCTGCGCTCAAGGACATCGGTGAGGCGCCGAACAAGGAATCGGTTGCCAGTTGGTGGAAGCAGATCGACGAATGGCGCGGTGATCGTGGCCTGTTCCCTTACGACAAGGGCGACGGCAGCATCATCAAGCCTCAAACCGTGATCGAGACTCTGTGCGAAGTGACCAAGGGCGATGCCTTTGTGACCTCCGACGTGGGCCAGCACCAAATGTTCGCCGCGCAGTACTACAAGTTCGACAAGCCTAACCGCTGGATCAACTCCGGTGGTCTGGGCACGATGGGCTTTGGTTTCCCTGCGGCCATGGGCGTGAAGCTGAGCTTCCCGGACACCGACGTCGCGTGCGTCACCGGTGAGGGCAGCATCCAGATGAACATCCAGGAACTGTCGACGTGCTTGCAGTACGGTCTTCCCGTGAAGATCGTCTGCTTGAACAACGGCGTGCTGGGCATGGTTCGTCAGTGGCAGGACATGAGCTACAACAGCCGTCACTCCCATTCCTACATGGAGTCGCTGCCTGATTTCGTCAAACTGGTTGAAGCCTATGGCCATGTCGGCATTCGCATCACCGATTTGAAAGATCTGAAGCCGAAGATGGAAGAGGCGTTCGCCATGAAGGACCGCTTGGTATTCATTGATATTCAGGTGGATACCAGCGAGCACGTCTACCCGATGCAGATCAAAGACGGCTCTATGCGCGACATGTGGCTGAACAAGACGGAGCGTACTTAATCATGCGGCACATTATCTCCCTGCTTCTGGAGAACGAACCCGGCGCTCTGTCTCGTGTTGTCGGCCTGTTTTCGCAGCGTAACTACAACATCGAAAGCCTGACCGTGGCCCCGACCGAAGACCCGACATTGTCGCGCCTGACGTTGACCACCGTGGGCCACGATGAGGTGATCGAGCAGATCACCAAGAACCTCAACAAGCTGATCGAAGTGGTCAAGCTGGTCGACCTGTCGGAAAGTGCCCACATCGAGCGCGAGCTGATGCTGGTCAAGGTCAAGGCCACGGGTGCCCAACGTGCCGAGATCAAACGGACTACCGACATTTATCGCGGGCAGATCGTCGATGTGAGCGCCAGCGTTTATACCGTTCAACTGACCGGTACAAGCGACAAGCTGGACAGCTTCATCCAGTCGATCGGGACGGCCTCGATTCTGGAAACGGTACGCAGTGGTGTCACCGGGATTGCCCGTGGCGACAAAGTACTCAGCATCTAACCCAAATTAGCGAATGGCCTTACGGCCTGGATATATAGAGGAACCTCATGAAAGTTTATTACGATAAAGATTGTGACCTGTCGATCATCCAGGGCAAGAAAGTCGCCATCATCGGCTACGGCTCCCAGGGTCACGCACAAGCGTGCAACCTGAAAGATTCCGGCGTTGACGTAACCGTTGGCCTGCGTAAAGGCTCGGCTACCGTTGCCAAGGCAGAAGCCCACGGCCTGAAAGTAACTGACGTTGCTTCCGCTGTTGCGGCTGCCGACCTGGTCATGATCCTGACCCCGGACGAGTTCCAGTCCTCGCTGTACAAGAACGAAATCGAGCCGAACATCAAGAAAGGCGCCACCTTGGCCTTCTCCCACGGCTTCGCGATTCACTACAACCAGGTTGTGCCACGCGCTGACCTCGACGTGATCATGATCGCGCCGAAAGCACCGGGTCATACCGTGCGTTCCGAGTTCGTCAAAGGCGGCGGTATCCCTGACCTGATCGCGATCTACCAGGACGCTTCGGGCAATGCCAAGAACGTTGCGCTGTCCTACGCTGCTGGCGTCGGTGGCGGTCGTACCGGCATCATCGAAACCACCTTCAAGGACGAGACCGAAACCGACCTGTTCGGCGAGCAAGCCGTTCTGTGCGGCGGTACCGTTGAGCTGGTTAAAGCTGGTTTCGAAACCCTGGTTGAAGCTGGCTACGCGCCAGAAATGGCCTACTTCGAATGCCTGCACGAACTGAAGCTGATCGTTGACCTCATGTATGAAGGCGGTATCGCCAACATGAACTACTCGATCTCCAACAACGCTGAATACGGCGAGTACGTGACTGGTCCGGAAGTAATCAACGCCGAGTCCCGCCAGGCCATGCGCAACGCCCTGAAACGTATTCAGGACGGCGAATACGCCAAAATGTTCATCAGCGAAGGCGCTACCGGCTACCCTTCGATGACCGCCAAGCGTCGTAACAACGCCGCTCACGGCATCGAAGTCATCGGCGAGCAACTGCGCTCCATGATGCCGTGGATCGGTGCCAACAAGATCGTCGACAAAGCCAAAAACTAAGTCGTACGCATCAAGGAAAAACGCGGCCTAGGCCGCGTTTTTTCGTTTGGGGGCCGCTTCTGGTATAAAGCTGCATCGTTTGCGGGCGAACACTCGCCGCAAGTACCTGTCGAATTTTTTCACACCGTTGCAAGGTAAAGTCCATGAGCGAACGTCCCGAAGAGCCAAGCCAGGCTTCTGACGCCGAAAGCCTGCTACCGATCGATGAGCATGTCGAAGAAGGGCATGACGCGGAAGGCCGCAAGGTCCGGCATCGTGGCATCTATCTTCTGCCAAACCTGTTCACCACGGCGAACCTGTTTGCCGGCTTCTATTCCATCATCAACTCCATGAGTGCCCAGAGCGCGTTGGCAGCGGGGGATGCGGCGAGCGCCAGCAAATACTTCGGGTTTGCTGCCATCGCCATTTTCGTCGCCATGGTGCTGGATGGCCTTGATGGTCGTGTGGCACGGATGACCAACACCCAAAGTGCCTTTGGTGCCGAGTACGACTCGCTGTCGGACATGGTTGCCTTTGGTGTCGCGCCAGCGCTACTGGCGTTTGCCTGGGCGCTGGGTGATATGGGCAAGGTAGGTTGGATGGTTGCCTTCATCTATGTCGCGGGCGCCGCTTTGCGTTTGGCCCGCTTCAATACTCAGGTGGGGACAGCCGACAAGCGCTACTTCATCGGGCTAGCCAGCCCGGCCGCTGCGGGTGTGGTGGCGGGTATCGTCTGGGCGTTCAGCGACTACGGCATTCAGGGGTCGAAGATGTCGTTCCTGGTGGCCTTGATGGTTGCGGCGGCAGGTATGCTGATGGTCAGCAATATCAAGTACAACAGCTTCAAGGAGCTGGATCTGAAAGGGCGCGTGCCTTTCGTGGCGATCCTGGCAGTGGTACTGGTGTTCGCTGTGGTCTTTAGTGATCCACCGCGGATCCTGTTGCTGGCGTTTTTGGTCTACGCGGCTTCGGGCCCGGTTCAGTACTTGCTGCATCTGCGTCGGGACAAAACATTGTCTTAATGTAATTTCCCTCATACTCCGCAGTCTATTGGTGCATCAGTTCTCCAATGCTGCGGAGTTGCCATGCTAATCAAATTGTCCAAATCATCCGATTGCCATGAATCGGAAGTCACCCCTGAATCCCTCTACCTCTCTCGCCGCAGCTTGCTCGGTGGTGCGCTTGCCGGTATCGCTGCCAGCAGTTTGCCGCGTTGGGCCAGTGCTGAAGATGCCGCCCGTTATGCCGATGTCGAGCCAGGCAGTGCGCCGAACTGGTTTGCCGAGAAGCTGCCGGCCACCAAATGGCAGACCGTGACGGTCAAGGATGAGGCTATCACCCCCTTCAAAGACGCAACCCACTACAACAACTTCTATGAGTTCGGCACAGGCAAGGGGGACCCGGCAACAAATGCGGGTTCTCTCAAGACCGAGCCCTGGAGTGTGGTGATTGATGGAGAGGTGGCAAAACCTGGGCGTTATGCCCTTGAAGACTTCATGAAGCCTTATCAGTTGGAAGAACGAGTCTACCGTTTGCGCTGCGTCGAAGCGTGGTCGATGGTCATCCCTTGGATCGGTTTCCCTATCTCCGCATTGCTCAAGCAGGTCGAGCCAACGTCAAAGGCTAAATACATTCGCTTTGAGACGCTGCAGGATCCCAAAAGTATGCCGGGGCAGCGCTCCAGTTTCGGCTTGATTGACTGGCCCTATGTAGAAGGGCTGCGTTTGGATGAGGCAATGAATCCTTTGGCCATTCTTGCCGTAGGTATGTATGGGCGCGAGCTACCGAATCAGAACGGCGCGCCGCTGCGGCTCGTGGTGCCATGGAAGTACGGTTTCAAGAGTGTGAAGTCCATCGTGCGGATCAGTCTCGTGAGCGAGCAGCCGAAAACCACTTGGCAAAGTATTGCGGCCGATGAGTATGGGTTTTACGCGAATGTGAACCCTACGGTTGATCACCCTCGTTGGACCCAGGCAAGGGAGCGTCGCTTGCCGAGCGGTCTGTTCAGTCCCAATGTGCGTGAAACGCAGATGTTCAATGGCTACTCGGATGAGGTCGCCTCTCTTTATGCCGGCCTTGATCTGCGGAAGAACTATTGATGCGCTATCCCATGTGGCGCGTTAGCGTCTTTATTGCTGCGGCGATATGGCCGTTGTTCTGGCTATTTGAAGCGTGGAGTTCTGCTCTGGGGCCTGATCCGGGCAAAGTGCTGGTGGATCGGTTAGGCCTGGGTACGTTGATTCTGTTGCTGATCACTCTCGCAATGACGCCGCTGCAAAAGCTGAGCGGCTGGCCGGGATGGATAGCGGTGCGCCGGCAGTTGGGGCTGTGGTGCTTTGCTTATGTGGTGCTGCATCTGGCAGCTTATTGTGTGTTCGTGCTTGGGCTCGACTGGTCGCAGTTGGGAGTGGAGTTGCGTAAGCGGCCTTACATTATTGTCGGGGCGCTGGGTTTCTTCTCGCTTCTGGTGTTGGCGATTACTTCAAATCGCTATAGCCAGCGACGCTTGGGGAATCGCTGGAAGAAGCTGCATCGCCTGGTATATGCGGTTCTCGGCCTTGGTTTGCTGCATATGTTGTGGATCGTGCGGGCTGATCTGAAGGAGTGGGCCATCTATGCCTCTATAGGAGTGTTGCTGCTGATCCTGCGGTTACCGCCAGTGATGCGCCGAATTCCACGGCTAATTGCCAGAAAATCACCTTCTGCAACAAAAGCGTAATTAAAGGTTGACGGCAGATTCTGGAGGCCTATAATTCGCCCCACTTCCGGCGCAGTCGAGACGGAAAACTCCTTGGTAAACAATGAGTTATGTAGGTTTCGGCAGTCAGTTGCTTCAGTTCATCGAAGCTCGCAGGAAGTTGAAAAAGAGGTGTTGACAGCAGCGTGTAACGCTGTAGAATTCGCCTCCCGCTAACGAGTGATCGGAAGCGCAAGTGGTTGAAGTTGTTGAAGAAATCTTCGAAAACTTCTGAAAATAATCACTTGACAGCAAATGAGGCTGCTGTAGAATGCGCGCCTCGGTTGAGACGAAAGATCTTAACCAGCCGCTCTTTAACAACTGAATCAAGCAATTCGTGTGGGTGCTTGTGGAG
>NZ_NKIG01000070.1:0-3436 GCF_002255865.1 Pseudomonas sp. PGPPP1 | reverse complement strand
TGGCATAGAAGGCATCGACGAAGGCGGCCAATGTACCCTGTTGAATAGCCTCGCGCAAACCAGCCATCAGGACTTGGTAGTGACGCAAATTGTGGATGGTATTCAACATGCTACCCAGCATTTCCCCACACTTGTCCAGATGGTGCAGATAAGCACGGGAGAAGTTCTGGCAGGTGTAGCAATCACAGGTGGGATCCAGTGGCGAATCATCATGGCGATGGAACGCGTTACGGATCTTCAGCACGCCTGTATCAATGAACAGATGCCCGTTGCGGGCATTACGGGTTGGCATCACGCAATCGAACATGTCCACACCGCGGCGCACACCCTCTACGAGATCTTCCGGTTTGCCAACGCCCATAAGGTAACGAGGTTTTTCAGCCGGCATCAGGCCTGGCAGGTAATCCAGCACTTTGATCATCTCGTGCTTGGGCTCGCCTACCGACAAACCGCCGATTGCCAAACCATCAAAGCCGATTTTATCGAGGCCCTCAAGCGAGCGTTTGCGCAGGCTTTCATGCATACCGCCCTGGACGATACCGAACAGCGCTGCGGTATTCTCGCCATGCGCATTCTTCGAGCGCTGGGCCCAACGCAACGACAGCTCCATGGAAATTCGGGCAACGTCCTCATCGGCCGGGTACGGTGTGCACTCGTCGAAAATCATCACGATGTCAGAGCCCAGGTCGCGCTGGACCTGCATCGACTCTTCGGGGCCCATGAACACCTTGGAGCCGTCTACCGGCGAGGCGAACGTCACGCCCTCTTCCTTGATCTTGCGCATGGCGCCCAGGCTGAACACCTGGAATCCGCCGGAGTCGGTGAGGATCGGACCTTGCCACTTCATGAAGTCATGCAGATCGCCGTGCTTCTTGATCACTTCCGTGCCAGGGCGCAACCACAGATGGAAGGTGTTGCCGAGAATAATCTCTGCACCGGTGGCGACGATGTCACGCGGCAGCATGCCTTTAACGGTACCGTAGGTACCCACGGGCATGAACGCCGGGGTTTCAACGGTGCCGCGCGGGAAGGTAAGGCGACCACGACGAGCCTTGCCATCCGTGGCCAACAATTCAAACGACATACGACTCATAGTTGTTCCTCAGGGCCGCGCGGCGCCGGGTTACGGGTGATAAACATCGCATCACCGTAGCTGAAAAAACGGTACTCGTTATCGATGGCGGCTTGATAAGCGGCCATGGTTTCCGGGTAGCCGGCAAATGCCGAGACCAGCATCAACAGCGTGGATTCAGGCAAATGGAAATTGGTCACCAGGCAATCGACCACGTGGAATGGTCGGCCTGGGAAGATGAAGATATCGGTGTCGCCGCTGAAGGGCTTGAGTACGCCATCACGCGCCGCACTCTCCAGCGAGCGCACGCTGGTGGTTCCCACAGCCACTACGCGCCCGCCACGCGCCTTGCACGCCGCTACAGCGTCAACGACTTCTTGGGTGACTTCCAACCATTCGCTGTGCATATGGTGGTCTTCAATGTTATCCACACGTACCGGCTGAAACGTGCCGGCCCCCACGTGCAGGGTCACATAGGCGGTCTCAACGCCCTTGGCGGCAATCGCATCGAGCAGCGGCTGATCAAAGTGCAGGCCTGCAGTCGGTGCTGCTACAGCACCCAGGCGCTGGGAGTAAACCGTTTGATAGCGCTCGCGGTCCGAGTCTTCGTCGGGACGATCGATATAAGGAGGCAACGGCATGTGGCCGACGCGCTCCAACAGGGGCAACACCTCTTCGGCGAACTTGAGCTCGAACAGCGCGTCATGACGCGCCACCATCTCGGCTTCGCCACCGCCATCGATGAGGATCTTCGATCCTGGTTTCGGCGACTTGCTGGAGCGCACATGGGCCAGTACGCGATGACTGTCCAGCACCCGCTCCACCAGAATTTCCAGCTTGCCGCCGGAAGCCTTCTGGCCAAACAGCCGTGCCGGGATCACCCGGGTATTGTTGAACACCATCAGGTCGCCAGGGCGCAAATGCTCAAGCAAATCAGTGAATTGACGGTGTGCAAGGGCACCGCTCACTCCGTCCAGGGTGAGCAGTCGACTGGCGCGACGCTCGGCCAAAGGGTGGCGAGCAATCAGCGAATCTGGGAGTTCAAAAGTAAAGTCAGCAACGCGCATGATGGAGTTCGTCTAGCAGGGCCGGGAAGTCTAGCGGAAATAGTGAAAATTGACCATGAAAGGTGATTGACCAACGGTAATCTCATCTCTATACTTCGCCGCCATTGAGCCCTGATGGCGGAATTGGTAGACGCGGCGGATTCAAAATCCGTTTTCGAAAGGAGTGGGAGTTCGAGTCTCCCTCGGGGCACCATCTTAAAGAAAGACCTTGAATATCAAGGTCTTTTTTTTCGCCTGCAGAAAAGTGGGCGACACGCCAAATCGTTGCTTTGTGCGCCGCGGCAAGGCGGAAGCGACCTCTCAGAAGGCCTCCTGATAGGCCCGTCTGGCGCAACGTGCGCACGACCATTCATCGCATGCTTACAGGCCTCTAGCACCCACTGGAGAGCTCCTGAGACTAAAGGCGCGAAGGCAGGCTGCGAGGCGCTATATGTTTTATACGCCAAGCGATAGCGGCTCACTGCGCTAGAAAAGCTCTCCTAACCCTATGTCGGCAGGCCTGGAGCAACAAGACTCCTGCTCTGCGCCTAATAGCCAAACCATTCAGCTCGATCTGACTCGGTGCGTTAGGTATGCCGCGGTGTCGGGTGTTGGGGCGGCTTCGCCACCCAGTGCGGGGCAAGCCCGCTCACTACATGAAATGAGCTGCGGTGTTGCGGGGTCTGCTTTTCGATCGCCCAAAACAAAACCCCTGATTGCGTTAGCAATCAGGGGTTCTGGAATTTAATCTTGACGATGACCTACTCTCACATGGGGAAACCCCACACTACCATCGGCGATGCATCGTTTCACTGCTGAGTTCGGGATGGGATCAGGTGGTTCCAATGCTCTATGGTCGTCAAGAAATTCGGGTACTGAGTCGTGACCTGTTGGTCTCGCTTCAGCAAATTGGGTATGTGACAGCTTTCGGTGTTTTGTGAACGTCGAACTTTCGGTTCATTTCGTCTTCACACACCGCAATCTGGTGCCTTTTCAGGTCAGCAAATTGCTTGGGTGTTATATGGTCAAGCCTCACGGGCAATTAGTATTGGTTAGCTCAACGCCTCACAGCGCTTACACACCCAACCTATCAACGTCGTAGTCTTCGACGGCCCTTCAGGGAACTCAAGGTTCCAGTGAGATCTCATCTTGAGGCTAGTTTCCCGCTTAGATGCTTTCAGCGGTTATCTATTCCGAACATAGCTACCCGGCAATGCCACTGGCGTGACAACCGGAACACCAGAGGTTCGTCCACTCCGGTCCTCTCGTACTAGGAGCAGCCCCTCTCAAATCTCAAACGTCCACGGCAGATAGGGAC
>NZ_NKIG01000069.1:0-3515 GCF_002255865.1 Pseudomonas sp. PGPPP1 | reverse complement strand
TGGGCTGGCTGCAGGACCTCTCTCAGTCGATCGCTCCTGGTCAGCCGTTGAATATTCTGCTGTTTAGTGCAGGGATTATTTTCTTCTGCTTCTTCTATACGGCGTTGATGTTCAATCCGAAAGACGTAGCGGAAAACCTGAAGAAGTCCGGTGCCTTTATTCCGGGCATCCGTCCAGGTGAGCAGTCTGCGCGCTACATTGATGGCGTTCTGACTCGTTTGACCCTGTTCGGTGCTCTATATATGACGGCCGTGTGCTTGCTGCCCCAGTTCCTGGTGGTTGCAGCAAACGTTCCGTTCTACCTTGGCGGGACCTCGTTGCTGATCGTGGTCGTGGTTGTGATGGACTTCATGTCCCAAGTACAATCGCACCTCGTTTCGCACCAGTACGAATCCCTGATGAAGAAAGCCAACCTGAAGGGCTACGGCAGCGGCATGTTGCGCTGAGTACCCCATAAGGTTCGAGGAGTTGGTGATGAAAGTTCGTGCATCGGTGAAAAAGCTGTGCCGTAACTGCAAGATTATTCGCCGCGAAGGTGTTGTTCGAGTAATTTGCAGCGCGGAACCGCGTCACAAACAGCGCCAAGGCTGAGTGTGATCCGCTTGAAGCCCGGCAGCTAGTGCGCTGCCGGGTTGATTATTTGTTATTACAGCGATATTATCTCGCGCCCTATTTCTTGGCTTCCGGGGCGTAGGTAGCTGTCAATTGGAGTCCCACTGAATGGCCCGTATTGCAGGCGTTAACATTCCAGATAACAAGCACACTGTTATCTCGCTGACCTACATCTATGGTGTTGGTCGCACTACTGCGCAGAAAATTTGCGCAGTTGCTGGGGTAAACCCAGCCGCTAAGATCAAGGATCTGAGCGACGAGCAGATTGAACAGCTGCGTGGCGAAGTGGCGAAGTTCACCACTGAAGGTGACCTGCGTCGCGAAATCAACATGAAAATCAAGCGTTTGATGGACCTCGGTTGCTATCGCGGTCTGCGTCATCGTCGTGGTCTTCCAGTACGCGGTCAGCGTACCAAGACTAACGCGCGTACCCGTAAAGGTCCGCGTAAGCCGATCCGCAAGTAATCGCCCCAGCGAATCGACAGGAAAATTATCATGGCAAAACCTGCTGCTCGTCCTCGTAAAAAAGTTAAAAAGACAGTGGTTGATGGCATCGCCCACATCCATGCTTCTTTTAACAACACCATCGTGACCATCACCGACCGTCAAGGTAACGCGCTTTCTTGGGCTACCTCCGGTGGTTCGGGTTTCCGCGGTTCCCGCAAGTCCACCCCGTTTGCTGCTCAAGTAGCTGCTGAACGTGCTGGTCAAGCTGCGCTGGAATATGGCCTGAAAAACCTCGACGTTAACGTCAAAGGTCCAGGTCCAGGTCGTGAGTCTGCTGTCCGTGCTTTGAACGGCTGTGGCTATAAGATCGCCAGCATCACCGACGTGACGCCAATCCCGCACAACGGGTGCCGTCCGCCGAAGAAGCGCCGCGTGTAATCCAGGAGATTGTAAAGAATGGCTCGTTACATTGGTCCAAAATGCAAACTCGCTCGTCGCGAAGGCACCGATCTCTTCCTGAAGAGCGGCGTGCGCGCGATCGAATCGAAGTGCAACATTGAAGCAGCACCTGGTATCCACGGCCAACGCCGCGGTCGCCAGTCCGACTACGGCACCCAACTGCGTGAAAAGCAGAAAGTCCGTCGTATCTACGGCGTTCTCGAGCGTCAGTTCAGCGGCTACTACAAAGAAGCTGCTGGCAAGAAAGGTGCAACTGGTGAAAACCTGCTGCAACTGCTCGAATGCCGTCTGGACAACGTTGTATACCGTATGGGCTTTGGTTCTACTCGTGCCGAATCCCGTCAGCTGGTATCGCACAAGTCGATCAGCGTTAACGGTCAGACCGTAAACGTTCCGTCCTACCAGGTTCGTGCTGGTGACGTGGTCGCAGTTCGCGAGAAAGCAAAAAACCAACTTCGCATTGTCCAAGCTCTCGATCTGTGTGCCCAACGTGGCCGCGTAGAATGGGTAGAAGTAGACACTGAGAAGAAGTCGGGCGTTTTCAAGAACGTTCCTGCTCGCAGTGATCTGTCCGCCGACATCAACGAAAGCCTGATTGTCGAGCTCTACTCCAAGTAAGGGCTAGAAAATAGGTGCATCCATGCAGATTTCGGTAAATGAGTTCCTGACACCCCGCCACATTGATGTGCAGGTTGTCAGTCCAACCCGCGCCAAGATCACTCTCGAGCCTCTCGAGCGTGGTTTTGGCCACACCCTGGGCAACGCGCTGCGCCGCATCCTGTTGTCCTCAATGCCCGGCTGTGCAGTAGTCGAGGCCGAGATTGACGGTGTGCTCCACGAGTACAGCGCCATCGAAGGTGTACAGGAAGACGTAATTGAAATCCTGTTGAACCTTAAAGGTCTGGCTATCAAGCTGCACGGCCGTGACGAAGTTACGCTGACCTTGTCGAAGAAGGGTTCGGGGGTGGTTACCGCTGCCGATATTCAGCTGGATCATGATGTCGAGATCGTTAACCCCGATCACGTAATCGCTAACCTGGCGTCTAACGGCGCCCTGAACATGAAGCTCACCGTAGCTCGTGGTCGTGGTTATGAACCGGCCGACTCGCGTCAGAGCGATGAAGACGAAAGCCGCAGCATTGGTCGCTTGCAGCTTGACTCTTCGTTCAGCCCGGTTCGCCGTATCGCATACGTGGTGGAAAACGCCCGTGTCGAACAGCGTACTAACCTGGACAAGCTGGTTATTGATCTGGAAACCAACGGTACTCTGGATCCTGAAGAGGCTATCCGCCGCGCTGCAACCATTCTGCAACAGCAGTTGGCTGCGTTCGTCGACCTCAAAGGTGACAGCGAACCAGTGGTAATCGAGCAGGAAGACGAGATCGATCCGATCCTGCTTCGCCCGGTTGACGATCTGGAACTGACTGTACGTTCGGCTAACTGCCTTAAGGCGGAAAACATTTACTACATCGGCGACCTGATTCAGCGTACCGAAGTAGAACTGTTGAAGACTCCGAACCTGGGCAAGAAATCCTTGACTGAAATCAAGGACGTTCTGGCCTCCCGCGGTCTGTCCCTCGGCATGCGCCTCGACAACTGGCCGCCTGCAAGTCTTAAGAAGGACGACAAGGCGACTGCCTGATCGTCGTAATCACCGAACGTGAGTTTGGTAAGGAATGAACCATGCGTCATCGTAAAAGTGGTCGTCACCTGAGCCGTACCAGCTCGCACCGCAAGGCCATGTTCCAAAACATGGCGGTGTCGCTGTTCGAGCACGAGCTGATCAAAACTACACTGCCGAAAGCTAAAGAACTGCGTCGCGTTGCTGAGCCGCTGATCACTTTGGCCAAGACAGACAGCCTGGCTAACCGCCGTCTGGCTTTCGACCGTACTCGTTCGAAAGCTATCGTTGGTAAGCTCTTCAACGACCTGGGCAAGCGTTACGCTACCCGTGAGGGTGGCTACCTGCGCATCCTCAAGTGCGGTTTCCGCGCTGG
>NZ_NKIG01000038.1:0-50255 GCF_002255865.1 Pseudomonas sp. PGPPP1 | reverse complement strand
AGCCGAGGATTATACCCGAGCTATGACCTCACACGCCAGCTGAGGTCGGGTTTGATGCGGAAACATTCTGTTTTAAGAGGTCGCGCATCTGTTTTGCTATCTGAATTTGCTCTTCAGCCGATAATCCCGGCTGCCTTGCTCTCTTGATGAGTTCATCGAGGGTCTGCGTGTGCTGACCCGCGGATAACCTAGTAATGGTGTCTAAAAACTGTTGTTCAAGGTTATCGCCGTCAATTAGCCACTCCTTTTCCGCGAGCGCTCTCAACAGTCGGCCTTGTTCGGTGCCATGCCAACGAGCCATCAACTGAATAGAGTTTAGCTTAGGATTTTTCTGCACGGCTTCGATCAGTGCGATCAGCACCTGGGCATAGGTGTTGCTCTCGTTGGCAAAATGATCGGCACTTTCTACCCTGCTCGCCAATTGCGGATGGTGGATCAAGGTGCGTAACGCAATAAGTGTCGGAGCTTCAACAGCGACAGGAGTACGGGGAGCATAGTTTTCGTCGCGGTCACCGCGCTTGCCGTTCTTGCTCCAGGGTTTCTTGTCCCATTTCTTGCCGCCGGCGCCGGGTTTTTTCGGCGTCCACTCCTGCTGGGGCGCGTAGGCCTCCTGCGGTTGGTGGAAGTCGGAATAGTCCGGCATCGCGTCGTAGTCCATGCCTGGGTCGTAGGCCGGTGGTGGTGCATCCTGTGGTGCGCTGTGCACCAGCTGGCTGACGGCTTCGCCGCTCAGGCCGGTGATTTCCAGCAGCCGCTGACGCATCAAGGTGCGCAGGTTGGCGCCCGGTACTTTGTCGATCAGCGGCGCTGCGAGGGTGGCCATGTGGGCCTTGCCTTCGAGGGAGCGCGGGTCAGCTTCTTCGGTCAGTTGCTGGAAGAAATAGTCCGCCAGCGGCTGCGCGTGTTGGTTGATGCGTGCGCGGAAGGCGTCTGTGCCTTCGGAGCGCACAAGGGTGTCCGGGTCTTCGCCTTCAGGCAGGAACAGGAAGCGCGCGCGGCGCCCGTCCTGCAGGCTCGACAGCGTGGCTTCAAGTGCGCGCCAGGCGGCGTTGCGGCCGGCCTGGTCGCCGTCGAAACAGAACAGCACGCTGGGCACTACGCGAAACAGGCGCTTCAAGTGTTCTTCGCTGGTAGCGGTGCCCAAAGTGGCCACGGCGTTACGCAGGCCTTGCTGGGCCAAGGCGATCACGTCCATATACCCTTCAACCACGATGATCTCATCGAGGTTGCGGTTGTTCTTGCGCGCCTCAAACAGCCCGTAGAGCTCCTGGCCTTTGTGGAACACAGGGGTTTCCGGGGAGTTCAGGTACTTGGGCTTGTCATCCCCCAGTACTCGGCCACCGAAGGCGATGATGCGGCCACGGCTGTCGCGGATCGGGAACATCACGCGGTCGCGGAAGCGGTCGTAGCGCTTGCCGGTCTCGGCGTTTTCCACCAGCAGGCCGGCATCGATCATGGCCTTTTGCTGGAGGGTGTCGCTGCTCAAGTGCTTGTACAGGTTGTCCCAGCCGGGCGGCGCGAAACCGAGGCCGAAATCACGGGCGATTTCGCCGGTGAGGCCGCGGCCCTTAAGGTAGTCGACGGCGGCTTTGCGTTGCGGATGGCTTTTAAGCGCCTGACGGTAAAAGTCGGCAGCGGCCGTCAGTAGCGGGTACAGCGGCGAATCGGTGGGCTGTCGCGGTTTGTGCGGCCGGCCACTGTCTTCGCGGGGGATTTCCATGCCGGCGGCTTTCGCCAGGTCCTCGACAGCCTGGGGGAAGTCCAGGTTGTCGTGGTCCATCAGGAAGCCGAGGGCGTTGCCGCCCGCGCCGCAGCCGAAGCAGTAGTAGAATTGCTTGTCGGGGCTGACGCTGAACGACGGGGTTTTCTCTTTGTGGAACGGGCAGCAGGCCGTGTAGTTCTTGCCGGCTTTTTTCAGTTGCACGCGTGAGCTGACAACATCGACGATGTCGGTGCGGTTCAGAAGGTCGTCAATAAAACTTTGGGGAATCAGCCCGGCCATGGCGTTCTCGTCATCACTGCGTGTAAATGAGGGCCCGTGAAGTGCTCAAGCGCACGTATCGAGTGGTTTGACCATCAATCGTCTGCTTGGGCTGCCAGGAAGTGTATCTGCCGAACATGCGCTGACGTTAGTTTCTATCAGTCTTCGGCGAAGAAATGTTGCCCTGGCGTCCGGTCTTGGCCAAAGGTTGGCCTCGGATGCTCTAGATGGGCACAGTCGACCGGTTCGATCGCCTGGGTGAAGAATAAGTGTGCTCGTCAGTAGCCTTGTTAGGCTCGTCAGAAGAGACGTGCACCGCTGGCAGAAAAGCCAGTCCTGACGTGTGAAGCAGTGTCTCGGTCGCGTGTGCGGCGTCAACAGTGAAGCATCAAGCGATATCCGCAAATGCCATTAGCCCGGCTGAGGGCCGGGCTTGGCAGAAGCTTGCTACGAACGTCTGTGTATTAGTACAGACGAACGGCGCGGCGCTGTTCGCGCTGAACTTTCTTGGCGTGACGCTTAACAGCGGCTGCTGCTTTACGCTTACGCTCAGAAGTTGGCTTCTCGTAAAATTCGCGGCTACGAACTTCAGCCAGTACACCGGCTTTTTCGCAGGAGCGCTTGAAACGACGCAGAGCTACGTCGAAGGGTTCGTTCTCTTTAACTTTGACGGCTGGCATCCAGAGCTACCTTCTTTCATTACCGGGATCAACGTTCTCGTCGCAAACAATTCGCGGCTGAGGTCGTCGGTTTTTAAGGGTTGCGGATGTTAACCCCTCATTGACCGGAATGCAAAGCCTCTGATCGAAAACCGCTAGTCGGGAGGGGGAGTGGCGACTATTATGCGCGCCTTCGAATTTAGCCTCTACAAGGCGCAAACCCATGCTAGTACTGGGACTTGAAACCTCCTGCGACGAAACCGGTGTCGCACTTTACGACAGTGAACGCGGGCTCTTGGCCGACGCGCTGTTCAGTCAGATCGACCTGCACCGCGCCTATGGTGGCGTGGTGCCGGAGCTGGCCAGCCGTGATCACGTCAAACGCATGTTGCCCCTGATTCGCCAGGTGTTGGATGAGGCCGGCTGCGTGCCGACCGAGATCGATGCGATTGCCTATACCGCTGGTCCCGGATTGGTCGGAGCCCTGCTGGTTGGGGCCTCTTGCGCGCAGGCGCTGGCTTTTGCATGGGGAATTCCGGCGCTCGGTGTGCACCACATGGAAGGTCATTTGTTGGCGCCCATGTTGGAAAAAACACCGCCACAGTTCCCGTTCGTCGCTTTGTTGGTTTCCGGCGGCCATACGCAGTTGGTTCAGGTGGATGGCATCGGTCAATACACGCTGTTGGGCGAGTCCCTGGATGATGCTGCCGGCGAAGCCTTCGACAAGACCGCGAAGATGATGGGCCTCAATTATCCAGGTGGTCCGGAAATCGCGCGCCTGGCCGAGAAAGGTGTTGCCGGTCGCTATACCTTCCCGCGCCCGATGTGCGATCGCCCGGGCCTGATGTTCAGCTTCAGCGGCCTTAAAACCTCCGCGTTAAACACCTGGCAGCAGAGCGTCAGCGCCGGGGACGACAGTGAGCAAGCCCGTTGCGACATCGCACTGGCGTTCCAGCAGGCCGTGGTGGAGACTTTGACCATCAAGTGCAAGCGTGCCCTGAAACAGGCCGGCATGAAGCGCCTGGTGATCGCTGGTGGCGTCAGCGCCAACAAGGCCTTGCGAGCTTCACTGGAAAAAATGCTCGGCGACATGAAAGGCGATGTGTTCTACGCGCGCCCAGAGTTTTGCACCGATAACGGCGCGATGATCGCCTACGCCGGCTGCCAACGCCTGCAGGCCGGGCAGCACGAAAGCCTGGCGATCAGCGTGCAGGCCCGCTGGCCGATGGAGCAGTTGTCGCCGTTGTAGGGACGCAGCGTGAACCGGGTTCATCGAGCGTATTTAAAAATGCCGTTCGCGCCCGGCAAACAGGTCGCGTAAATTGCCGCGGTGGCGCCAGACGATCAGCAGCGTCAACACGCTCATCGGCAACAGCGCCGCCGGTTCCTGCCAGGCCAGTAGCGGCAGGGTAAGCGGAGTGGCGATCAACGCGGCGAGCGAGCTGGTGCGGGTCAGGTAGAACGTCAGCAACCAGGCGAGCACGGCCAGCAGCGCAGCCGGTGGGTAAATCCCCAGCAGCATGCCGGCTGCCGTGGCGACACCCTTGCCACCGCGAAAGCGGAAGTACAGCGGGAACAAATGGCCGAGGACGGCACACACGCCGACCCAGGCCTGTTGTTGCAGGGTGAGGCCGGCGAGGCTGGCGATCAGCACGGGCAACAGGCCCTTGCACACGTCGCCCAGTAACGTCAGCACGGCAAGCTTCTTGCCGGCCAGGCGCAACATATTGGTGGCGCCGGCATTGCCTGAGCCACTCATTCGCGGGTCGGGATTTCCCGTCAGGCGGCTGAGCAAGATGGCGAAGGACAGCGAGCCGAGCAGGTAGGCGAGAATCGCCAGTGACCAAAACATGCTAACTATTCCGGGCGAGGACGCCCTGATTCTAACGGGGCATCGCGCCCTTGTCGTGCTGCGGAGAAGAGTGCTTGGACAGAGTGTTTATCGAAGGCCTGGAAGTCGACACCGTGATCGGGGCCTACGACTGGGAGCGCGGAATCCGCCAGTGCCTGCGCCTGGACCTGAGTTTCGCCTGGGATAACCGCCCGGCCGCCGCCGGTGACGACCTGACCCTGGCGTTGGATTACGCCAGCGTGTCTGCACGTATCCAGGCCTTTGCCGAGCAATCCCAGTACCAGTTGGTGGAAACCTTTGCCGAACGCCTGGCCGAAGTGTTGATGGCCGAGTTCCAGATCCCTTGGCTGCACCTCAAGTTGACCAAACCAGGCGCCGTTCCGGCTGCCAAGGGCGTGGGCGTGGAGATCGAGCGCGGATGTCGCTAACTCAGGTTTACCTTGGCCTCGGTAGCAATATCGAGCGCGAGTCACACCTGCGTGCCGGCCTTGACGCGCTGGCGAGCTTCTTGACGGATATTCGCTGTTCGGCGGTGTTCGAAAGCCAGCCGGTGGGGATCAAGAGCGGGCCGTTTTTCAACCTGGTGGTGTCGGCCTATACCGACCTGCCGTTAATGGAGCTTGATCGCCGTTTGAAGTTTATCGAAGCCGACAACGGTCGTTATGCACCGGACCGCAAGGGCCTGCCGTTGGATATCGACGTACTGCTGTACGGCGAGTTGGTGGGTAACTTCGATGGTCTGATCCTGCCGCGCGCAGAAATCCTGAAAAACGCGTTTGTATTGTGGCCGCTGTCTTTGATGGCCCCGCAGCGATTGCATCCCGAAGTGGGCAAGACCCTGGCCGAACTATGGCGCGATGCGCAGATCGACCAGGTGCTGGCGCCTGTCGGGTTTGAATGGCAGGGCCAGCAACTGACGCCGAGCACACTCCTATAGGGTGTGCTGCTCCTTGTAGGCCTTAAGTGCATTGAGCCGTTCGCGCTTGAGTGCTTCGCCCAGCTGCGGGCCCTTGAATCCTTTCTCCAGCAGTGGTGCCACCGCGACTTCACGTGCGACCCGCGCTGCGCCGCGCAAATAATCCGCCTGTGGATAACTTCGCTGCTCGAACCCCTTGCGGCCGCGAGCGTCCATTTCGCAGGCGATCACAAACTCTTCAAAGCGCTGCGGCCGGCGGTACACGTCAAAATTGTGCAGCAACTCCAGCAATGTCGAGGCTTTCAACTCCAGGGCGCGATGGCCGTGGGTGTGATACTGGCAAACCAGCAACGCCAATTCCTGGCAATCCCTGGGAGCCTTGAAGCGTTCGTTGACCGCCTTGACCAGCTTCAAACCCGTATGTTCGTGAGCAATATGCTGCGGCAACTTATCCACAGGTGTCAGGCCCTTGCCCAGGTCATGCAGCAGGCAGGCCCAGCGTACGGTCAGTGGTTGTTTATGCAGGGCAGTCTGTTCCAGCACGCTGAGGGTGTGCACGCCGGTGTCTATTTCCGGGTGATGGGCCTCGGGTTGCGGCACGCCAAACAGTGCATCGACTTCCGGCATCAGGGTTTTCAAGGCTGTGCAGTCGCGTAGCACCTGGATAAACACCTGTGGCTGATCTTCCATCAGTGCGCGGGAAATTTCTTTCCAACTGCGTTCTGGCGTCAGCGCCTCAAGTTCGCCGGATTCGCTGAGTTGGCGCATCAGTTCCAGCGTATCCGGCGCGACCGTAAACCCGAGATGGGCGTAGCGCGCAGCAAAGCGAGCAACGCGCAACACTCGCAGGGGATCTTCGGCAAACGCGGGGGAAACGTGGCGCAAAATGCGCGCTTCCAAATCCTGCTGGCCGTGGTACGGATCGGTGAGGTTGCCGTCATCATCTTCCGCCATCGCATTGATGGTCAGGTCACGACGAATCAGGTCTTCTTCCAGTGTCACTTCTGGGCTGGCGTGGAATACAAAGCCGCCGTAACCCCGGCCACTTTTGCGTTCGGTGCGAGCCAGTGCGTATTCATCGCCGTTTTTCGGGTCCAGGAACACCGGGAAGTCAGCGCCGACCGGCTTGTAGCCTCTGGCGAGCATCTCTTCAGCCGTCGCACCAACGACAACGCGGTCGATATCGGTGACCTTGATGCCCAGCAAGCGGTCACGTACGGCGCCGCCGACTTTGTAGATTTTCATGAAAAAGCCTCCATTAGCGGCACAGGATACCGCCTGTGCCTGACCAATGGAGGCTTTGCTGTTTCAGAGATGAACGACAGCCAGGTCCAGGCGGCCGTAATCGTTGTCGCCGTGATCGCTGCGCGGTGGCACGTGATGGGTTTTCATCACTTGGTCCCCCTGCAGGGTCTCCAGGTGGATATCGAACCCCCACAGCCGATGCAAATGCTTGAGCACTTCTTCGGTGGACTCGCCCAGTGGTTTGCGGTCGTGCTGCTGGTGACGCAGGGTCAGCGAACGATCGCCACGCACATCGATGCTGTAGATCTGCACGTTGGGCTCGCGATTGCCCAGGTTGTATTGCGCGGCCAGGGTTTCGCGAATGGTGCGATAGCCGGGCTCGTCGTGGATAGCCGGTACCACCAGGTCGTCCTTGAGGTCATCGTCGAGGATGCTGAACAGCTTGAGGTCGCGAATCACTTGGGGCGACAGGTACTGAAGGATGAAACTCTCATCCTTGAAGCTGCTCATGGCGAACTTGATGGTGGACAGCCAATCGCTGCCGGCGATTTCCGGGAACCAGCGACGGTCTTCTTCGGTGGGGTGTTCGCACATGCGCCGGATGTCGCGGTACATGGCAAAGCCCAGTGCGTAGGGGTTAATGCCGCTGTAATACGGGCTGTCGAAGCCCGGCTGGTACACCACGCTGGTGTGGGAAGTCAGGAACTCCATCATGAAGCCGTCAGTGACCAGGCCCTCGTCGTACAGGTCGTTCATCAGGGTGTAGTGCCAGAACGTTGCCCAGCCTTCGTTCATCACCTGGGTCTGGCGCTGTGGGTAAAAATACTGAGCGATCTTGCGCACGATGCGCACGATTTCCCGTTGCCAAGGCTCTAGCAACGGCGCGTGTTTTTCCAGGAAGTACAGGATGTTTTCCTGAGGTTCGGCGGGGAAGCGTGCATTGTCCTTGTCGCTGTTTTTGCCGGTCTTTTTAGGAATGGTGCGCCACAGGTCGTTGATCTGCTTCTGCAGATGCTCCTCGCGCTCCTTCTGGCGCAGACGCTCTTCCTCGGCAGAAATCGGGTAGGGGCGTTTGTAGCGGTCTACGCCGTAGTTCATCAGGGCATGGCAGGAATCGAGCAGGTCTTCCACCGCATCGATGCCGTGGCGCTCCTCGCACTGCATGATGTACTGCTTGGCGAACACCAGGTAATCGATGATTGAGCTGGCGTCGGTCCAAGTGCGGAACAGGTAGTTGCCTTTGAAGAAGCTGTTATGCCCATAGCAGGCATGGGCCACCACCAGGGCCTGCATGCAGATGGTGTTTTCTTCCATCAGGTAGGCAATGCAGGGGTCCGAGTTGATCACGATCTCGTAGGCCAGACCCATTTGGCCCCGGCTGTAGGATTTCTCGGTGCTGAGGAAGTGCTTGCCGTAGGACCAATGGTGATAGCCCAGGGGCATGCCCACGGAAGCGTAGGCGTCCATCATCTGTTCGGCGGTAATGACTTCGATCTGGTTGGGGTAGGTGTCCAGCGCATAACCCGCCGCGATGCGGCTGATTTCCCGGTCATAGGCCTGGATCAGTTCAAAGGTCCACTCGGACCCCGTGGAAATGGGTTGGCGTTTTTGCTCTTTTTTGGCGGTCATGTCACTAACCTGCGCTGGAAGAGTTCACGGAAGACCGGATAGATATCGCCGGCCGAGACCAGTTGCTGCTGGGCGAATGTGTCGGCAAAGGCTTCGCCGATGCGCTCGTATTCGAACCACAGGGCCTGATGCTCACGGGGGGTGATCTCAACGTAAGTGTAGTACTGCACGAACGGCATGATCTGGTTGATAAGGATGTCGCGGCAGATGGGCGAGTCGTCATTCCAGTTGTCACCGTCCGAGGCTTGGGCGGCGTAGATGTTCCACTCGTTGGCAGGGTAGCGCTCTGCCATGATCTCCTGCATCAGCTTCAAGGCGCTGGACACGATGGTGCCGCCGGTTTCCCGCGAATAGAAGAATTCTTCTTCGTCGACTTCCCGGGCGCTGGTGTGGTGGCGGATGAATACGACGTCAATCTTGTCGTAGTTCCGCTTCAGGAACAGGTACAGCAGGATAAAGAAGCGCTTGGCGATGTCCTTGGTGGCTTGGGTCATGGAGCCTGACACGTCCATCAAGCAGAACATCACGGCCTTGGAACTGGGGTTGGGTTGTTTGACCAGCAGGTTGTATTTCAGGTCGAAGGTGTCGAGGAACGGCACACGGTGAATACGTGCGCTGAGTTTCTCGATTTCTGCTTCGATTTCCTGGATATCGCCGAAGTTATCGGGCTCTTCGCGCTTCAAGCGCGCCAACTCTTCCTTGGCTACCTTCAATTTGGCGCGGCTGCTACCCGACAGGGCGATCCGCCGCGCATGGGCTGAACGCAGGGTGCGGATGATATTGATGCGAGACGGGTTACCCTCGTTGCTGATCCCCGCACGTACGGTCTTGAAGGTGTCGGTGCCGGTGAGGTTACGCTTGACCAGGTTGGGCAGTTCCAGGTCTTCGAACATGAATTCGAGGAACTCTTCCTGAGTGATCTGGAACACGAACTCGTCCATGCCCTCGCCGGAATTACCCGCCTTGCCCGGGCCTTTGCCGCCGCCACCGCCTTGGGGGCGCTGGATATGTTCGCCGGTGGTGAATTCTTTGTTGCCGGGGTGCACGACCGTCTGTTTGCCGCCCCGACCGTGGTGCAGCACGGGTTCGTCGATATCCCGTCCGGGAATGCTGATTTGCTCGCCGTGCTCCATGTCTGTAATGGAACGGCGGCTCACGGCCTCTTCTACAGCCTTTTTGATGTGGTCGCGGTAACGCCGCAGAAAACGCTGACGGTTTACCGTGCTCTTGTTCTTGCCATTGAGGCGTCGGTCGATCACATAGCTCATAGGGGAGCCCTCCGGGCAGCTTCACGTTACAAGCTTCAAACTGTGAGCTGGAAGCTTAAAGACAGGCGGTCAGTTGCCAGGCCCTAGGCCTGGCACTGCACGCGCGTCGCTGCCTTACTGCGATTTGCGAACCCGCAGGTACCACTCGGAGAGCAGGCGTACCTGTTTGTCGGTGTAGCCACGCTCGACCATTCGTGTGACGAAGTCGTTGTGTTTTTGTTGATCCTCCTTGCTGGCCTTGGCATTGAAGCTGATGACCGGCAGTAGATCCTCGGTGTTGGAGAACATTTTCTTCTCGATAACCACCCGCAGCTTCTCGTAGCTGAGCCAGGTAGGGTTCTTGCCGTTGTTGTTGGCGCGGGCGCGCAGCACGAAGTTGACGATTTCGTTGCGGAAATCCTTCGGATTGCTGATGCCGGCCGGTTTCTCGATTTTCTCCAGTTCCTCGTTGAGGGCAACGCGGTTGAGGATCTCGCCGGTTTCCGGGTCGCGGTATTCCTGGTCCTGGATCCAGAAATCGGCGTACAGCACGTAGCGATCGAAGATGTTCTGGCCGTACTCGCTGTAGGACTCCAAGTACGCGGTCTGGATTTCCTTGCCGATAAACTCGATGTAGCGCGGCGCCAGGTATTCCTTGAGGAAACGCAGGTAGCGCTCGCGGGTTTCGGCCTGGAATTGTTCCTGTTCGATCTGCTGTTCCAGCACATAGAGCAGGTGTACGGGGTTGGCAGCGATTTCGTGAGGGTCAAAGTTGAAGACTTTGGACAGGATCTTGAACGCGAAGCGCGTCGACAGCCCGTTCATGCCTTCGTCAACGCCTGCGCTGTCGCGGTATTCCTGGATCGATTTGGCCTTGGGATCGGTGTCCTTGAGGTTTTCGCCGTCGTACACGCGCATCTTGGAGTAGATGTTCGAGTTTTCCGGCTCCTTGAGGCGCGACAGTACGGTGAACTGGGCGAGCATCTTCAGGGTGTCGGGTGCGCAATGGGCCTTGGCCAGGGAGCTGTTGAACAGCAGCTTGTCGTAGATCTTGATTTCATCGCTGACCCGCAGGCAGTACGGCACCTTGACGATGTAGATCCGGTCGATGAAGGCTTCGTTGTTCTTGTTGTTGCGGAAGGTGTGCCATTCCGATTCGTTGGAGTGGGCCAGCAGGATCCCGGTGAACGGAATCGCGCCCAGGCCTTCGGTACTGTTGTAGTTACCTTCCTGGGTCGCAGTCAGCAGTGGGTGCAGCACCTTGATCGGTGCCTTGAACATCTCCACGAACTCCATCAGGCCTTGGTTGGCCCGGCACAGCGCGCCCGAGTAGCTGTAGGCGTCGGCGTCGTTTTGTGGGAATTCTTCCAGCTTGCGGATATCGACCTTGCCCACCAGCGCAGAGATGTCCTGGTTGTTCTCATCCCCCGGTTCGGTCTTGGCCACGCCGATCTGGTTGAGGATCGACGGGTAGAGTTTCACCACGCGGAACTGGCTGATATCACCACCGAACTCGGCCAGGCGCTTGGTGGCCCAGGGCGACATGATGGTGTTGAGGTAGCGGCGCGGGATGCCGAAGTCTTCTTCGAGGATCGCGCCATCTTCGGTGGCGTTGAACAAGCCCAAGGGCGACTCGAAGACCGGTGAGCCCTTGATCGCGTAGAAGGGCACTTTCTCGATCAGTTGTTTGAGTTTTTCGGCCAGGGACGATTTACCGCCGCCGACAGGGCCGAGCAGGTAGAGGATTTGTTTCTTCTCTTCCAGGCCTTGGGCGGCATGGCGGAAGTAGGAGACGATCTGGTCGATGCATTCTTCCATTCCGTGGAAGTCTTCAAAGGCCGGGTAACGGCGGATCACCTTGTTGGAAAATATTCGCGACAGGCGCGAATTGTTCGAGGTGTCTACCAGTTCCGGCTCGCCGATTGCCAGTAGCAAACGTTCGGCGGCAGACGCGTAGGTACTGCGGTCCTTTTTGCACAGCTCAAGATACTCCTGCAGCGTGAGTTCTTCCTGCTGTGTGGACTCGAAGCGTTGTTGGAAGTGGCTAAAAATACTCATGACGTCGTCACCTCGCTCGATACGTGGAGCCGACGCCGGATCAATCAGTCGATGCTGGCAGCCATGGCGATCGCCAATGGCCGTTTTCCCCCCAGAACACCCTGAAACGCTACCGATGACCCGCACGCCGGTGTACCGGCTCTCCCCTGATTCGGATGGCCTGCGCTTAAGGATAGTTCGGAATCCGGGAGGTCAAGGTGCGATGCGTAATTAGTTTGACTGCGCCGTTCGTCAGAAACGGCGCGAGCCCAAGCGTCACGCGGGGTAGCGGGGTGTGAAAAAAATTATTGCGAATCGCCGGAGGCAATTTCTGCAGGATAGGTCGTACGCCACAGCTCAAAGCCACCGTCCAGGCTATAGACGTCAGAAAAACCTTGGCTGATCAGGTAGGCCGCCGCGCTCTGGCTGGAGTTGCCGTGATAGCACGCGACAATTACCGGCGCGTCGAGGTCGGCGGCACGGATGAAGTCGGCGATGTTGTGGTTGTCCAAATGCTGGGCGCCACGGATATGGGCGGCTGCATAAGTGGGTTGATCACGGATGTCGACTACCACGGCGCCTTGTTCACGCAGGGCTTGGGCTTGTTCGGGAGGGATACGTTTGAATTCGCTCATGGGGGCTCCTAGGGCTTGGCGGCCGGCAGCGTAACGGAAAGGGGGGATTCGCACTGGCAGCTATGGCGCTCGCCGGTGTCGATGTTCATCAAGGTCATGGCGCCGCCCCACACGCAACCGGTGTCGAGGGCGAACACGCCGGGCTCGTCGCACTTGCCTTCAAGGGCTGCCCAGTGACCGAAGATAATCTTCGTATCACGGGTCTTGCGGTCCTTGTGAGCGAACCACGGCTTGTAGCCGGGCAGGGCAGTGTCGACGCCCTCTTTGCTCTTGAGGTCCAGCTTGCCCTCGGCGGTGCAGAAGCGCATGCGCGTGAAGTAGTTGGTGATCACGCGCAGGCGCGTCACGCCACTGAGGTCGTTGTCCCACTTCACCGGTTCGTTGCCGTACATGCCGTCGAGGTAAGTGGTGTACAGGCTGTCGTCGGCCAATACGTTTTCGACTTCGGCAGCGCACTTGAGGGCTTTTTTCAGTGTCCACTGGGGCGGGATGCCGGCATGGACCAAGGCCATGTCGCGGCTTTCGTCGTAATGCATGATCTTTTGTCGGCGCAGCCAGTCGAGCAATTGTGCACGGTCCGGGGCTTCGAGGATCTCGCGCAGGGTATCGCCTTTTTTCAGACGCTCGACGTTATTGGCGGCAGCCAGCAGGTGCAGGTCGTGGTTGCCCAGTACGCACACCAGGGAATCACGCAGGCTATATAAGTAGCGCAGGGTCGCCAGCGACTCAGGGCCGCGGTTGACCAAGTCACCGACTAACCACAAGCGATCGTTCGCCGGGTCAAAGGCTACTCGTTCAAGCAGGCACTTGAGGGGTTCCAGGCAGCCTTGCAGGTCACCGACCGCATAGGTCGCCATCAGTGCAGGGCTCCGGGCACGGCTAGGCGGAAGGGCGCGATGATCGCGTCGAACAACTGGCCGTCGGTGGCTTTCATCTGATACGAGCCTTGCATGGTACCGACTTTGGAGGTCATCACCGTGCCGCTGCTGTAGGTGTGGCTTGCACCGCTGTCGATCAGCGGCTGTTGGCCAACCACACCCGCACCGCGTACTTCCTCGACCTGGCCGTCGCCATCAGTGATCACCCAATGGCGGGACAGCAGCTTGGCCGGCACCAGCCCGTTGTTTTTCACCGTGATGGTGTAGGCAAAGGCGAAGCGATTTTGCTCGGGTTGTGATTGGTCCGCCAGGAAGCGGGTGACGACGCTGACGTCGATCTGGTAGCGAGGATCGGACATGCAAGAGGCCTTAAAAGCGGAGGACAGCAGATGCGGGTCAGTCTAGGCCATGAGGAGGGCACTAGGCCAGACATGTGTCTGGCCAGGCTTGGGTGTCAGTCGGCGGTTGGCGCGGGCTGGATAGCCAGTTGGTCGGCCAGGCGTACGAACGCGGCAAGGTCCAGTTGCTCGGGGCGCAGGCTGCCGTCGACGCCAGCGGCTTCGATTTCGGCATTGCTCAGCAGGGCCTTGAGCGTGTTGCGCAGGGTTTTGCGGCGCTGGTTGAAGGCTTCGCGCACGACCCGCTCCAGCAACTTGTGATCCTTGGCCGGGTGCGGCAACACGGCGTGAGGCACCAGGCGCACGATGGCCGAGTCGACCTTCGGCGGCGGGTTGAACGCGCCAGGACCCACGTTGAACAGGTGCTCTACGCGGCAGTGGTACTGGACCATGATCGACAGGCGACCCCAATCACCGCCACCAGGCCCTGCGGCCAGGCGCTCCACCACTTCTTTTTGCAGCATGAAGTGCATGTCGCGGATGATCCCGGCGTTGTTCAGCAGGTGGAAGATCAGCGGCGTGGAGATGTTGTATGGCAGGTTGCCCACTACGCGCAGACTGTTAGGCGCGGCGTTGAGGGTGTTGAAATCGAACTTCAGTGCGTCGCCCTGATGCAGGTTGAAGTTGGACTTGCCGGCGAACTGCTGGTTGAGGATCGGGATCAGGTCCTTGTCCAACTCCACCACGTCCAGTTGGCCACCGCTGGCCAGCAAGCCTTGGGTCAGTGCGCCCTGGCCTGGGCCGATTTCCAGCAGGCGGTCTTCCGGCTTGGCATGGATGGAGCGCAGGATGCGGTCGATCACGCCAGCGTCGTGCAGGAAGTTTTGCCCGAAACGCTTGCGCGCCCGGTGTTGGTAATGCTCGGTCATATACGGGTCTCGGCCATCTGATAGGCGGTTTCCAGGGCCACGTGCAGGCTGCCGGTATCGATCTTGCCGCTGCCCGCCAGGTCCAGGGCGGTGCCATGGTCGACGGAAGTGCGGATGATCGGCAGGCCCAGTGTCACGTTGACTGCGGCGCCGAAGCCTTTGTATTTAAGCACCGGCAGCCCCTGGTCGTGGTACATCGCCAGCACTGCGTCGCAGTGCTCCAGATATTTGGGGGTAAACAGAGTGTCCGCAGGCAGTGGGCCACGCAGGTCCATGCCTTCTTGGCGCAGACGCTCCAGGGTTGGTTCGATGATGTCGATTTCTTCATGGCCCAGGTGGCCGCCTTCACCTGCGTGGGGGTTGAGCCCGCAGACCAGGATGCGCGGTTGGGCGATGCCGAATTTTTGTTGCAGGTCGGCGTGCAGGATGCGCGTTACGCGCTCCAGGCGCTCGACGGTAATGGCGTCGGCAATGTCACGCAACGGCAGGTGCGTCGTCACCAGGGCGACGCGCAGGCCGCGTGTGGCCAACATCATCACGACTTGTTCGGTATGGGTCAGTTCGGCGAGGAATTCGGTGTGCCCGGAAAAGGCAATGCCGGACTCGTTGATTACGCCCTTGTGCACTGGCGCGGTGATCATGCCGGCGAAGTCGCCGTCGATGCAGCCTTGCCCTGCGCGGGTCAGCGTTTCCAGGACGAACGCCGCATTGGCCTTGTCCAGTTTCCCGGCAACGACTTTGGCGTTCAGTGGCGTATCCCACACATACAGGCTGTCAGCAGGTGCCGGAAGGTCTGGCCAATTGCCCGGCGATACCTCCAGCACATTGACAGCCACGCCCAGCTGCGCGGCCCGCTCGAGGAGCAGGTCGCGGCTGGTAATGGCAATCAGGGGGTGTGGCTGAGGTTGCGAGGCGAGCAGCAGGCACAGGTCTGGACCTATGCCGGCAGGCTCGCCGGGTGTTACCGCGAAACGCTGGGGTTTCACTGGGCTGCCTGGTTGGTGCCTGTTTGCTCGGCGCCTGGCAGTTTGTTCTCTACATAGGCTTCGTCGCGGATCTGACGCAGCCAGGTTTGCAGTTCTTCATCGTATTTGCGGTTACGCAGTACGTTGAGTGCTTGTTGCTCGCGGGCCTGTGCAGTGTTGTCGGTGGCGCGACGGCCAAGGACTTCCAGTACATGCCAGCCGTATTGAGTCTTGAACGGCTTGGACAGAACGCCTTGCGGGGTCTTGGCCATGACGTCCTGGAACTCCGGCACCAACGCTTTCGGGTCGATCCAGTTCAGGTCGCCGCCGTTGAGAGCAGAACCCGGGTCTTCCGAAAAGCTCTTGGCCAGGGTGGCGAAGTCTTCACCGCTTTCGATGCGGTCATAGATCTTCTGGGCCAGTTCCTTGGTTTGGGCTTCGGTGCGGATTTCGCTTGGTTTGACGAGGATATGACGAACATGAACCTCGTCTTTCAGCGAAGTCTCGCCACCGCGTTTTTCCAACAGCTTGAGGATAATGAAGCCGCCCGGCGTACGTGCTGGCTGGGTGATGCCACCCACTTCCATGGCGCTCAGTTCACGGTCGAACGGAGGTGGCAATTGAGCGGCTTTACGCCAGCCCATGTCGCCGCCTTCAAGGGCGTTGTCGCTGCCGGACACGGCGATCGCCGTTTGGGCAAAGTCAGCACCGGCCTTGAGACGATCATAGACAGCCTGGGTTTTCGCTGCGGCTGCATTGAGCTGCTCGGAAGTGGCGCTGTCGGGTGTTGCGATCAGGATATTGGCCAGGTGCAGCTCTTCGGAAAGCTGCATCTTGCCCAGGTCCGAGGCCAGGAAGTTCTTCACTTCCTGCTCCGACACTTGAACGCGCTCGGCTACACGGCGCTGACGTACACGGCTGATGATCATTTCACGGCGGATCTGGTCACGGGCGTCCTCATAGGACAAACCGTCGTGGGCCAGGGCTGCACGGAACTGGTCAATGGTCATGTTGTTGCGCTGGGCAATGGTGCCCACGGCCTGGTTCAGTTCTTCGTCCGAAATGCGGATGCCGGAACGATCGCCAATCTGCAGTTGCAGGTTTTCGACGATCAGGCGCTCCAGCACCTGCTGGTCCAGGACGCTGGTAGGTGGCACGCCACCGCCACGCTTGGCGATGGTTTGCTGAACTTCCTTGACGCGTTGGTCCAGTTGGCTCTGCATGATCACGTCGTTATCGACGATGGCCACTACCTTATCCAGTTCTTGAACCGCAGCGTGCGCCGATGCGGTACCCAGGAACAGTGCGCCCAGCACTAGCGGGCGCAGACACTCAGAAAGCTTTGTCTTCACGTTCACGATAACCTTCAATGCCTTTGTCGAGGAAGCTCTCTACCTTGGCGCCGGTCAGGCCGCCCAGTCCCTTGAGGACGATCTGGAGAAAGAGCCCGTGGTCACCCTTTTCGTTAAGCGGGGCGATCTGGCTGTATTCGTCGTTGGAAACCCAGTAACGGTTGATGACGCGCAGTTTCCAGCAGCAGTTGTCGTACTCGAAACCACCGAAGGCTTCCAGGGTACGGTTGCGGGCATAGTCGTACTGCCAGCGGGTGATCAGGTTCCACTGTGGAACGATCGGCCACATCATCGAGAAGTCGTGTTGCTGGATTTTGTAGTAATCCTTCACGTAGTTCTCTTGGCCTGGCGTGCCGTAGTCACCGCCGAATTGCCATTTGCCGGTCAGCTGGTTGTACACGACCTGGTCGTTACGATAGCGATAGCCGACGTTGATGATCTTGTTCGGGTTGTCTTCCGGCTGGTAGTGGAGCATCGCGCTGCCGGAACGAGGGCTGTGTTCCTCGGTGTCCCAGTTGTAGTCGGCAGTGGCGCGCCAGTCGCGGTTGAAGCGGAACTCGTAGTCCAGGGCGACAGGCGACACATCGGACTGCGCATCTGCACGGTCGGACGCCAGGATACCCGGCAGTTGGACTTCACGATCCTTGAAGTACACGGCCTGGCCAACAGAAACGCGTTGACGCTCGAAACCGTTTTCTTCGATCCAGCGGCTGGTCAAGCCAAGGGACAGCTTGTTCTCGTCGCCGATACGGTCGGAGCCGCTGAAGCGGTTGTCGCGGAACAGCGACGCGTAGCTGAACGAGTACTCGCTGGTGTCGAACACCGGAATGTCGCTCTGGTCCTTGTTCGGCACGTACAGGTAGAACGCACGTGGTTCGAGGGTCTGACGATAGTCCTTGCCGAACCAGTTGGTGTCGCGGTCGAAGTACAGGCCGCTATCGATGCTGGCAACCGGGACTGCACGGTCTTGGGAGCTTTTGAACGTGCCGCCAGCGTACTGGGTGCCAGCAGCGGTCGATGCTGCCTGCGCAGCAATAATGTCGTTCTTGCCAATGCTGTCGAGGTCAAGGTCGTACTTGGTGTAGACGTACTTGAGCTTCGGCGTCACAAAGCCGTAGGTCCAGTTCATCGGGTATTCGACAGCCGGCGCTACGTTCAAGCGTGTGCCGTTTGCACGGGTCAGGCCAGTTACGTAGGTGTCCAGGCGAGGCGACACCAGGCCGTTCTCGTCGGTAAAGGTGCCGTTCTCCAGGTTCCGCTCAAAGCGCACAGCTTCGGTTTCGTAGCTGAAGTTCAAGCCGCCCGGATGGTAAGGCAGGGTACCGTTGAAGGTGATCTGCGGCAGGCGGTCATACGGGGTGATCTGCGAGATCGTCGCCAGCTGGTAGGCCTGCAGGTTCAAACGAGCCTGGAAGCTGTCGCCGCGATACGTCACGGAACCCTGTTGGTTCACGTAGTCACGGCTCTCGACGCCTTCCTGGTAGGACTTGAGGTCCTGGAAGTAATACGGATCGCTGATCGTGGTGTAGTCGACCTGGGTCAGTACACGCGAATCCAACCCGCCCTTGTGCTGCCAGTTGAGCATGTAGCGGGTTTTTTCGTAGTCGGTCTGCTGCTTGCGTTCGTCGTTGTCGTCGTTCAGGTACGCGCCGCCGAACTGGCCTTCGCTGGACTTGGTGAGGTAGCGGAATTCGCCCTCCATCATCATGCCGCGCTTGGTCATGTATTGCGGGTACAACGTGGCGTCGTAGTTTGGCGCCAGGTTGAAGTAGTACGGCGTAACCAGGGTAAAGCCGGTCTCGCTGCCGGAGCTGAAGCTCGGTGGCAGGAAGCCGGATTGACGACGGTCGTCGATCGGGAAATAGATGTAGGGGGTGTACAGGATCGGAATGTTCTTGATCCGCAACGTCGCGTTGGTGGCCGTACCGAAACCGGTGGCCGGGTTCAACGTGATGTTGTTGCCCTTGAGCTGCCAGGCGTTGCTGTCCGGCTCGCAGGTGGTGTACGTACCGTCCTTGAGACGGATGATCGCGTTTTCGGCACGCTTGGCGTACAGCGCGTTACCGCGGATGCGCGATTTGTGCAGCACGTACTCGGCGTTGTCGATCTGCGCCGCGCCGGTGTCCAGTTGGACCTGGGCGTGGTCGCCGACGATCAGGGCGCCGTTGTCGCGCAGGCGCACATTGCCGTCCAGTTCGCCGCGGCTTTCGGCCTGGTACAGGCTGGCTTCCTGGGCTTCAAGCTGCATGCTGCCTTGGCGCATGACAACGTCACCGGCCAGGGTTGCAACTTGTGATTCTTGCTCGTAACGAGAGGCCTTGGCACCGATGAAGGTCGGCGCATCGCTCTTGTTCGTCTTGTCGTTCATGCCAGGACGCGTTGGCTCGATGTACGCGCCGCCGCAGTAAGGACCGGTTTCTGCCAGTTGGGCGGCGGTCAGCTTGTCGCGGGGGACCCAGTCCAAGTGGCTATAGTCGGCACTGCGCGAACGCATGCCACGGCCCTTGGTCTCGGTGACCAATGCGGTCTTCGGTCCGGCGTCGGCTTTGCCGTCAGCATCGGTTTGCGCCGTGCTGTTGCCTGAGCTTACGGCGGCGCCGTCATGCACAGGACGCGGTGGCAACGGGGCTGCGGCGGTTTTTGGCGCGCAATCCCAGGCACCCGAAGCAGAGACTGAGCAGTCATACTGTTCCGCGGCGACCACGAATGAGGTGGCGAAAGGTTGCATGGCCAGCAGACTGCCGGTTACCAGCAACGGAAATTTTCTACGAAACGCGGGGGATTTCAATGCCATCTTATTAGTCCGGGCTTCCTGCGTGCCATCTGCCCGCGGTGTGGGCCGCACGCCTCTCGATGGTCTGAAAAAGATGCGTGATAATAAAGCATGACCCGCTTGACGGCTAGCGCCGTCGGAGACCCTTGTAATGCCCGAGCAAGATCTACGTTTACAACAGCTGAATGTCTGGCTGGATGAGCAGTTGCCGATTCTTTTCAACGCTCAAGGCTGGGGTGCCGTACCCCCGGCCACATTGACCGCGGCCAGCAGCGACGCGAGTTTCAGGCGCTATTTCCGCTGGGAAGGAGGGGGCCGCACTTTCGTGGTAATGGACGCTCCACCCCCCCAGGAAAACTGCAAACCTTTCGTCGATATCGCTCATTTGCTGGCGAAGTCGGGCATAAATGTTCCAAAAATTTATGCAGAAGATTTGCCGCGCGGCTTTCTTTTGCTCAATGACCTGGGCAGAAAAACCTATTTGGACGTGATTGACGGTGAAAACGCCGATCAATTGTTTGCCGATGCCATCGACGCCTTGCTGGCTTTCCAGCAGTTACCGATGGATGCGCCACTGCCCAGTTACGACGTTGCCTTGCTGCGCCGTGAGCTGGAACTGTTTCCAGAGTGGTACGTGCGCCGGCATTTGGGTATCGAGTTTGATACTCGCCAGCAAGCGCTCTGGCAGCGAGCCAGCGACCTGCTGATCGACAGCGCCCTGGCGCAGCCAAAAGTCTTGGTGCACCGCGACTACATGCCGCGCAACTTGATGATCAGTGAGCCGAACCCCGGCGTGCTGGATTTCCAGGACGCGGTCTACGGCCCGGTGACCTATGACATTACCTGCCTGTTCAAGGACGCCTTTCTCAGTTGGCCCCAGGCTCGCGTGCGTGAATGGCAACGAGGCTATTGGGAGCGTGCGGGCCAGGCTGGCATTCCGGTGCAGGCAGATTTTGACGACTTCCTGCAGGCCAGCGACCTGATGGGTGTGCAGCGTCACCTCAAGGTTATCGGCATCTTCGCGCGCATCTGTCACCGTGACGGCAAGCCCCGTTACCTGGCCGACGTGCCGCGCTTCTTTGCTTATATAGAGGCGGTACTGGCCGAGCGCCCGGAGTTGAGTGAACTGGCCGAGTTGCTCGGCAGTCTGCGCCAACCTTCCGAGGCGACGCTATGAAGGCCATGATCCTGGCCGCCGGCAAAGGCGAGCGGATGCGTCCGCTCACCTTGCACACCCCCAAGCCTTTGGTGCAGGCCGGCGGCAAGCGCCTGATCGAGTACCACCTGGAGGCGCTGGCCAAGGCGGGCTTCACTGATATCGTGATCAACCACGCCTGGCTCGGTCAGCAGATCGAAAGCTACCTGGGGGACGGTTCGCAGTTCGGTCTGCGTATTCGTTACTCCCCGGAAGGTGAGCCGCTGGAAACCGGCGGTGGGATTTTCCAGGCATTGCCGCTGCTGGGGGACGCGCCGTTCCTGGTGGTCAATGGCGATATCTGGACCGACTACGACTTCACTCAGCTCAAGCAGCCGCTGCAAGGCCTGGCTCACCTGGTGATGGTCGATAACCCGGCGCATCACCCTTCTGGCGGTGATTTCTACCTTGATCAGGGTTTGCTTCATGATGCAGCGGCCGGTGCCGATAACCTGACCTTCAGTGGCATTTCCGTGCTCGACCCCAAACTATTCGAGGGGTGCAGCGCGGGTGCCTTCAAGCTGGCGCCGCTGTTGCGGGCGGCGATGGCCAAGGGTTTGGTAACGGGGGAACACATGGCGGGACGCTGGATTGATGTCGGCACGCTGGAGCGCTTGGCGCAAGTCGAAACCCTGCTGACTGCGGGGCGGTAGCATGCTGTGGCCAGGGACGCTGATCGGCGCCGGGGCTGGCTTTGCCATTGCCAGTATTCCGGGGGCCATGCTGGGCGCGCTATTGGGGCAGGCGCTGGACCGTCGCCTGCAATTGCACAATTGGGCGCAGTTGCGCGAGCGCCTGGGTGGGCGCCCGGCGTTGCGCAATGACGAGTTGTTGTTCGTACTGCTGGGACGTCTGGCCAAGAGCAATGGCCGGGTGGCGGACGGGCATATCCAGCAGGCGCGGCAGGAAATGCGTTCGTTGGACATGACCGAGTCCGCCCAGCGCCGTGCGATTGCCGCCTTCAACCGTGGTAAGTCCGGCTCTGACCGGGTGCGCAGTTATTTGCGTGTGCTCAAGGCCCAACCCCATGCGGCAGAGGGTGTGTTGCGTGCGTGCTGGCGGATGGTCTGGGCCGACGGCAAGGCGAGCGACGCCGAGCGCGACCTGATCGAGCAGTGGGGCAAGTGGTTGGGTTGGACGCCGCAGCAACTGCAGGCGCTGGCCGCTGACTTCACGCCTGAGCGCAAGCCGCTGATCAATCGAGGGGCTAGCTATCAAGAGGCGTTGCGTTTGCTCGGCGTGACAGCCACCACCGAACCGTCAGTGATCAAGCGGGCCTATCGCCGTCTGCTCAGCCGTCACCATCCAGACAAGGTTGCCGGCAGTGGTGCCAGCCCTGCGCAAGTGCGTGAGGCCACCGAGCGTACGCGCGAGCTGCACAGTGCGTATGCGCTGATTCGTGAGCGCCGGGATTTTCGCTGACTAATCTGATGTGCCAATCCAATCCAATGTGGGAGCGGGGTTGCTCGCGAATGCGGTATGTCAGTCAGCACATCTGATACTGACCCACCGCATTCGCGAGCAAGCCCGCTCCCACAGGGGATTTTCGGTGCTCTTGAAGAATGTGATCAGTCCGCGCTGGCTTGCGGACTCAACCACCCACGAATCCGCCGATACAACTGCTCCTGCTCGGCAGCACCGTTGCCCGGTACGGTTTTCAGCGACACCTGCTTATACCCATCATTCTTCAACCGCTTAGCTGCTTCGGCACGGGCCTGGGCGTTTTTGCGTGCCTGGGCGTTGTCTTGATAGAAGACATCGGCGGTCGGCAACTTCAAGCCAGGTGCCAGTTGCTGGATGTCCGGTTGGCGCCCGGCAGGTGTTTGCGCAGCGACAATGACCAGCTTCTGCACTTGGGACGGCTGTTTCTCGCTCAAATACCGCGCCGCCCACCAAGCCCCCGTGCCATGCCCCACCAGCACCACGCTGCGCGCGCTCTGGGTCTGGGCGAATGCCACGGCGGCATCGATGCGCGCGAAAATGCGTGAGGCGTCGGTCTTGTCCTGCTCGTCCGCGCCCGGCACTACGGCCGGGTCGGTGCCTTCAGCCTCGGCGCTGGCGGCTTGTTCGATCGGTTTGTCGGCAGTGCTCGCGTCCTTGCTGCTGGTGTCGACGGTGGCCTTGGGCGCTTCCATCACGCGCGGTGGCAGGGTGTCCACGCTCACATCCGGCAGCGACAGGCTAAGAGTGCCCCAATGGGCGTCCGGTAATTTGCGGCGCAACGGACCGATTGCTTGCGGCCAGTCAGCATTCTCGCCGCTGCCCGGTACGATAATCACCACGCCTTCTGGCTCGGCACTGTTGGCCGGTTTCCACAGGGCGAGGAATGAATCGCTGCCGGCCTGCAGTTGCTGCTGTTCCTGCTGCGGGATCTTGCGTTCCAGGGCACTGGCTTCTTGCTGGCTGCGCTCAGGCAGGGGCTGGCGTTCGACGGGTTTTTCGGCAGCCGGCGCCGGGGCGTCTGCGGCCTGCACAGAAAAGGCGCTGGTAAATAGCAGCGACAGGCACAATGCTGGCAGTGCCGAGCGGTGAATAAAGGGCATCGTTAATTCCCGGCCAGAAAAGGTTCCAGCAGCCTAATGGGTTGGTCTGTATTTGTCAGTGATGTGAGACGTGGATCATGGGTTTTCGCTGTCTGCTGGTTATCGGCTGTTTATGGTTTGCCTTGATCGCGAATGCCGCGACGGTGCCTGCCGTGCCTCAAGCACAGCTGAACCCGCAGCAACGCGAATGGCTGGCACAGCACCCGGAGTTGCGGGTGGGCCTGGTATTGCAGGCACCTTTTGCGCAATACGACCGGCGTTTGCAGCGCCTGTCCGGGGCCAATGTGGAGCTGATGCAGTGGCTGGCCAAGGCGTTGAACATCGAGCTGACCTGGCGCAACTTCCCCACTCAGGAGCAGCTGGACGCCGCCCTGCGCGACGGCGAGATAGACATGGCCCCCGGCCTGCAACAAACCCCGGCCGGCTTGCGCTTGTGGTTATTCACCGACCCATATATGCGCGTGCCCCAGCACATCGTCGGCATCCGTGACGGCGGTGGTGCGGTGGAGTTGGAAAAACTCGACGACCAATCCCGCGTTGCCGTGCGCATGCCCAGCGCCGTCGCCGACTACCTGCGCGGCACCTACCCGAGCCTCAACCTGCAAGGCGTGCCCATGGAGCGCCAGGCCCTGCAATTATTGGTGAGCCAGCAGGCGCGGTATGCCGTGGTGGATGAGGCGCAGTTGAGCCGCTTGTCTAGCGAGGCGGAATTCGCCGGGCTGGCAGTGGTGGGGGATATCGGCTTGCCGCAATTGCTGCGGGTGGCAACGCGCCGGGATTGGCCGGAGCTGGCCGGCATCATGGAAAGCGCCCTGCGCGCGATTCCCGCACGTGACCTGGACCAGTTGCACAACCGCTGGCTGCAACCCAAATACCCTCGGCTGACCGAATCGCCGGGCCTGTGGCAAAACCTCTGTGTCCTGCTGAGCCTGTTCCTGCTTGCCAGTTTGGCCGTGGTGTTCTGGCAGCGCCGCCAGCAACGGGCACTGGAGCATGGCCTGCTCGCCGCCCGTGAAGAAAGCGCGGCCCGTGCCGCCGGTGCCGAAGCGCTGCGGCTGACGCAGTTTTCCATCGATCAAAGCACCGTCGGCATCCTGTGGGTCAATTGGGACAGCCATGTGCGCTACGCCAACCGCGCTGCCGAAACCATGCTGGGCTATGGCCCCGACGCGCTGATCGAGCGGCCATTGATCGACCTTGACCCGACCCTGGACATGGACCGCTGGCTCAACCTGTGGAAGCGCGCCCGCGCCAGTGAAGACGGTCCGCAGAACTTTGCCACCGATTGCCTGCGCGCCGACGGCAGTGTCCTGCCTGCCGATGTGTCCCTGAGCTTCCTGCGCTTTGCCGACGGCGAATACCTGGTGGTCTACCTCACGGACGTCACCGAGCGGCGCCGTTATGTCGCTGCACTGCTGCAAAGTGAGGCGCAACTGCGCGAGTTGTCCGCCCATCTCGAAACCGTGCGCGAAGAAGAAAAGGCTCGTATCGCCCGCGAAGTGCACGACGAACTCGGGCAGATGCTCACCGTGCTCAAGCTGGAAACCTCCATGTGCGAACTGGCGTATTCACAGCTGGACCCTGGGCTCAATGAACGCTTGAACAGCATGAAGCGCCTGATCGCCCAGCTGTTCCAACTGGTGCGCGACGTGGCCACCGCGCTGCGCCCGCCGATTCTCGATGCCGGTATCGCTTCCGCCATCGAGTGGCAAGCGCGGCGCTTTGAAGCGCGTACGCAAATTCCCTGCCTGGTGCAGGTTCCGGATAACCTGCCGGCCCTGAGCGACGCCAAGGCCATCGGCTTGTTTCGTATCTTGCAGGAAGCGCTGACCAACGTAATGCGCCATGCCCAGGCGCATACTGTCGAGCTGACCCTGGCAGTGGAAGGCACGAATTTGCGGCTGAGCATCAGCGACGATGGCGTCGGTTTCGTCCAGGCCCAAGGCCGCGCCGTGTCGTTCGGCCTGGTGGGCATGCGCGAGCGGGTGCTGATCATGGGCGGGAAGCTAAGCCTGCAAAGCGAACTGGGGGAGGGCACCACCCTGAGCGTCACGGTGCCGTTGGATGCATAACACCAAGAGGAAGTCCCTGTGATCCGTGTACTGGTAGCCGAAGACCACACCATCGTTCGCGAAGGCATCAAGCAACTGATCGGCCTGGCCAAGGACCTGCAAGTGGTCGGGGAAGCGAGCAACGGCGAGCAACTGCTAGAGACGTTGCGCCATGTGCCCTGCGAGGTGGTGCTGCTGGATATCTCGATGCCTGGCGTCAACGGCCTGGAAGCCATCGCGCGGATTCGCGCGCTGAGCAATCCGCCGGCGATCCTCGTGCTGTCGATGCACGACGAGGCGCAAATGGCCGCCCGCGCCTTAAAGGTCGGTGCCGCCGGTTACGCCACCAAGGACAGCGACCCGGCACTGCTGCTCACGGCAATTCGCAAGGTCGCGGCGGGCGGGCGTTATATCGACCCGGACCTGGCCGACCGTATGGTCTTCGAAGTGGGCCTCACCGATGCGCGACCGTTGCACTCATTACTGTCGGAGCGTGAGTTTTCGGTGTTCGAGCGTCTGGCCCAAGGCGCCAACGTCAATGACATTGCCCAGCAACTGGCCCTGAGCAGCAAAACCATCAGCACCCACAAGGCGCGCTTGATGCAAAAGCTCAACATCACCTCCCTGGCGGACCTGGTGAAGTACGCCATGGAACACAAGTTGCTGTGACGACATACCTGTTTGCGACACCTTGCGAGCGGTGCTGAACCGATTCCCGGCGCAGGGCGCCGAGGCACTGTCCCATCCCCGCCATCCGTGTAGGGCGATCCCTACCCCAAACCTTCCATCCGGCTGATGCAATTCTCTCCCGGCCCCCGATTTCCGGGGGCTCGCGCCTGGACTACGCTTGTGCCACAGCAGTCCAAAATACAAAGGTGCGGGTATGAGCGAGGTGGATTCAAATGATGTACTGGTCAGCTTTCGTGGCGTGCAGAAGAGCTACGACGGCGAGAACCTGATCGTCAAAGACCTCAACCTGGAGATTCGCAAGGGCGAGTTCCTGACCCTGCTCGGGCCTTCCGGTTCGGGCAAGACCACCAGCCTGATGATGCTCGCAGGCTTTGAAACGCCGACTGCCGGCGAAATCCAGCTGGCCGGACGCTCTATCAACAACGTGCCGCCGCACAAGCGCGATATCGGCATGGTGTTCCAGAACTACGCATTGTTCCCGCACATGACAGTGGCCGAGAACCTGGCGTTCCCGCTGTCGGTGCGCGGCCTAAGCAAGACCGACATCAGCGAGCGGGTCAAACGCGTGCTGAACATGGTGCAGCTTGATGCCTTCGCCCAGCGCTACCCGGCGCAACTGTCCGGCGGCCAGCAACAGCGTGTGGCCTTGGCCCGCGCGCTGGTGTTCGAACCACAGCTGGTGCTGATGGACGAACCCCTCGGCGCCCTCGACAAGCAGCTGCGCGAACACATGCAGATGGAGATCAAGCACCTGCATCAGCGTCTCGGCGTGACGGTGGTGTACGTGACCCACGACCAGGGCGAAGCGCTGACCATGTCTGACCGTGTGGCGGTGTTCCATCAGGGCGAGATCCAGCAGATCGCCGCACCGCGCACCTTGTACGAAGAACCTAAGAACACTTTCGTAGCCAATTTCATTGGCGAGAACAACCGCCTCAATGGCCGCCTGCACAGCCACACCGGCGACCGTTGCGTGGTGGAGCTGGCGCGGGGCGAGAAGGTCGAGGCGCTGGCGGTGAACGTCGGCCAGGTCGGTGGCCCGGTGACCCTGTCGGTGCGCCCGGAGCGCGTCAGCCTCAACGGCTCCAGCGAAAGTTGCGTCAACCGTTTCTCCGGGCGGGTGGCGGAATTCATCTACCTGGGCGACCACGTGCGGGTGCGCCTGGAAGTCTGCGGCAAGACCGATTTTTTTGTGAAACAACCGATTGCCGAGCTGGACCCAGCGCTGGCGGTTGGCGACGTGGTACCGATTGGCTGGCAAGTCGAGCACGTTCGCGCACTCGACCCACTTCTAGAGGCGAATTGATCGCCCCATGGCTTCACCAACCCTGCACGTGGAGAGAACAACAATGTTGAGATCCCTGAAATTTTCCGCCCTGGCCCTGGGCCTGATCGGCGCAACCCAGGCCATGGCCGGCCCGGACCTGACGGTCGTGTCCTTTGGTGGCGCGAACAAGGCGGCACAGGTCAAGGCCTTCTATGCCCCGTGGGAAAGCGCGGGCAACGGCAAGATTGTCGCTGGCGAGTACAACGGTGAAATGGCCAAGGTCAAAGCCATGGTCGACACCAAAAGCGTGTCCTGGGACCTGGTAGAAGTGGAATCGCCGGAGCTGTCCCGTGGCTGCGACGAAGACATGTTCGAACCCCTGGACCCGAAACTGTTCGGCAACACCGCCGACTACGTGAAGGGCGCCATTCAGCCATGCGGCGTGGGTTTCTTCGTGTGGTCCACCGTGTTGGCCTACAACGCCGACAAGCTGACCAGCGCGCCAACCAGCTGGGCGGATTTCTGGGACACCAAGAAATTCCCGGGCAAGCGCGGCCTGCGTAAAGGCGCCAAGTACACCCTGGAATTTGCACTGATGGCCGACGGCGTCGCGCCGAAGGACGTCTACAAAGTGCTGGCCGGCAAAGATGGCCAGGACCGCGCGTTCAAGAAGCTCGACGAACTCAAACCGTCGATCCAATGGTGGGAAGCCGGCGCACAACCGCCGCAGTACCTCGCCTCGGGTGACGTGGTGATGAGCTCTGCGTACAACGGCCGTATCGCCGCCGTGCAGAAAGAAAGCAACCTGAAAGTGGTGTGGAACGGCGGCATCTACGACTTTGACGCATGGGCCATCCCTAAAGGCCTGGCCAAGGACCGTGCCGAGGCCGCGAAGAAATTCATCGCCTTCTCGGTACAGCCGCAACAGCAGAAGACCTACTCGGAAAACATTGCCTACGGCCCGGCCAATACCCAAGCCGTTCCGTTGCTGGCCAAGGACATCCTCAAGGACATGCCGACCACCCCGGAAAACATCGCCAACCAGGTGCAGATCGACGTGAGCTTCTGGGCGGATAACGGCGAGCAGTTGGAGCAACGCTTCAACTCGTGGGCTGCCAAGTAACCCCGCATAACCCCCTGTGGGAACAGGCCTATGTGGGAGCTGGCTTGCCTGCGATGCAGACACCTCGGTGCATCTGATGTACCGAGTCGATGCCATCGCGGGCAAGCCCGGCTCCCACAGAAAGCCCGGACCCCAGTGAAACCACCTTAGATTTTCCGGAGTCAGCCATGGCCATCGCCGTTCCCTCGAACGAGGTCAACAGCCCCACCCTCAAGCAGCGCCTGGCGCGTGCCGAGCGGGTCAACCGCTGGAAGGCCCAGGCCTTGATTGCGCCGCTGGTGCTGTTTTTGCTGCTGGTGTTCCTGGTGCCCATCGTTGCGCTGCTGTTCAAAAGCGTCGGCAACCCGGAGGTCGTGGGCGGTTTGCCACGTACCGTGGTGGCGGTGACGGCCTGGGATGGGCGCGGCTTGCCGGGCGAGCCGGTGTACCAGGCCCTCAGCGAGGACTTGGGTGAAGCCCGCAAAAACCAGACGCTGGGCGATCTGTCCAAACGCTTGAACATGGAGTTGGCCGGCTATCGCAGCCTGCTGACCAAAACCGCGCGGGCGCTGCCGTTTACCGAAGCGCCTGCCTCTTATAAAGAAGCGTTGGAGAACCTCGACGAACGCTGGGGTGACCCCGCGTACTGGCAGGCGATCCGGCGCAATACCAGCAGCCTGACGCCGTTCTATCTGCTGGCCGCCGTCGATCATCGTATCGACGACCTCGGCGAAGTGGCCCCGGCCACGCCGGACCAGGCGATCTACCTGGACATCTTCGCCCGTACCTTTTGGATGGGCCTGGTGATCACGTTTGTCTGCCTGCTGTTGGCTTATCCGTTGGCGTATCTGTTGGCCAACCTGCCGGCGCGCAAGAGCAACTTGCTGATGATTTTGGTGTTGCTGCCGTTCTGGACTTCGATCCTGGTGCGGGTGGCGGCGTGGATCGTGTTGCTGCAATCCGGTGGGCTGATCAACAGCGCACTGATGGGCATGGGCTTGATCGATAAGCCGCTGGAGTTGGTGTTCAACCGCACCGGGGTCTACATCTCCATGGTGCACATCCTGCTGCCGTTCATGATCCTGCCGATCTACAGCGTGATGAAAGGCATCTCGCCTACCTACATGCGTGCGGCGATCTCCTTGGGCTGCCACCCGTTCAGCAGCTTCTGGCGTGTGTACTTCCCGCAGACCTACGCCGGTGTCGGCGCCGGTTGCCTGTTGGTGTTCATCCTGGCGATTGGTTACTACATCACCCCGGCTCTGCTGGGCAGCCCGAACGACCAGATGGTCAGCTACTTCGTTGCCTTCTACACCAACACCAGCATCAACTGGGGCATGGCCACGGCGCTGGGCGGCTTGCTGCTGCTGGCAACTGTGGTGCTGTACCTGATCTACAACCGGCTGGTGGGCGCCAGCCGCCTGCGCCTGAGCTAAGGAGACCGTTGCGATGCTGAGCCCTTATATGTCACCCGTTGAGCGGGTGTGGTTCTACAGCTTGCGGATCCTCTGCGGCTTGATCCTGCTGTTCCTGATTCTGCCGGTGCTGGTGATCATCCCGCTGTCGTTCAACAGCGGCAGTTTCCTGGTGTACCCGTTGCAAGGTTTTTCGCTGCACTGGTACCAGGATTTCTTCGGCTCGGCCGAATGGATGCGCGCCCTGAAGAACAGCATCATCGTCGCCCCGGCAGCCACGGTGCTGGCGATGGTGTTCGGTACCTTGGCAGCCATTGGCCTGACCCGTGGCAATTTCCCCGGCAAGGCGCTGGTGATGGCGCTGGTGATATCGCCGATGGTGGTGCCGGTGGTGATTATCGGCGTGGCCAGTTACCTGTTTTTTGCGCCGCTGGGCCTGGGTAACAGCTTCTTCTCGCTGATCGTGGTGCATGCGGTGCTGGGTGTACCGTTCGTGATCATCACCGTGTCGGCCACCTTGCAGGGCTTCAATCACAACCTGGTGCGGGCGGCGGCCAGCCTGGGCGCATCGCCACTGACGGCGTTTCGCCGGGTGACCTTGCCGTTGATTGCGCCGGGGGTGATTTCCGGAGCGCTGTTTGCGTTTGCCACGTCGTTTGATGAAGTGGTGGTGACGCTGTTCCTGGCCGGTCCTGAGCAAGCGACGTTGCCGCGCCAGATGTTCAGCGGTATCCGCGAAAACCTTAGCCCGACCATTGCTGCCGCCGCGACC
Source organism: Pseudomonas sp. PGPPP1 (assembly GCF_002255865.1). Lineage (NCBI taxonomy): Bacteria > Pseudomonadati > Pseudomonadota > Gammaproteobacteria > Pseudomonadales > Pseudomonadaceae > Pseudomonas > Pseudomonas sp. PGPPP1. The sequence goes on along the minus strand of NZ_NKIG01000038.1, from coordinate 19,784 downwards.
TTGCTGATTGCCTTCTCGGTACTGCTGTTGCTGACATTGGAATGGCTGCGCGGCCGCAGCGAAAAACTGCGTACCGCCCAGGTCTAACTGGCCGAAACCGGATCAACTGTGGGAGCTGGCTTGCCTGCGATAGCGGTGGGCCAGCTTGCTCATCTGGCACTGACACACCGCTATCGCAGGCAAGCCAGCTCCCACATGAATCGCGTCCATTCAGAACCTGAATGCTAGGCAACCCAAAATCCCCAGCTACTCTAGTGCCAGCCCATTTCCGAATAAGAGGCCGCGCACATGAGTACTTCCTCATTCAAGATCGCCCACAAATTGCTCACCGGCCCCGGGGCCATCGAACAGCTCGCCGCCGAGCTCACCCGCCTGGATGTGGATAACCCGCTGATCGTCACCGATGCCGCGCTGGTCAAGTCCGGCACCGTGGCACTCGCGCTTGAGCACTTGGGCGAGCGCACTTACGAGATCTTTGACCGCGTATTGCCCGACCCGGAAATCGCCATCGTCGAAGATTGCATGCGTGTCTACCGCGAGGGCGGGCACGACGGACTGATCGGCGTGGGCGGTGGCAGTGCCATCGACATCGCCAAAAGCGTGGCGGCCTATGCGGGTTACCACGGCGCGCTGGCGGATTTATTCGGTGTGGACCAGGTGCCACGCAAGGGCCCGCCGCTGATCGCCATCCCCACCACGGCGGGCACGGGCTCGGAAGTGACCAATGTGGCGATTCTCTCTGACAAGGTTGCGCAGCTGAAAAAGGGCATCGTCAGCGATTACCTGCTGCCGGATGTGGCGCTGATCAGCCCGCAGATGACCCTGACGTGTCCGCGCAGTGTCACCGCCGCCAGTGGCGTGGATGCGCTGGTGCATGCCATTGAGTCCTACCTGTCGCTGAATGCCTCGCCGATCACTGACGCCTTGGCCATTGGTGCGATCAAGCTGATCGCCAATGCGCTGCCCAAGGCCTACGCCAACCCGACCAACCTGCAAGCTCGTGACGATATGGCCACGGCGAGCCTGATGGCCGGCATGGCCTTTGGTAATGCCGGGGTAGGGGCAGTGCATGCGTTGGCGTACCCGTTGGGCGGGCGCTTCAATATTGCCCATGGGGTAAGCAATGCGTTGCTGCTGCCCTATGTGATGCATTGGAACAAACTGGCCTGTGTCGAGCGCATGCAGGAGATTGCCCAGGCCATGGGGGTCAATACAGCGGGATTAAGTGCTGTTGATGCCGCCGACCGGGCCGTGGAGGCGATGACGCGACTGTGTGCCGCAGTGGAGATCCCGGCAGGCCTGCGCAGCTTCGGGGTTCCCGAGGACGCGATCCCGGCAATGGCCACGGAAGCCGCGGGCATTGAGCGCCTGATGCGCAACAACCCGCGCAAGCTCAGTGCGGTCGACATCGAGAAAATCTACCGGGCCGCGTACTAGCCATTGAGCCAGGTCACGGTGCGCGCGGCAAAGCATGCGGTATACAATGCGCGCCATCGTGATTTAGCTCAAAAAAGGTGCGTCATGCAGCCCTTCGTCATTGCTCCATCGATTCTCTCCGCCGACTTCGCCCGCCTGGGTGAAGAAGTGGACAAGGTGTTGGCCGCCGGTGCCGACTTCGTGCACTTCGATGTCATGGACAACCACTACGTGCCCAACCTGACCATCGGCCCGATGGTGTGCGCGGCATTGCGCAAGTACGGCATCACGGCGCCGATCGACGCGCACCTGATGGTCAGCCCGGTGGACCGCATTATCGGCGACTTCATCGAAGCCGGCGCGACCTACATCACCTTCCACCCGGAAGCCACGCTGCACGTGGACCGCACCCTGCAACTGATCCGCGAGGGCGGTTGCAAGGCGGGCCTGGTGTTCAACCCGGCGACCCCGCTGGACGTGCTCAAGTACGTGATGGACAAGGTCGACATGGTGCTGCTGATGAGCGTCAACCCAGGCTTCGGCGGGCAGAAGTTCATCCCCGGTACCCTCGACAAGCTGCGCGAAGCCCGTGCGTTGATCGATGCCTCTGGCCGTGATATCCGCCTGGAGATCGACGGTGGGGTCAACGTCAACAACATCCGTGAAATCGCCGCCGCTGGCGCCGACACCTTTGTGGCAGGCTCCGCCATCTTCAACGCGCCGAACTACCAGGACGTCATCGACAAGATGCGCGCCGAGCTGGCGCTGGCACGTCCATGAGTGGCTTTGAGCAGCTGTTCCCCGGCAAATTGCCACGGCTGGTGATGTTCGATCTGGACGGTACCTTGATCGACTCGGTGCCAGACCTGGCGGCGGCGGTGGACGAGATGCTGCTCAAGCTGGGGCGCAAGCCTGCGGGGATCGAGTCGGTGCGCATGTGGGTGGGGAACGGCGTGCAGATGCTGGTGCGCCGGGCCTTGGCGGACAACATCGATGCCGAGGGTGTCGATGAGGTCGAGGCCGAGCACGCCCTGGAACTGTTCAACGCCGCCTATGAAGACGGCCACGATCTGACCGTGGTTTACCCCGGCGTGCGCGACACCCTCAAATGGCTGAGCAAGCAGGGCGTGGAAATGGCCCTGATCACCAACAAGCCGGAACGCTTTGTTGCGCCGTTGTTGGACCAGATGAAAATTGGCCGGTATTTCCGCTGGATCATCGGCGGCGATACCCTGCCGCAGAAGAAACCCGATCCGGCGGCGCTGTTTTTTGTGATGAAAATGGCCAATATCCCGGCTTCGCAGTCGCTGTTTGTCGGCGATTCGCGCAGTGATGTGCTGGCGGCAAAAGCCGCTGGCGTGCAGTGCGTAGCGCTCAGTTATGGTTATAACCATGGCCGACCGATCGCCGAAGAGTCGCCGTCGCTGGTCATTGATGACCTGCGACTGTTAATCCCCGGTTGCTTGGGAGCGGGCGCTGAGATAACGTTGCCCGACACCGATCCGTCCCCTTCTGGAAATTCCATCGTGGTGGTCACTCGCAAACTCTGGATGAAAGTCATCAAGGCCCTGGCCCGCTGGCGTTGGCGCGCCTGACTGATCCTGGCCGCGCTGCGGCACGTTTGCATACCTGACTGTTAGACCCTCAAGCCACGAGGCACACATGATCCGCGAAGAATTCCTGCGTTTGGCCGCTGCCGGCTATAACCGTATTCCCCTGGCCTGCGAAACCCTGGCCGACTTCGACACCCCGCTGTCGATCTACCTGAAGCTGGCCGACGAGCCCAATTCCTACCTGTTGGAATCGGTACAGGGCGGCGAAAAATGGGGCCGTTACTCGATCATCGGCCTGCCGTGCCGCACCGTCATGCGCGTTCACGACCACCATGTGAGCATTACCCATGATGGCGTCGAGATCGAAAGCCACGACGTGGAAGACCCTCTGGCGTTCGTCGAAACCTTCAAGGCGCGTTACAACGTACCGACCATTCCCGGCCTGCCGCGCTTCAACGGTGGCCTGGTGGGTTATTTCGGCTATGACTGCGTGCGTTACGTGGAAAAACGCCTGGGCAAATGCCCGAACCCTGATCCGCTGGGCGTGCCGGACATTCTGCTGATGGTCTCCGATGCGGTTGTCGTCTTCGACAACCTCGCCGGCAAGATGCACGCGATTGTCCTCGCCGACCCGTCTCAGGCCGATGCTTTCGAGAGCGGCCTCGCCAGCCTTGAAGCGCTGCTGGAAAAACTGCGCCAGCCGATCACCCCGCGTCGCGGTTTGGACCTCAGCCGTCCACCAGCGGCCGACCCGGTGTTCCGCTCCAGCTTTACCCAGGATGACTACGAGCGCGCCGTCGACACCATCAAGGAATACATCCTCGCCGGTGACTGCATGCAGGTAGTGCCATCGCAGCGCATGTCCATCGACTTCAAGGCCGCGCCGATCGACCTGTACCGCGCCCTGCGTTGCTTCAACCCGACGCCGTACATGTACTTCTTCAATTTTGGCGACTTCCACGTGGTGGGCAGTTCGCCGGAAGTGCTGGTGCGCGTTGAGGACAACCTGATCACCGTGCGCCCGATTGCCGGCACTCGCCCACGTGGCGCGACCGAGGAAGCGGATCTGGCGCTGGAAGAAGACCTGCTGAGTGACGACAAGGAAATTGCCGAGCACTTGATGCTGATCGACCTGGGTCGTAATGACACCGGGCGTGTCTCGGAAATCGGTTCGGTGAAGCTCACCGAAAAGATGGTCATCGAGCGTTATTCCAACGTGATGCACATTGTGTCCAACGTCACCGGCGAGCTGAAGGCCGGCTTGACTGCGATGGACGCACTGCGCGCGATCTTGCCCGCCGGCACTTTGTCGGGCGCGCCGAAGATCCGTGCGATGGAAATCATCGACGAACTGGAGCCGGTCAAGCGGGGTGTCTACGGCGGCGCCGTGGGATATTTCGCCTGGAACGGCAACATGGACACCGCAATTGCAATCCGCACCGCCGTGATCAAGGACGGGGAGCTGCACGTGCAGGCCGGTGGCGGGATCGTCGCCGACTCGGTACCGGCCCTCGAATGGGAAGAAACCCTGAACAAGCGCCGCGCGATGTTCCGCGCCGTTGCGCTGGCTGAACAGACCCCCAATTCCTGAGGTTTCCCCATGTTGCTGATGATTGATAACTACGATTCCTTTACCTACAACGTTGTGCAGTACCTGGGCGAGCTGGGCGCCGAGGTCAAGGTGGTGCGCAACGACGAAATGACCGTGGCCGAAATCGCTGCCCTGAACCCGGAGCGCATCGTGGTTTCGCCAGGGCCGTGCACGCCGACCGAGGCGGGTATCTCGCTGGAAGCGATCAAGTTTTTTGCTGGCAAGCTGCCTATTCTCGGCGTCTGCCTGGGCCACCAGTCCATCGGTCAGGCCTTTGGCGGTGACGTAGTGCGCGCGCGCCAGGTGATGCACGGCAAGACCAGCCCGGTGTTCCATAAAGACCTGGGCGTTTTCCAGGCCCTGAACAACCCGGTGACGGTGACCCGCTACCACTCGCTGGTGGTCAAGCGTGAAACCTTGCCGGAGTGCCTGGAACTGACCGCCTGGACCCAGCTGGAAGACGGCTCGGTCGACGAGATCATGGGCCTGCGACACAAGACACTGAATATCGAAGGGGTGCAATTTCACCCTGAATCGATCCTGACCGAGCAGGGCTACGAGCTGTTCGCTAACTTTCTCAAGCAGAGCGGCGGCACGCGCTAAGGACTTTCCATGGATATCAAGACTGCCCTGAGCCGTATCGTCGGCCACCTGGACCTGAGCACCGCTGAAATGAGCGATGTGATGCGCGAGATCATGACCGGCCAATGCACCGACGCGCAGATCGGCGCGTTCATGATGGCGATGCGCATGAAGAGCGAGAGCATCGACGAGATCGTCGGCGCCGTCTCCGTGATGCGTGAGCTGGCGGACAAGGTCGAGCTCAAGACCCTCGACGGCGTGGTCGATGTGGTGGGCACCGGCGGTGACGGTGCGAACATCTTCAACGTGTCGACGGCGTCTTCTTTTGTGGTTGCGGCGGCGGGTTGCACCGTGGCCAAGCATGGTAACCGTGCTGTGTCCGGCAAGAGCGGCAGTGCCGACTTGCTGGAAGCGGCCGGCATCTACCTGAACCTTACGCCGGTGCAGGTGGCGCGTTGCATCGACAGCGTCGGCATCGGCTTTATGTTTGCCCAGTCTCACCACGGTGCGATGAAGCACGCCGCCGGCCCGCGTAAAGACCTGGGCCTGCGTACCTTGTTCAACATGCTCGGCCCGCTTACGAATCCGGCCGGTGTGAAACATCAGGTAGTGGGCGTGTTCAGCCAGGCACTGTGCCGACCATTGGCCGAAGTGCTGCAGCGTCTGGGCAGCAAGCATGTGCTGGTGGTGCATTCCAAAGACGGCCTGGACGAATTCAGCCTGGCAGCGCCGACCTTCGTGGCGGAGCTGAAGAATGACCAGGTCACTGAGTATTGGGTCGAGCCGGAAGACCTGGGCATGAAGAGCCAGAGCCTGCACGGCCTGGCCGTAGAAAGCCCGGCAGCTTCGCTGGAATTGATCCGTGATGCCCTGGGGCGTCGCAAGACCGAGAACGGTCAAAAAGCTGCCGAGATGATTGTTCTGAATGCTGGCGCGGCACTTTACGCAGCTGATCACGCCTATAGTCTTAAGGAAGGTGTCGCTTTGGCCCACGATGCGCTGCACACCGGTCTGGCTCGCGAAAAGCTCGAAGAGCTGGGAGCATTCACCGCCGTATTCAAGATGGAGAATGAAGGATGAGTGTGCCGACCGTTCTGGAAAAGATCCTGGCTCGCAAAGCTGAAGAAGTCGCTGAGCGTCGCGCCCGCGTCAGCCTGGCCGAGCTGGAAAGCCAGGCGAAAATCGCTGATGCGCCGCGTGGCTTCGCCAATGCCTTGATCGCCCAGGCCAAGCTCAAGCAGCCGGCCGTGATTGCCGAGGTGAAGAAAGCTTCGCCGAGCAAAGGCGTGATCCGCGAAAACTTTGTACCGTCGGAAATTGCCGTCAGTTATGAGAAGGGCGGGGCGACGTGCCTATCCGTACTGACTGACATCGACTACTTCCAGGGCTCCGACCTGTTCCTGCAGCAAGCGCGCGCCGCATGCAAGCTGCCGGTAATCCGCAAGGACTTCATGGTCGACCCGTACCAGATCGTCGAAGCCCGCGCCTTGGGCGCGGACTGCGTGCTGCTGATCGTCTCCGCACTGGATGACGTGAAGATGGCCGAGCTGGCCGCCGTGGCCAAAAGTGTCGGCCTGGACGTGTTGGTGGAGGTCCACGACGGCGATGAGCTGGAACGTGCGCTGAAAACCCTCGACACACCGCTGGTGGGGGTCAACAACCGCAACCTGCACACCTTCGAAGTCAGCCTGGAAAACACCCTCGACCTGCTGCCGCGTATTCCGCGCGACCGCTTGGTGATTACCGAGAGTGGCATCGTCAACCGTGCCGATGTGGAGTTGATGGAAATCAGCGGGGTGTATTCGTTCCTGGTGGGCGAGACATTTATGCGTGCGGAGAACCCTGGGGCCGAGTTGCAACGCCTGTTCTTCCCGGAGCGTGGCGTGGCGGTCAGTGGTTCGACATTAGACTGAGTTGGAACGCGGTCGGTGTGGGAGCTGGCTTGCCTGCGATAGCGGTGTATCAGTTGGCAGATATGCAACTGGTCTACCGTTATCGCAGGCAAGCCAGCTCCCACATTGGGTTTTGTGTTTGTTCAGAAAGGTAGGTGTTTGATGGTTAAGCCGGTAGCGATGACTGTTGAAGCTGGGCTTGCTGCCGAGCAAGACCTGTTGGCCGCTGTCTGCGCCGGCGAACAGGATTACGGCCTGCTGTTCTGGCAACCCAACGATCAAGCCTTGGTCATGCCGCGCCGGTTAAGTCGCCTACCCGCTTTTGAAGCCGCCAGTCAAATCTCAGCCGATGCCGGTTGGCCGGTGTTGCTGCGCGAAACCGGTGGCGAACCGGTGCCGCAATCAAGTGCCACGGTAAACATCGCGCTGGTCTACGCGCCCCCGCGCAGCGAGGGCGATCAAAGTCGTATCGAAACCGGTTACTTGCGCCTGTGCCAGCCGATATGCGATTTGCTGACCGAGTTGGGCGGCGATGCGTCTGTGGGCGAAATCGACGGCGCATTCTGCGATGGGCGCTACAACGTCAACCTCAACGGCCGCAAGATGGTTGGCACTGCCCAGCGCTGGCGCCAGAGCGGTGGGCGCCCGGTGGGTTTGGTGCATGGTGCACTGTTGCTGGACGGCGACCGTGAAGAGCTGATCGCATCCGTCAACCGCTTCAACCAGGCCTGCGGCCTCGATCAGCGGGTGCGTGTCGACAGCCATATCGCCCTGCATGAAGCCTTTCCCGCGCCCGACGCCATCAATCGGCTGGATACTCTCTACCGTCAGATGCTGGCAACTTTCCTGCCCGCTTAACGGGTGCCGAACACCACCATCGTCTTGCCTTTGACATGGACCAGGTTGCGTTCTTCCAGGTCCTTGAGCACACGGCCGACCATTTCTCGCGAGCAGCCAACAATGCGTCCGATTTCCTGGCGTGTGACTTTGATCTGCATGCCGTCGGGGTGGGTCATGGCGTCGGGTTGCTTGCACAACTCCAGCAGGCAACGCGCAACACGGCCGGTCACATCAAAAAAGGCAAGGTCGCCGACTTTGCGTGTGGTGTCCCGCAGGCGTTGGGCGATCTGACCGCTGAGGGCGTAGAGGATGTCCGGGTCGTGCTGGGCCAGTTCGCGAAATTTGGTGTAGCTGATCTCGGCGACTTCGCATTCGACCTTGGCACGTACCCAGGCGCTACGTTCCTGCTCCTTGCCCGGTTGTTCAAACAGCCCCAGTTCCCCAAAGAAATCTCCGGTGTTCAGGTAGGCGATGATCATTTCGCGGCCGTCTTCATCCTCGATCAAGATGGTGACCGAACCTTTGATAATGAAGAACAGCGTTTCAGAACGCTCGCCGGCGCAGATGATGTTGTGCTTGGCCGGGTAGCGCCGGCGCTGGCAGTGCATCAGCAGCTTGTCGAGATTCTTGATCTTGGGTATGGGAGTAAGAGCAACCATGGTTGTATCCCGAAAAGGCAGCGCAAGGGAGCGGAGTTGTTATATGTGTCGGTATCGGCATTGATACACGATGTATAAATGCTAGCAATACGCCATCGATTTGGCGCCAGCTTACCAGACACATTCTGACTCGATTAGCCAATTTGTCGGTTAAACCGGTCGTTGATCTGCTTTAGTACGAAGCACTGTCGTTATCTGGCCCTGTGCTAAGCTGGCGACCCTTTTTTAGCAGTGGAGTCTGGGCGATGAAGGCACGCATCCAATGGGCGGGCGAAGCCATGTTCCTCGGTGAGTCGGGCAGTGGCCATGTTGTGGTCATGGACGGCCCGCCGGAAGCCGGTGGCCGCAACCTGGGCGTACGTCCGATGGAAATGCTGCTGCTTGGTGTAGGCGGTTGCAGTAATTTCGACGTGGTCAGCATCCTGAAAAAATCCCGCCAGGCCGTGGAAAGCTGCGAAGCGTTCCTGGAGGCGGAGCGCGCCACTGAAGATCCCAAGGTGTTCACCAAGATCCACATGCATTTCGTGGTGAAGGGCCGAGCGCTGAAAGAAGCCCAGGTCAAGCGTGCCATCGAACTGTCGGCTGAGAAGTACTGCTCGGCGTCGATCATGCTGGGTGCGGCCGGTGTGGCCATCACCCATGATTACGAAATTATCGAGTTGGGCTGATCGGTAAATTGCCGGCCAAAAAAAGGGCGCTTAGAAAGCGCCCTTTTTTTGGTTCAGATGCGGTACGTGCTTTTGGTCATGACCTTGGCCAAGAGGCTCATGCCAAACCTTACCGGTGCGGGGAAGCGGAAGCCGCCAGCATCCAACGCGCTTTCGGCGTGGTGTTCTTCGTCTATGCGCATTTGTTCAAGAATTGCCCGGGACTTTTCGTCTTCGGCCGGCAATTGCTCCAGGTGCTCATCCAAGTGCTTGCACACTTGATGTTCGGTCGCAGCGACGAAACCGAGGCTGACCTTGTCGCTGATCAGGCCGGCCGCAGCGCCGATGCCAAACGACAGGCCATAAAACAGTGGGTTCAGCACGCTGGGGTGGCTACCCAGCTGGCGGATGCGTTGTTCGCACCAGGCTAGGTGGTCGATCTCTTCCTCGGCCGCATGCTCCATGGCCGCACGAACCTGCGGCAGCTTGGCGGTCAGCGCCTGGCCTTGGTACAGCGCCTGGGCACAGACTTCACCGGTATGGTTGATGCGCATTAGCCCGGCCACGTGGCGGGTATCGGTCTCGCTCATCTGTGCGTCGGGTTGCACGATGGCGGGCGAGGGGCGATACGGCTGGCCGCTGAACGGTAGCAACGTGCGCATGGCCATATCGGCTTGCAGTAACAGACGGTCAATCGGCGAGTAGTGACGTTGGGTAGTCATGCTGACCTCCGGAAAGAATCTCGGCGGCCAGTTTACCGCAAGAGAAGGTAATGCGTTTGCGCTGAGTCAATTTGCCCTTGTGGCGAGGGAGCTTGATCCCGTTCGAGGTCGTCACAAGCTCCCCCGGATAAGCCTCAGCCCGGCGGCCAGTTCATCTGGCGCTGACCCAGCACGTGCATGTGGATGTGGTAAACGGTCTGCCCGCCTTTCGGGTTGCAGTTCATCACTAGGCGAAAACCCTCTTCGCAACCCTGCTCCAGTGCCAGGCGCTGGGCAGTGAACAGGATATGACCGGCCAAGGCTTTATCTTCTTCGGTCAGGTCATTGAGGGTCGGGATATGTTTCTTCGGGATGACCAGGAAATGCACAGGGGCCGCTGGGTAGATATCCTTGAAGGCCAGGATCTGGTCGTCTTCGTAGATGATATCCGCGGGTATTTCTCTGTTGATGATCTTGGTGAACAGAGTATCCACAGCTGTTTCTCCATTGTGAAAGTGCAGGGTGAGTGTACCCAGCCGATCAGCGCGGGCAATAGGCCTTGTTGATTGCGCCAGCGATCTTGCGGGTCAGCCAGCGTGGGCTGAAGCGTGGGCTGAAAGCAATCCAGCGGTTGCGCCGGCCGGGGATGATAATGGCTTTGTTCTTTTCCAGGGCACGTACGGTGTAGAGCGCCACTTCTTCCGGGCTCATCAGTTTGTCACTGCGATCCAGTTTGGCGGTGTCCATTTGCGCCGTGCCGAAGAACGCGGTGCGTGTCGGGCCGGGGCAGAGGACCGAGACTTTGATGCCACAGCTCTTCAATTCTTCGCGCAACCCTTCGGAGAAGTGCAATACGTAAGCCTTGCTGGCGTAGTAGCTGCTCATCCATGGGCCGGGCTGGAAGGCGGCAACCGAGGCGACATTCAGGATTTGTCCGCCGCCGTAGAGCGCCATGGCATTGCCAAGGGCGTGGCACATGCGGGTCAGGGCCAGGACGTTGACTTCAATCAGGTCTTGCTCGGTCATCCAGTCCTGAGCCAGGAAAGGCCCGCTGGTGCCAATGCCGGCGCAGTTGACCAGCAGGTCGATCTGCCGCTCGCCTTCTTCAAGCTCCAGCAGGAACCCGGACAAGCGCAGCGGCTCGCCCAGGTCGCAGGCACGAAAAAGCACCTCGACGCCGAAACGTTGAGTCAATTCGATTGCAATGCTTTCCAACTGATCACGCTGGCGGGCCACCAGAATCAAGCTGCGGCCGCGACGGGCCAAGGCCTCGGCCAAAGCCAGGCCGATGCCGCTGGAGGCACCGGTGATCAGAGCGTAACGGGTCATGCCTTTCTCCATCGCAACGCCGCCGGGCCTGTGACAGTGGCATCACAGGCGGCGGGCGTTTCTTCACTGTTCTGGAGAGTCTACAGGTTCAGCCGCCTCGTCAGCACTTTGCGCGTCGTCTTCATCAACGGTCACGTCTTGGTCGATAGCGTCGTCGGAGGTGATGGAGCTGCTTTCGTAGCTGCTGCCCACATTGGCTTCGAGTTGGTCGAGGTAGCCGTTCATGCCCAGGCTGAGCACAAGGATGAGCATCAACGGAATGAACGCCAGCCACAGGGAGGCCAGAACTTTTACCGCAGTGGAGTTACGCGGTGGTGGCGCACCGTATTGGTTAGCTCCGGGGTTACCCGGCAACACCAGCAGCAGCAGCGGGAAAATGCTGTTTACGAGCGGGACCAGGTTCAGCAAATACAGCCAGCCGGACCAGCCCAGGTCATGCAAACGTTGCACGCCAATTTGTACGCTGACCACGGTGAGCACAATAAACAGTGCAAAGCCCAGCAGCGAACCAAGAATGATCCCCAAGGTCGGCGAAGCAGTCGCCACGGCGAAGCTGGCGGTGGCGATGATGCCCGAGGCGACGAGCATTGCGACACTCAGCACGAGCATCCATGCCAGGTAGCGCAGGCGCCCAATGCGTCCGTGGATAGTGAAGACGTTGAGCGACGAGTATTCCGGCAGATCATCACCTACGGCAGCACGTGGCGGCGCATAGGGCGAGGCGCTCGCGTGCGAAAAATCACTGGCGCTGGAGCTTGTCTCGTGGGTTTCGGCAAGGCTGAACGCCACGGGTTGCTCCGCCTCGATGCGTGCATCGACCCCGGCGTTTTTCAGCGCAGACAAGTAGGTTTCGGCATCCGGGCGTGAAAGGTCGCGTTTGAGGGCGACTGGACGGCCGGTAAAGAGCTTCTCGATTGCTTCGACGTCACTCTTGAACAGCTCGGCGAGGTTCAGCTTGGCAGTGGTGCTTTCGACCCCCGGAAGCAAGGCTCCATCAAACACAATCTTGAAACGGCTGTCGCTCATGCGGGCATCCTTGTCACTGAATCAGGGAGGGGGCAGGCCTGCTCAATCGGCAGGCCTTGCGTTAGGGTCAGCGTGGCCAGCGCAATTGTACCGCCTGTTCGCGTGCCTTGCGGTATTCGGCATCCAGGCGGGCAACGAGTTCATCGACGCTGAGTAAATCATTGATCTCACCAACGCCTTGGCCGGCGGACCATACGGTCTTCCAGGCCTTGGCTTCGTCGCTTAGTGGTTTGAGTTTGGAGCCGAAGTTGACTTCGCCTTTGCCTTGCAGAGCTGCGAGGTCGAAGCCGGCATTTTCCAGGCTCTGGCGCATAAAGCTGGCGGGCACACCGGAGACAGCCGAAGTGTGCACGATATCGGCAGCGCGCGATGTGAGTAGCATCTCTTTATAGGCATCCGGGGCGTGGCTTTCGGTCGTGCCGATGAAGCGCGTGCCGAAGTAGGCCAGGTCTGCTCCCAGCAATTGGGCAGCGAGAATCTCGTGCCCGTGATTGAGGCAGCCGGCCAGCAGCAAGGTTTTGTCGAAGAACTGGCGAATTTCTGCAATCAGTGCGAAGGGGCTCCAGGTACCCGCGTGGCCCCCTGCGCCAGCGGCCACGGCGATCAAACCATCTACACCGGCTTCGGCCGCTTTTTCGGCATGGCGCCGAGTGGTGACGTCATGAAACACCAGGCCGCCGTAACTGTGCACCGCATCGACCAGTTCTTTCACCGCGCCCAGGCTGGTGATGACGATGGGCACTTTGTGCTCGACGCAAATCGCCAGATCGGCCTCCAGCCTTGGGTTGCTGTTATGCACGATCAGGTTGACGGCGTAAGGCGCGGGGTTGTCCAGTTGCGCCAGGCCCGCCTCGATTTCTTCCAGCCAGGCCTTGAAGCCACTGCTTTCGCGCTGGTTGAGCGCCGGGAAACTCCCGACCACCCCATTGCGACAGCACGCCAGGACCAGTTGCGGGTTGGAAATCAGGAACATCGGCGCAGCCACTACAGGCAGGCGCAGACGTTGTTCAAGCAAAACGGGCAGCGACATTGGAGGTACCCCGTGTGATTGAAGTTAGAACGGTTTGACCACGACCAAAATTACGATAGCCAGCAATAACAGAACCGGTACTTCATTGAACCAGCGATAAAAGACATGGCTGCGGGTGTTTTCGCCACGGGCAAAACGTTTTACCTGTGCGCCGCACATGTGGTGGTAGCCGATCAGCAGGACAACGAGGGTGAGTTTGGCGTGGATCCAGCCGCCGGATTGAAAGATGCTCGGGTTCAAGTAGATCAGCCAGCCGCCGAAAATCAGTGCGGCAATCATCGCCGGCCCCATGATGCCGCGGTACAGCTTGCGTTCCATGATGCTGAAGCGTTCCTTGCTGACGGTGTCTTCGCTTTGAGCGTGGTAGACGAACAGGCGCGGAAGGTAGAACAGCCCGGCAAACCAGCAGACGATGCTGATGATGTGGAAGGCTTTGACCCATAGATAAAGCATTTTTAGTTATTCCCAGGTTCACGGTAGCGAAGATAGTAGTGGCTCATGCGCCCGTACGTCACGTTGACGGTTGTCGCAGGACGATACGGCCCCTATTATCGACGGCTTTCCAGTGGGTTCGTTGAGGGCAGGTTTATGGTCAAGGTCGGTATCGTCGGCGGCACGGGTTACACCGGTGTCGAATTGCTGCGTCTGTTGGCACAGCATCCGCAAGCAGAAGTGGTGGTCATCACTTCCCGATCCGAGGCCGGGCTAGCCGTGGCCGATATGTACCCGAACCTGCGCGGCCACTACGATGGCCTGGCGTTCAGCGTTCCGGATATCAAGACCCTGGGCGCCTGTGACGTGGTGTTCTTTGCCACGCCGCACGGTGTGGCACATGCGCTCGCCGGTGAACTGCTGGCTGCTGGTACCAAGGTCATCGACCTGTCGGCGGACTTCCGTCTGCAAGACGCCGATGAGTGGGCCAAGTGGTATGGCCAGCCTCATGGTGCGCCGCAATTGTTGGAAGAGGCGGTGTACGGCCTGCCCGAAGTCAATCGTGAACAAATCAAACAAGCGCGCCTGATTGCTGTGCCGGGCTGCTACCCAACCGCAACGCAGCTGGGTTTCCTGCCACTGCTCGAGGCGGGGCTGGCGGATGCATCGCGTTTGATCGCGGACTGCAAGTCGGGAGTCAGCGGCGCTGGTCGTGGCGCGGCGGTAGGTTCGCTGTACTCCGAGACGTCGGAAAGCATGAAGGCCTATGCGGTAAAGGGGCATCGTCACTTGCCGGAAATCCGCCAAGGCCTGCGTCGCGCTGCCGGTAAAGATGTGGGCCTGACCTTCGTACCGCACTTGACGCCGATGATCCGTGGCATTCACTCCACCTTGTACGCAACCGTGGTGGACCGCTCGGTCGACCTGCAGGCGCTGTTCGAGAAGCGCTACGCCAACGAACCGTTCGTCGATGTGATGCCTGCTGGCAGCCACCCGGAAACCCGCAGTGTCCGTGGTGCCAACGTGTGCCGTATTGCTGTGCACCGTCCGCAGGATGGCGATTTGGTGGTGGTGTTGTCGGTAATCGATAACCTGGTCAAGGGCGCGTCGGGCCAGGCTGTACAGAACATGAACATCTTGTTTGGACTGGATGAGAAGCTGGGCTTGTCCCACGCAGGCATGCTGCCTTAACGCGGCTTGGTCGCTCAGCAAAAGGCCCGTTGATCGGGCCTTTTGTGTTTTTAATGGCAGCAGCGCAGATTGATATACCGTAACAATAGTTGACCGCTTTTCTAGGAGAAGCGGATAATGCCCGCCATTACGCATATGGCGGCGGTACGCCGGGAGATTATCAGCATGAGCGTTGAATCCTTCACCCCCACGGCTTTGCAATTCACCCACGGTGCTGCGCACAAGGTGAAGAGCCTGGTCGATGAAGAGGGTAATGATCGCTTGAAGCTGCGCGTATTCGTTACGGGCGGCGGTTGTTCAGGGTTTCAGTACGGTTTTACCTTCGATGAAGACGTGGCCGACGATGACACCATCGTCGAGCGCGAGGGCGTGAGCCTGGTCGTGGACCCGATGAGCTTCCAATACCTGGCGGGTGCCGAGGTGGATTACCAGGAAGGTTTGGAAGGTTCGCGCTTCGTGATCAAGAACCCTAATGCTACGACCACCTGTGGTTGTGGGTCTTCGTTCTCGATCTGATCGATAACAAGATCGCAGCGAATAAAAAACGCCGCTGGGCTTTCATGGCTCAAGCGGCGTTTTGCTATCTGGGGTTCAAGCGGGATAGATCGCGCCCAGTACGCGAAGCCCACGTGCGCCAGTGACGCTAGGGCGATTGGCGGCGATGCCTTCGAGGCAGCAATGGGCTAGCCAGGCGAAGGCCATGGCTTCGACCCAGTCGGGGTCTACGCCGTAAGTGGCGGTACTGCCAACCTGGGTGGCTGGCAGCAACGCGGCCAGGCGATTCATCAACGCGCTGTTGTGGGCGCCGCCGCCGCAGACCAGCAGGGTTTCGGTGTGAGGTTGCGCGTTGTGCAGGGACTCAACGATGGTCAGCGCGGTCAGTTCAAGCAAGGTGGCCTGAACGTTCTGGCGTTCGAATGTGGGTAAGCGGTCAAGGTGTTGCTGTAACCAGCCCAGGTTGAACACTTCGCGGCCGGTGCTTTTAGGGCCGGTTGTGACAAAGAACGGGTCGCTGAGCAGCGCGTTGAGCAGTTGCGGTTCAGGCGTGCCACTGGCTGCCCACTGCCCATCGCGATCAAAATGTTCGCCCTTTTGGTGGTGAATCCACGCGTCGAGTAGAACGTTGCCCGGGCCGCAGTCGAAGCCGGAAACAGGTTTTCCGGTTTCGATCAGGCTGAGGTTGCTGAAACCGCCCACATTCAATACCGCACGATTCCCAGTGCTTTCGCCGAACAGCGCTTCATGAAAGGCCGGGACCAAGGGCGCGCCTTGGCCACCGGCCGCTACATCGCGGCTACGGAAGTCGCTGACCACTGTAATGCCTGTGAGCTCAGTGAGAAGTGCCGGGTTGCCAATCTGGACGGTAAAGCCGCGGGCAGGTTCATGGCGAATGGTTTGGCCATGACTGCCAATCGCGCGAATATCCTGGGGCTTGAGGTTTTGCTGGTCGAGCAGGGCGTGAATGCCTTGCGCGGCGAGAGTCACCCAGTACTGCTGGGCAATGGCCGATCGGGCGATCTCATCCGGGCCACTGGCGCACAAGCTGAGCAGCTCCGCACGCAGTGAGTCTGGCATGGGAATGTAGTGAGTGGCGATCAGCGTGATCGCCGAGTCTTGCTCGATCAGGGCAATGTCCAGGCCGTCGAGGCTGGTCCCGGACATCACACCAATATAGCGCGGCATCTGTTAGCGCTTCGCCGACGCGAGCAAGGTAGAGCGTTCCTGATCCATGCGTGCCATCAGCGGCTGGCTCTGCTGCATGAAGCGAGCGCGTTCGGCCTTGGCAATTGGATCGGCCATCGGCAGCTTCTGGCCCAACGGATCGACATGGACGCCGTTGACCTGGAACTCATAGTGCAAGTGCGGGCCAGTGGACAGGCCGGTAGTGCCGATATAACCAATCACTTGGCCTTGTTTCACTGTGCCGCCGGTTTGCACGCCTTTTGCGAAACCTTGCATGTGGCCATACAGCGTACGGTAGGTGTTGCCGTGTTGGATGATCACGGTGTTGCCATAACCACCGCGACGCCCGGCCAACAGTACTTTGCCATCCCCGGCTGCTTTGATAGGTGTGCCACGCGGAGCTGCGTAGTCGACGCCTTTGTGGGCGCGGATTTTGTTCAGAATTGGATGCTTGCGACCCATAGAGAAGCGCGAGCTAATACGAGCGAAGTCTACCGGCGTACGGATAAAGGCTTTGCGCATGCTGTTGCCGTCGGCGGTGTAGTAGCTGCTGTTGCCTTGTTTGTTGGTGTAGCGCACGGCGGTGTAGGTCTTGCCGCGGTTGGTGAAGCGCGCGGAAAGGATATTGCCCGTGCCGACTACTTTGCCGTTGGCGACTTTCTGTTCGTAGATCACATCGAATTCGTCGCCTTGGCGGATGTCCTGAGCGAAGTCGATGTCGTAGCCGAACACGCTGGCCATGTCCATCGTCATGCTGTGGGACAAGCCTGCGCGGGCGGCGGACTGCGACAAGGAACTGTTGATAACGCCGTGTACGTAGGCGGAGCGCATAACCGGTTTGGTGGTGATGCGGTTGAAAGCAAAGCCTTTGGCGCCCTTGGTCAGGGTGATGCTTTCGAGATCGCTGACGTTGCTGTGCAGATTATTCAGCGAGCCGTCGGGGCTGAATTCGAACTGAAGCTTTTGGCCATGTTTGAGCTGGGTGAACTGCTTGGCTTGTTTATCGCTCGCCAGTACTTCATTCACCGTGGCGGCGGGCAGGCCGACCTTTTCAAACAGTGTCGAGAGCGTATCGCCTTTCGCCACGATCACTTCGCGGTGCAAGGGGTTCTTGGCCGTGTCGGCAGCAGGCGCAGCTTGATCTTGTGTGGCTTGTTGAGTGTCTTCGGGGCTGTTGTCTATTTGGGCGAACGGTGATTCGGTTGGAGCATTTGTGGCTTGTTGTGCGTCGGAAGCGTCTTGATCTTGTGTCAGTTGCTCAACCGGGCTTTCCAGGTCAAGGCTTAGGGATGTTCGTTTGGCTTCTACGTCACTGGAAGGGAATACCAGGAGTGCCAGGCTGAGAAGAGCGGCGATACCACTTGCGGCGAGCAAGTGGGTCTTCGGGTAAAGCGGCGGCGCTTTAGACGGTTCTGTGGTCATAAGTAATTTTGACTTTGAAGATGAAATGGAAAAGATGAATGACATGATGAAGATGAAATAACTGTATAAAATATAACCAAATCATCTGTGGCGCAAGCTCGCGAACGCCGGGCTTGCTGAACGGTGTCCGTGCGCAGGGCAAAACTTGTAATTAGTCCCTGATCTTGTATGGTTGGTTCCCTTTTGAATCT
The DNA here is from genome assembly GCF_002255865.1 of Pseudomonas sp. PGPPP1. Lineage (NCBI taxonomy): Bacteria > Pseudomonadati > Pseudomonadota > Gammaproteobacteria > Pseudomonadales > Pseudomonadaceae > Pseudomonas > Pseudomonas sp. PGPPP1. Next base: position 1,599 of record NZ_NKIG01000038.1, on the reverse strand, counting down.
GAGCCTTGCGGGTCTGTTATGAAGTCGGTTGAAGAGCAGCTAGCGCTGATAAAACGTGGTGCGGAAGAACTGTTGGTCGAGGCTGAGCTGATCGAAAAGCTCAAGCGTGGCCAACCCCTGCGTATTAAAGCCGGCTTTGACCCGACGGCGCCGGATCTGCATCTGGGTCACACCGTGCTTATTAATAAGCTGCGCCAGTTCCAGGAGCTGGGGCATCAGGTCATCTTCCTTATAGGTGACTTCACCGGGATGATCGGTGATCCGAGCGGCAAGAGTGCAACGCGCCCGCCGTTGACTCGTGAGCAGGTTCTGGATAATGCCGAGACCTATAAGACTCAGGTGTTCAAGATTCTCGATCCGGCGAAGACCGAAGTGGCGTTCAACTCCACTTGGATGGATCAGATGGGGCCAGCGGATTTCATTCGTCTGACCTCCCAGTACACCGTGGCCCGTATGCTCGAGCGCGATGACTTCGACAAGCGCTACTCCACCAATCAGCCAATCGCAATTCACGAGTTCCTCTATCCGCTGGTTCAGGGGTATGACTCGGTAGCGCTGCGTGCGGATGTTGAGTTGGGTGGCACGGACCAGAAGTTCAACCTGCTGATGGGGCGTGAGTTGCAGCGTGCGTACGGGCAAGAGGCCCAGTGCATTCTGACCATGCCTTTGCTGGAAGGGCTGGATGGCGTCAAGAAGATGTCCAAGTCCTTGGGTAACTACGTAGGGATCCAAGAAGCGCCTGGCGTGATGTACGGCAAGCTGGTTTCTATTCCTGATGCATTGATGTGGCGCTACTTCGAGCTGTTGAGTTTCCGTTCGATGGATGAGATCAATGCGCTGCGTGCCGACGTTGAGGCGGGTGCGAATCCGCGTGACGTGAAGATCAAGCTGGCGGAAGAGATTGTGGCGCGCTTCCATGGTGAGGAGGCTGCAGCCAACGCTCACCGTGCGGCGGGCAATCGTATGAAAGACGGCGAGCTGCCGGATGACTTGCCGGAAATTGAGCTGGCTGCTTCAGAGGCTATGCCGATTGCCGCCGTTCTTAATAAGGCGGGCCTGGTTAAGAACTCGGCGGTTGCTCGTGACCTGCTGGGGTCGGGAGGTGTGCGTATTGATGGTGAGGTTGTCGATCGCACCTTTATATACAAGCTGGGCGCCACCCATGTTTGTCAGGCAGGGAAGAAGGCATTTGCGCGTATTACGCTCAAATCCGAATAAGTCTGAAATTAGGTGTTGACGGCGAATTATATCTGTCTATAATTCGCCCCACTTCCGGCGCAGTCGAAACGGAAAACTCCTTGGTAAACAATGAGTTATGTAGGTTTCGGCAGTCAGTTGCTTCAGTTCATCGAAGCTCGCAGGAAGTTGAAAAAGAGGTGTTGACAGCAGCGTGTAACGCTGTAGAATTCGCCTCCCGCTAACGAGTGATCGGAAGCGCAAGTGGTTGAAGTTGTTGAAGAAATCTTCGAAAACTTCTGAAAATAATCACTTGACAGCAAATGAGGCTGCTGTAGAATGCGCGCCTCGGTTGAGGCGAAAGATCTTAACCAACCGCTCTTTAACAACTGAATCAAGCAATTCGTGTGGGTGCTTGTGGAG
>NZ_NKIG01000037.1:0-57982 GCF_002255865.1 Pseudomonas sp. PGPPP1 | reverse complement strand
CCGCGGAGTCCGCATGCCCTAAAGCTCCAGGCAGCAGTCGTGTAACCGCATCTATCAGGACCATCGCCGGCAGCTCGCCGCCAGACAGGACATAGTCCCCAATCGACCACTCTTCATCGACATGAGCATCAATAAAACGCTCGTCAATGCCTTCATAGCGACCGGCAATCAGGATTAATGCTTCCTCATTCGCCATGTCGCGTACCGCAGCCTGTTTCAGCTGACGGCCTTGAGGGGACAGGTAAATTACCTTCGCCTTCTCCCCGGCGGCGGCCTTGGCCTGGGCCAATGCGTCTTCCAGGGGCTTGATCTTCATCACCATGCCTGGGCCACCGCCAAATGGGCGATCGTCCACAGTGTGATGTCGATCCGTCGTGTAGTCTCGCGGGTTCCAACAGGTGAGCTGTAAAAGCCCCTGTTTCACCGCCCGACTGGTGATGCCGTACTCGCTGATGGCGGAAAACATCTCGGGAAACAAACTGATCACTTCAATGCGCAAATTAGCCACGCTTAGAAGTCCGCGTCCCATTCCACCTTCATCTCGCCCGCTGCCAGGTCGACTGCCAACACACATTGCCCGGTATAGGGCAGCAAGCGTTCGCGATCATCCAGGCTGCCAGCGCAAGGCTTGACCACCATTACATCATTGGCGCCGGTTTCCAGAAGATGATCGATTTTCCCGAGCAATTGCCCGAGTTGATCAATAACCTTCAGACCTTCCAGCTGGTACCAGTAGTACTCGCCGTCGGTCAATTCAGGGAACAGGTTGCGCGGCACGCAGATCTCATAACCGGCCAGAAGACGAGCTTCTTCACGATCATCAAGACCCTTGAGCTTAGCGACCAGGAACTTGTCGCTCCCGCGTCCACTGACCAGCTCGACCTGTTTCACACTACCTTCGCGCTTGAGCGTCCAGGTTTTGTACTGCAACAGGTTTTCAGTCGGATCAGTAAAGGAATACACCTTCACTTCGCCGCGAACGCCATGAACAGAGTAAATCTTGCCGATAACGATCAAATCATCAGCAACAGCTGGCGTCGCGTTCATATTGCTCAGGCTGCGGCCTTAGCCGAGTCCTTCAACAGCTGAGCAACACGCTCAGATGGTTGTGCACCAACGCTCAGCCAGTAGGCTACGCGCTCTTGGTTCACGGACAGACGAACTTCTTGACCACGAGCGATCGGGTTGAAGAAGCCAACTTGTTCCTTGTGAGAGCCGTCACGTGGGTTGCGGCTGTCAGTTACGGTCAAGTGGTAAAACGGGCGCTTTTTGGAGCCGCCAAGGGCAAGACGGATTGTTAGCATGTGAACATCGTTCCTGTAGTCGGTGCTGCAAATCTAAATGCACAGCGGGCATAGGTGCCCGAAAGGCCGCATATTCTAAGGAATATCCGGACTTTTGCAAATGTCTTTTTCTGGCGCCTATCAGCGTGCCATTCAGATCTGCTATAGAGCCGTCGATTAAAACGGCGAGTCAGCCCCCGCCAACGGCGGGTTTGCTGGAGATCCCACATCCCTGTGGGTCGGAGCAAGAGCGGGCTCTTGCTCGAATTCTTTACATTTTCGGCATGCCGCCGCCGGGCAACATACCGCCCATGCCGCGCATCATCTTGGCCATACCGCCCTTGGCGGAGAATTTCTTCATCATCTTCTGCATCTGCTTGTGTTGCTTGATCAAGCGACCGATGTCCTGCACCTGGGTGCCGGAGCCCATGGCGATCCGACGCTTGCGCGAACCGCTGATCAGCTCAGGGTCGCGGCGCTCGGCCGGGGTCATGGAGTTGATGATGGCTTCCATCTGCTTGAACTGCTTCTCTGCCGCGCCCTGGGCATTGCCCATTTGCGCCAGGTTCACACCGCCGATGTTCGGCAGCTTGTCCATCAGGCCGCCAAGGCCGCCCATGTTCTTCATTTGCTGCAGCTGGTCGCGGAAGTCTTCGAGGTCGAAGCCCTTGCCCTTCTTCAGCTTCTTGGCCAGTTTGTCGGCCTTGTCCTTGTCGAGCGTGGCTTCGGCCTGTTCGATCAGGCTGAGCACGTCACCCATGCCGAGGATGCGCGAGGCGATACGCTCTGGGTGGAACGGTTCGAGCGCTTCGCTCTTCTCGCCCATACCAATGAACTTGATCGGTTTACCGGTGATGGCACGTACCGACAGCGCGGCACCGCCACGGGCGTCGCCGTCGACCTTGGTCAGGATCACGCCGGTCAGCGGCAGCGCGTCGCCGAAGGCCTTGGCGGTGTTGGCCGCATCCTGGCCGGTCATGGCGTCGACCACGAACAGCGTCTCGACCGGATTGATCGCGGCATGCAGCGCCTTGATCTCGCCCATCATCTCTTCGTCGATGTGCAGGCGACCGGCGGTATCGACGATAACCACGTCGATGAATTTCAGCTTCGCTTCTTTAATAGCAGCGTTGGCGATGTCGACCGGCTTCTGGCTCAGGTCGGACGGGAAGAAGGTCACGCCCACTTCACCCGCGAGCATTTCCAGCTGTTTGATAGCCGCCGGACGGTAGACGTCAGCCGACACCACCATCACGGACTTCTTCTTGCGCTCTTTAAGGAAGCGCGCCAGTTTGCCGGCGGTAGTGGTTTTACCAGCACCCTGCAGACCCGCCATCAGCACGACGGCTGGCGGTACGGCGCTGAGGTTCAGGTCTTCGTTGGCCGCGCCCATGAGGCTTTCGAGTTCGGCCTGGACGACCTTCACGAACGCCTGGCCCGGGGTCAGGCTGCGGGACACTTCAGTGCCCACTGCGCGCTCTTTGACCGAGTTGACGAAGTCCTTCACTACCGGCAAGGCCACGTCGGCTTCCAGCAAAGCCATGCGCACTTCGCGCAGGGTGTCTTTAATATTGTCCTCGGTCAGCTTGGCCTTGCCGGTTACGTGGCGCAGCGTCTGCGAGAGACGGTCAGTCAAGTTTTCAAACATGCGCGATCCTTTCAGGCCCTAATTCAGCGAAGTGCAGTGTTAGACCGAGGTAATGGCGGCCCAGGCTGTAGTAAATCGCTGTTAAAAACAGCGCTCGGCAAGCCTGCGGCGTGGGCAGGTCGCGGATTATAGCGAAGACTGCCGCCATGCACACCCGCTGTCTGGCTTGAGAGTCTTTCGTGTTACGCGGGGGTATGCCAAACTCAGCGCCTTTCGGGCTTGCCTAACAGGATTTATGCTCCCTTTGTCACCCAGTTTGCTACCCAGCCTCGCCGCCGCCATTTTGTACGCCGCTGCGACTCTCTATCAGGGCACTCGTCTGGCCCAAGGCACCAAGGCGGACAAACGCCTGCTGGTCGGCGTTGGTGTCCTTGCCCTGCTGGCTCACGCTGCCAGCCTGTTTACCCACTTGATGACGCCGGTCGGCCTGGGCCTGGATTTTTTCAGCGCCGCCAGCCTGATCGCCGCTGCCGTCATCGCCCTGACGCTGATTGCGTGCTATCGCATCCCGGTGGAGAACCTGCTGGTCCTGCTATTCCCCCTGGGGCTGCTGACGGTGTTGCTGGCGCAATTCGCGCCCACCGGCACAGTGCAGGTGATCGATGAAGAGCCGGGCATTCTCGCCCACATCCTGCTGTCGATCCTGGCCTACGGCATGTTCACCATCGCGGTGTTCCAGGCGCTCCTCCTGCTCTTGCAGGACCATCAGCTCAAGCACAAGCACCCGTCCGGGCTGATCAAGAACTTTCCGCCGCTGCAAACCATGGAAAGCCTGCTGTTCGGTTTCCTGTGGGCGGGCTGGACCCTGCTGTCGCTGTCGCTGATCTCCGGTTGGCTGTTTGTCGAAAACCTGTTCGCCCAGCACCTGGTGCACAAAACCCTGCTGGCGTGCCTGGCCTGGGTGGTGTTCAGCGTGCTGCTGTGGGGCCGTAACCGCCTCGGCTGGCGTGGGCACAAGGCGATCCGCTGGACCCTTGCGGGTTTCTGCCTGCTGATGCTGGCCTATTTCGGCAGCAAGCTGGTTCGCGAATACATCCTGCATATCTGACGGGCAGCTACCATGGACAACTTGCCCTTAGGGCCGATGCTCGCCGTGATTGCCTTGCTGGTGTTATGGGCCGCGCTGTTTACCGCCATCGAGGCTGCCCAGCAACACCTGCTGGCGCTGCGCCCGGGTACACGCCAGGGCGATAAAGCCGCCGCCCGCCTGAGTTTTCCACGCAACAGCCTGATCCTGTGCAACAGCCTGTGCCGTGCCGCCGTGGTGATCCTCTGCACCCTGCTGGCGATCTACGCCTGGGCGCAAAACGGCCCATGGCTGGGCTGGCTGATCTCCTGCGCGATCCTCCTGATACTGGCCGACTACCTGCCCCGCGCCCTCGCCGTTCGCCATCCGCAAGCGGTGCTTGGCTTTGGCAACACGCTGTTGGGCGTGCCGCTGAAAATCCTCTATCCCTTCGCCTGGCTGCTCAATGGCATCGCCTTGCTGCTGTTGCGCCCATTCGCGCGCAAGGCCGGCGTGGTCAAGAAAAGCGACGAACCGCTGCCCGATCACGATGATGACCCGGAGCCCGAAGCCGACGAAAGCCGCACACCCGGCATGCCGGGGATCCATGCGCTGGACAACATCACCGTCAATGACATCCTGGTGCCCCGCAGCGAAGTAGACGGCATCAACCTGGACGACTCGGTCGAAGAAATCATTGAACAGCTGCGCACCTCACAGCGTACGCGCCTGCCGGTGTTCCACAGCGACATCAACCAGGTAGAAGCGGTGCTCAACACCCGGCAGATCCAGCACCTGCTGCCGGACGCCAGCTTGACCAAAGAGGCGTTGCTCGCCGCTTGCCACGAACCCTACTTCGTCCCGGAAAGCACGCCCCTGCAGCTGCAATTGCTGAACTTCCACAAGCAACAGCGCCGTCTGGGCATGGTGGTGGATGAATACGGCGAAGTACTGGGCATCGTCACCCTGGAAGACATCCTCGAAGAAATCGTCGGCGAGTTCGAAAGCGAACAGAATGTCGACAACCCGCACATCGAACCCCAGCCGGATGGCCGCTACATCATCGACGGCGCCGCCTCGATCCGCGAATTGAACAAGAGCCTGGGCTGGCACCTGCCCAGCGATGGCCCCAAGACCCTCAACGGCTTGGTGACCGAAGCGCTGGAGACGATTCCCGACTGTGCGGTGTGCCTGAAGATTGGGCGCTATCGCCTGGAAATCCTCGAGACCGAGGACAATCGGGTGAGCAAGGTATTGATCTGGCACACCAGCCGGATGCCCGTCGCCGCATAACCATCTGATGCAACGCGATAGAAATGTGGGAGCGGGCTTGCTCGCGAATGCGGTGGATCAGCTAAAAACTTGCCATCTGACACACCGCTTTCGCGAGCAAGCCCGCTCCCACATTTGATTTGCGGTGCATCAGTCCCTCTTGTTGTATTTCAAAACCCCTTCCTATAATCCCTGCGGCTTACCAAAGCCCCGCCCGACCGCGTGCTACCCGCACTAAACGCGTCCGGGCACCGTTTTACCGTGTCTGACCGGTGTTCGCTCCCATCCCGAGCCACCCCGCGCACAACCCTGATCCATGGGTGTTCGACCAATAATAATCCGCGTCCAAACGCGCAATAGACCGTCAGGGATACCGCCATGAGCACCACCTATAACGAGGCGGCGACCGCTGCCCCGACCAACTCGACCGCACGGGTTGCCACCGCAAGCATCGTCGGCACCGCCATCGAGTTCTACGACTTCTACATCTACGCCACGGCCGCCGCACTGGTGATCGGCCCGGTGTTCTTTCCGCAGACGTCCGGCACCGCGCAGATGCTCGCGTCGTTCCTGACCTTCGGTATCGCCTTTATCGCTCGCCCACTGGGTTCAGCGCTGTTCGGCCACTTTGGCGACCGCATCGGGCGCAAATCCACGCTGGTGGCCTCGCTGCTGTTGATGGGCGTGTGCACCACGTTGATCGGCTTGCTGCCGGGCTATGACAGCATCGGGGCCTGGGCGCCGATCCTGCTGTGTGTGCTGCGTTTCGGCCAGGGCCTTGGCCTTGGCGGGGAATGGGGTGGCGCGGCGTTGCTGGCGACCGAAAATGCGCCGAAGGGCAAACGTGCCTGGTTCGGCATGTTCCCGCAATTGGGCCCGTCGATTGGTTTCCTGGCGGCCAACGGCTTGTTCCTGATCCTGGCCATGAGCTTGAGCGACGAGCAGTTCCGCAGCTGGGGCTGGCGCATTCCGTTCATCCTAAGCGCTGCGCTGGTGATGGTCGGCTTGTATGCGCGGCTCAAGCTTCATGAAACCCCAGTGTTTGCCAATGCCGTCGCAAAAGAAGCCCCGGTCAAAGTGCCGCTGGTGGAACTGTTCAGCCAACACTGGTTGCCGGTGCTGCTGGGCGCTGCATCGATGGTGGTGTGTTATGCGCTGTTCTACATCACCACCGCATTTTCCCTGAGCTACGGTGTTTCAACCCTGGGCTACAGCCGCGAAACCTTCCTCGGCCTGCTGTGCTTTGCGGTGTTGTTCATGGGCCTGGCGACGCCCTTGGCAGCCTTGGCCAGCGATCGCTTCGGGCGCAAGCCGGTGCTGATCGTTGGCGCGGTACTGGCGATCCTGTCGGGCTTCACCATGGAGCCCCTGCTGACCCACGGTTCGACCTGGGCCGTAGCGCTATTCCTGGCGCTGGAGCTGTTCCTGATGGGTGTGACCTTCGCCCCTATGGGCGCGATGCTGCCGGAATTGTTCCCGACCCGCGTGCGTTATACCGGCGCGTCGGCGGCGTATAACCTGGGCGGGATCGTTGGGGCCTCGGCGGCACCGTTCTTCGCGACCAAACTGGTGGCGATGGGCGGGCTGAGTTATGTCGGCGGGTACGTGTCGGCGGCAGCGTTGCTCAGCTTGATTGCTGTGCTGTGCCTGAAAGAGACACGGGATAATGATTTGAATCGCGTTGCCTGATGCACCGCTATCGCAGGCAAGCCAGCTCCCACATTTGAAGGGATTCACAATTCAAAGTGTGGGAGCTGGCTTGCCTGCGATGGGCTCGACGCGGTTACAGCTCTACTACAACAGCCTTGGAAGCACGGGTCGCTTTAGCCCGAGCCGCTTCAATCGACTCATCCCGCGCCAACGCCACACCCATCCGACGCTGACCATTCACTTCCGGCTTGCCAAACAGGCGCAGCGCCGTGTCCGGTTCGCTCAAGGCCGCACCCAGGTTGGCGAATGCGGTCTGGGTCGACTGCCCTTCCACCAGGATCACCGCCGACGCCGAAGGCCCGAACTGACGGATCAAAGGGATTGGCAGGCCAAGAATGGCGCGAGCATGCAGTGCAAACTGCGACAGGTCCTGGGAAATCAGGGTCACCAAGCCGGTGTCATGCGGGCGCGGCGAGACTTCGCTGAACCACACTTGATCGCCCTTGATGAACAACTCCACGCCAAACAAGCCACGGCCACCCAAGGCTTCAGTGACTGCCTTGGCGACACGCTCAGATTCCGCCAGCGCAATCGGGCTCATGGCTTGTGGCTGCCACGACTCCTGGTAATCGCCCTTCTCCTGGCGATGACCCACCGGCGCACAGAACGTGGTGCCACCAATGTGGCGCACGGTCAGCAGGGTGATTTCGTAGTCGAAGTCGATAAAGCCTTCGATGATCACGCGACCTTTACCGGCACGGCCGCCTTCTTGGGCGTACTCCCAGGCTTTCTGGACATCGTCAGCGCTGCGCAGCAGGCTCTGGCCCTTGCCCGACGAACTCATCACTGGCTTGACCACGCACGGGAAGCCCAGGTCTTGCACGGCCTTGCTGTAGTCTTCGAAGGTATCGGCGAAGTGGTACGGCGAGGTCGGCAGGTCCAGCTCTTCGGCAGCCAGACGGCGGATGCCTTCGCGGTTCATGGTCAGCGAGGTGGCACGCGCGGTCGGGATCACGGTGAAGCCTTCGGCTTCCAGCTCGACCAGGGTGGCGGTGGCGATGGCTTCGATTTCCGGCACGATGAAGTGCGGTTTCTCGGCTTCGATCACCGCACGCAGCGCGGCGCCGTCGAGCATGTTGATCACGTGGCTACGGTGCGCAACCTGCATGGCAGGGGCGTTGGCGTAGCGATCCACGGCAATCACTTCAACGCCCAGGCGTTGCAGTTCGATTACCACTTCCTTGCCCAGCTCACCGCAGCCACACAGCAAAACGCGGGTCGCGGTTGGCGACAATGGAGTTCCGATTCGGGTCATCTCAGGTCCTCAGGGGAGCGGATCGTTTGGAGAAAGGCCGGCATTTTACATGAACTGTAAAAATTGGCCTCAGTTGGCGACGGCCCGCCGGCGAATGCGCCAGGCCATGATCAGCCACACCGCCGTGACCCCGGCGAATTTCGACGCCAGCGCAGTGCCTACCACAGCCGGGGTAAGCGCGCCGATCAAGCCGAAAAAGATAAAGGTATCCAGGGGAATGCTCAGCGCCGAACTTATCCACAGGCGGTCGTGGAGTGGGCGCTTGGTGATGCTGAATACCAGCCAGTCGATGCATTCGGATACCGCGAATGCGGTAGCGCTGGCCAGGGCGATGGCCGGGTCGGACGTTACGTACGACAACACCAGCGCCGCGAGCATGGCAACGATTGCGCCGTGACCGAAACGGGTTTGCACCATGTCACGCAGGATGAACACCAGGCCACCCCAGGCGGACCAGATCACATCCAGGTGCGGGGCGGTGGAGAAGGCGAAGTTGATCAGCACGACGCTGCTGATGTAGGCGATCAGGAAGAACATGGGAAAGTGGACCTGTGGGTTATGCCGCACAGGGTACTTCACAATTGGAAATATGTCGTCTGGGAGGGCCCTATCGCAGGCAAGCCAGCTCCCACAGTTGACCGCGTTGTCTTGCCTGGCATCGAACAACGTGGGAGCTGGCTTGCCTGCGATGGCGATCTATCAGGCGCCCGATTTCCCAGGAATCATCCACACCAACCCACTCGCCTTCGCCCGCTCATGGCACAACCCCAGCACCACACGGCGTTCGGCGTTGTCCATCCGGCTCCAGCGCGTGATCTCATCCACGGTTCGCTGGCAGCCGGTACAGATATCGTCATCATCCAACGCGCAAATACTCACGCATGGCGATGCAACGGGGCGCTCAATCGGGTTCATTCTTCCTGCTCTGCCAAATCACGCGCATACCGCTGCGAGTTATGCACATAGTGCGCAGCGCTGGCTTCCAGCATACGTTTTTGCGCCTCGGTCAATTCACGCACCACCTTGCCCGGCGAGCCCATCACCAGCGAACCATCGGGGATTTCCTTGCCCTCGCCGATCAGCGAGTTGGCGCCAATGATGCAGTGCTTGCCGATTTTCGCGCCGTTGAGGATGACGGCGTTAATGCCGATAAGGCTGTAATCATCGACGGTGCAACCATGCAACATGGCGTTATGACCGATGGTCACGCCGGTGCCCAGGGTCAGCGGGTAGCCCATGTCGGTGTGCATCACGCTGCCGTCCTGCACGTTGCTGTTCTTGCCGATCAGGATCAGTTCGTTGTCGCCACGCAACACCGCGTTGAACCAGACGTTGGCACCCTCCTCCAACTTGACCTTGCCCACGAGCGTGGCATTGGGGGCTACCCAGCTGTGTGGGTGCGTCTCGACGCGGGCGTCGCCCAGGCGATATTTCATGGTTTTTCCTCACGGCGTTGCCATTCAAGCGATGGCTTAGATATTGATGAAGCTTTTCGGTGGCTGGTGCAGGCTGATCTGGGCGTCGTCATAGAGCAGGTTGATCAATTCGACAATCATGATCGCCGTCAGGCCCCAGATCTTGTATTCACCGAACCGATAACTGGGCACGTACCAACTGCGGCCCTGGTAATCGATTCTGTGGGTATGTTCGCGTGGGTCCTGTCGGAAGAAGTCCAGGGGCACGCTGAAAACGGCGGCAATCTCGGCATCGTTGGCCAGGTACTCGACGTAGTCGGGGATTACGCCAACATACGGCGTGACCCGAATGCCATGCAGGGAGATCAACGGGCTCAGCGGGCCGATGACTTCCACCAGGCCGGGAGGCAGGCCGATTTCTTCTTCGGCTTCGCGCAAAGCGGTAAAAATCAGGTCCGGGTCTTCGGGATCGCGGCGCCCGCCGGGAAAGGCCACTTCGCCTCCGTGGGTCGACAGGCCGCTGGCGCGCAGGGTCAGGATCAGCTCAGGTTCGTCACTGCGGGTGATCGGCACCAGCACCGCAGCCTCGGGAAAACGCCCGTCGGTCTCAAGCGTGTGGGGGGTGTGATTGCTTACCCGGCGAAGTAGCTCGTCCAGCATGAGTCATCTCGGTCTGTTGGCTACCTTGCATCATGCACCAAAGCGTGCGCACGCCCAACCCCAAAACCCCGCAGGTGTCGCTAAACGACAACTTGCAGGGCCCTGCCCGCCAAGCCAAGATAGACGCACTTTCCAGGAACCCCAGCATGAACTTCTGCAGCCAGTGCGGTAAACCGGTTACCCAGCGCATCCCCGAAGGCGACGGCCGCCTGCGCTTTGTGTGTGATCACTGCTCGACCATTCACTATCAAAACCCCAACATCGTCGCCGGCACCGTCCCGGTGTGGGGCGACAAAGTGCTGCTGTGCCGCCGCGCCATCGAACCGCGCCTGGGTTACTGGACCCTGCCCGCCGGCTTCATGGAGAACGGCGAGACTGTCGAACAGGCCGCCGCCCGCGAAACCCTGGAAGAAGCCTGCGCCCGCGTGCGCAACCTGAGCATCTACACCCTGATCGATGTGCCGCATATCAACCAGGTGCACATCTTCTACCGCGCCGAGTTGGTCGACCTGGACTTCGCGGCCGGCCCAGAAAGCCTGGAAGTGCAGTTGTTCGATGAAGCCGACGTCCCTTGGTCCGAGCTGGCTTTCCGCACGGTCGGGCGTACCTTAGAATGCTTTTTTGCCGACCGTCGGCAACAAGTGTTTCCGGTGCGCAGCGAAGCCGTGTCCCTCATGGGCAAGCCCACCCAATAAAAACCCGGCACAAAGGGATACCGTTTTAATGCGTTGGTTGCTTGCTCTTATCTGCCTGTCGTTCGCTACCCTGTCTTGCGCCTCCACAGTCGAAACCATCGGCGGCAAGCCGATCGAGAAAATCCTGGTGCTCAAGTCCGCACGTCAGTTGCAACTGATCAACGACGGCAAACCGCTCAAGACCTACCGTATTTCCCTGGGTAAAAACCCAAAGGGCGCCAAGCTGATAGAAGGCGACCGCCGCACCCCGGAAGGTTTCTATTGGATCGACTGGCGCAAGACCAGCGACCGCTTCAACCTGTCCATGCACATTTCCTACCCCAACATCAGCGACGCCGCCCGCGCCCGCCGCGAAGGGGTAAGCCCCGGCAGCATGATCATGATCCACGGCACACCCGACACCGAGGAATACCCGGAGCAGTGGTTCCACACCCTGGACTGGACCGATGGCTGCATCGGCATGCGCAACGTGGATATGCGTGAAGTCTGGAACCTGGTCAAAGACGGCACCATGGTCGAGATTCGGCCGTAATCGTCGACCGTTCGTAAAATAATTCAAAAATATTTCCCCGCCCCCGACTACGCCCGCCGGTGAATACCAGTTCACCCCGCGGGCTGCGCCGTTCTGCGCGCGATAAAGACCTCTCTAATACCACTTGATACCCAACCCTCTTGCAGGCCCAGCAAACCGTTGATCGCAGCGTTTTGGCTGCATTGACATGGTATTTAAGTGGTATTAATTTCCGGCCAATACCGGGCGACAACACTCCAATAACCGCATCGGAAACCTGACAGATGAATTCCATCCTGGCCCTGCGCCCCGACGACAAACAATCCACGCCGCTGTACCTGCAACTGGCGCGCAAACTGGAAGCGGCGATCCATGCCGGCCAGTGGACGTCCGAACAGGCGCTGCCGTCGGAACGTGTGCTCAGCGAGCAACTGGGCATCTCACGGGTGACCGCCCGCAAAGCGCTGGAAGTGTTGTTTGCCCAAGGCCTGATCCGCCGTAACCAGGGCTCCGGCACGTTTATTACGCCGCGCCTGGAACAGCCGCTGTCACGCCTGTCGGGCTTCAGCGAGATGTTGCGGCTCAAGGGCTTTGTGCCCACCTCCCAGTGGCTTGAGCGTGAAATCAGCCCGCCAACTCACGAAGAGCTGATCCGCCTGGGCCTCTCGCCCACCGACAAAGTCGCGCGCCTCAAGCGTTTGCGTAAGGCCGATGACACGGTGATGGCAATCGAAATGACCGCCATGCCCGCGTCCGTACTGCCCCATCCGCAAGCCATCGGCAATTCGCTGTACGAATACCTGGAAGGCATTGGCAAACCCATCGTGCGCGCCCTGCAACATATCCAGGCGATCAACGCCTCGGACGAGTTCGCCAAGCTGGTGGGCATCGCCCCCGGCACCGCCATGCTGCTGATGACCCGGGTTGGCTACACCGCCGACAACACACCGATTGAAATCACCGATACCTACTGCCGCAACGACTACTACGACTTCGTCGCAGAGCTGCGCCGCTACGACTTTGCCGCTGAATTGCGGCCTTAGAGAACTGCCCATGTCCGAAGACAATATCCTCACGCCCCACGGCTGGATTCGCGGCCGCCTGGTGCACGAACACGGCAAGGTGATCGCCATCGAAGGCACGCCGTGCGACCCGGCCGACAATGACCTGCCTTACCTGCTGCCGGGCTTTATCGACCTGCACGTACACGGTGGTGGCGGCGCAGACATCATGGAGGGCATCGATGCCTTCGAGACCATCACCCGCACCCATGTGCGTTTTGGTACGACGTCGTTGCTGGCCACCACCATGACAGCACCGGTGGACGAAATTTCTCGTGTGCTAGGCCAACTCGGCAGTTTCTGCGAGCAACGCCCGACCGGCAGCGCCCGCGTACTTGGCGTGCACCTGGAAGGCCCCTACATCAACCCCGGCAAACTCGGCGCCCAGCCCAACTTCGCCCACACCGCACTGATGGCAGAAGTGGAAGCCTACCTGCGCCTGGCGCCGATCCGCGTGATCACCATTGCGCCGGAAATTGCCGGCCATGACGCCCTGATCCGCGCCCTCAGCGAACGCGGCGTGCGCATGCAGATCGGCCACACCCTGGGCAGCTACGAAGAAGGCGTCGCCGCCCTCGCCGCCGGAGCCACCAGTTTTACCCATCTGTACAACGCCATGAGCCCGCTGCATCACCGTGAGCCCGGCATCGTCGGCGCCGCGCTGGCCCACGCCCAGTACGCCGAATTGATCCCCGACTTGCTGCACGTACACCCCGGCGCCATGCGCGTGGCCCTGCGCTCGATCCCGTGCCTGTATTGCGTCACCGATTCCACCGCCGCCGCCGGCATGCCCGATGGCGAGTACAAACTGGGCAGCCACACCGTGACCAAATGCCTGGGCGGCGTGCGCCTGGCCGACGGCACGTTGGCGGGCAGCACGCTGACCATGGACCAGGCGCTACGCAACCTGGTGAAGATCGGCCTGCCCATCAGCGAAGCCTCACAACGCCTGTCGCAATTTCCTGCGGACTACCTGGGCCTGGAAGAACGCGGCCGCCTGCAACCCGGCAGCTTCGCCGACTGCGTGCGCCTGGACCGCTCCCTGACACTCACCGACGTAATGGTCGAAGGAGAAACCATTGACTTCAAAAATGCTTGAAGAGGCCCTGGCCTCCTGCGACGCCGTCGCCGCCCAACTGCAACGCCTGGAACCGGCGCTGGAAGAGATCGCCGGACGCCTGCGCCGCCAGCCACCGCAAGTGGCGATGACCATCGCCCGTGGCAGCTCGGACCATGCCGCCAGCTACTTCGCGTATGTGGCCATGCAACACGTGGGCATCCCGGTGGCGTCATTGCCGATGTCGGTGGTGACCTTGTTGCAAGCGCCGTTGAAGGTCAGTGGCCAGGTGGCATTCGGGTTTTCCCAGTCGGGCCAAAGCCCGGACCTGGTCAACAGCCTGCGCCTGCTGCGTAAACGCGGCGCCCTGAGCATCTCGCTGGTCAACGCCGAAGAATCACCACTGGAAGCCGCCTGCGAATTTCATGTGCCGCTGTGCGCCGGGCCGGAACACAGCGTGGCCGCGACCAAAAGCTTTATCGCCACCCTCAGCGCCAGCGCATTGCTGATCGGCCACTGGAACCAGGAAACCGACTTGCTGCAAGCCTGCCGCGCCCTGCCCGACGACCTGCGCGCTGCAGCCAAACAGGATTGGAGCAAGGCGATCGAAGCCCTGCGCGGCTGCCAGCAATTGATGGTGATCGGCCGTGGCGCAGGTTTTGCCATCGCCCAGGAAGCCGCGCTCAAACTCAAGGAAACCTCGGCGATCCAGGCCGAAGCGTTCAGCAGCGCTGAAGTGCGCCACGGGCCGATGGCACTGATTGGCGACAACTACCCGCTGCTGGTCTTCGCCCCACGCGGCGCCGAACAAGCCGGCCTGTTGAGCCTGGCCGCGGATATGCGCCAACGCGGTGCCCGTGTGTTGCTGGCCGCGCCAGACGATATCACCGAGCGCGACCTGACCCTGAGCCGCGCCGAACACCCGACCCTGGACCCGATCCTGGCGATCCAAAGTTTTTACGTCATGGCTGCAGGCCTGGCCGTTGCCCGGGGCATGGACCCGGACCAGCCGCGCCACCTGAGCAAAGTCACCCGCACTCACTGAGTCGGTTGCCGCGTTTTCCTGATGAGTACCGTGCCCATGTCCAACAACAATAATGAATTGACCCTAAGCGCCCCCCTGAGTGGGCCGGTGCTGGCCCTGGGCAACGTTCCCGATGAGGTGTTCGCCAGTGGCACCCTCGGCGACGGCATTGCCATCGACCCGCTGAACGACTGCCTGCATGCGCCGTGTGACGGGGTGATCATCCACGTCGCTCGCACCGGGCATGCGCTGACGATTCGCGCCGATAACGGGGCCGAAGTATTGATGCACGTGGGCATCGACACCGTGGAGTTGAACGGTGAAGGGTTTGCCTTGCTGGTGAAGGAAGGCGCGCGGGTCAGCGAAGGGCAAGCGCTGGTGCAATTTGACCTGGACCGGATAGCGCGCCAGTGCAAGAGCCTGGTCAGCCTGATCATTCTCACCAACGGCGAGCGTTTTGAGCTGCGACCGATTGCGGGCAAGTCGATCAATGTCGGTGAACCCTTGCTGCAAGTGCTGGCCCGCTCGACCGCGTCGGCTCAGTCTTCTGTGGATAACTCGGTCGCCGAAGCCAGTGCCAGCGTGCGCATCACCCATCGCGGCGGTTTGCATGCACGTCCGGCCGCACTGATCCGCAAGACGGCGCAGGATTTCAGCAGCCAAGCGCAGTTGCACTATGGCGAAAAATCCGCCTCGTGCGACAGCCTGATGGGTCTGATGGGGTTGGGTATTGGCGAGGGCGACGAGGTACGTGTGACGTGCCGCGGCAAGGATTGCGAAGCCGCATTGCAGGCGTTGATCAACGCCTTGTCAGTCGCCACTAAAGAAGAGCACCACACACCCATCCTCATTACTCCCCGCCACACGAGTCACGAAGCCGATGTACTGCAAGGCGTATGCGCAGCACCGGGCCTGGTGTGTGGGCCGCTGTTTCGGCTGAGCGGCATCGAGTTGCCGGAAGACACCGGCAAGCATGCACCCGACGAACAACTGCAAAGGCTGGACGTGGCACTGGAGCAGGTGCGCAGTGAAATTCGCAGCACTCTTACCCACGCCCGCCAGCGCAAGAACGTCGAAGAAGAAGACATCTTCACCGCCCACCTGGCCCTGCTGGAGGACCCGACGCTGCTCGACGCGGCTGCCCGTGCAATTGAACAAGGCAGTGCCGCCACGCATGCCTGGCGCGATGCGATCCAGGCCCAATGCACCGTGCTGCTGGCCCTGGGCAAGCCGCTGTTTGCCGAGCGCGCCAACGACCTGCGCGACCTGCAACAACGCGTGCTGCGTGCGCTACTGGGTGAGGCCTGGCACTTTGAATTGCCGGCGGGTGCGATTGTCAGCGCCCATGAGCTGACCCCATCGGACCTGCTGCAATTGAGCGCGCAACACGCCGTTGGCATCTGCATGGCCGAAGGCGGCGCGACGTCTCACGTGGCGATCCTGGCCCGTGGCAAAGGCTTGCCGTGTGTGGTGGCGTTGGGCGCCGAAGTACTCGACGTCCCGCAAGGCCAGCGCGTGGTATTGGATGCCGCCAACGGTCGCCTGGAACTGGCCCCCAGCGAAGCGCGCCACGCCGAAGTGCACCAGATTCGCGATGCGCAAACACTGCGCCGCCAACAGCAACAGGTGCTGGCTCAACTACCCGCCAGCACCCGCGACGGCATCACGATTGAGGTAGCTGCCAACGTTGCCTCCAGTGCCGAAGCCCAGGTGGCGTTTGAAAACGGCGCGGATGGCGTCGGCCTGCTACGCACCGAGTTCCTTTTTGTCGACCGCGATACCGCGCCAGACGAACAGGAACAACGTCAGGCCTATCAAGCCGTACTGGATGCGATGGGCGATAAGTCGGTGATCATCCGCACCATCGATGTGGGCGGCGACAAGCAACTCGACTATCTGCCACTGCCCATCGAGGCCAACCCGGTGCTGGGCTTGCGCGGTATTCGCATGGCCCAGGCTCGTCCTGAACTGCTCGACCAACAACTGCGCGCCCTGCTGCAAGTCAGCCCGTTGGGGCGCTGCCGCATCCTGCTGCCGATGGTCACTGAGGTGGATGAATTGCTGCAGATCCGCCAGCGCCTGGATCAATTGTGCGCTGAGCTGGAGCTGACCCAACGCCCCGAACTGGGCGTGATGATCGAAGTCCCCGCGGCTGCAATTCTCGCCGAGCAATTGGCCAAGCATGCCGACTTCCTGTCCATCGGCACCAACGACCTGTCCCAATACACCTTGGCCATGGACCGTGACCACGCCGGCCTCGCCGCGCGGGTCGATGCCATGCACCCCGCACTGTTGCGCCTGATTGCGTTGACCTGTGCCGGCGCCGCCAAGCATGGCCGTTGGGTCGGCGTCTGTGGCGCACTCGCCTCCGATCCACTGGCTACGCCGGTACTGGTGGGCCTGGGCGTTAGCGAGCTGTCGGTCAGCCCGCCGCAGATTGGAGAAATCAAGGACCGCGTCCGTCACCTGGATGCGGCGCACTGCCGGCAACTGAGCCAAGGCCTGCTCGACCTGAGCAGCGCCAAGGCCGTTCGCCAAGCCTGTCAACACCACTGGCCGCTGAGCTGACAACAACAAGAAAAAAAGGAGACTCGCCATGTACCAACACTTTATCGAAGGCCTGCAACGCCTCGGCCGTGCGCTGATGCTGCCGATTGCGATCCTGCCTATCGCCGGCCTGTTGCTGCGCCTGGGCGATACCGATCTTTTGAACATCGCGGTGATGCACGATGCCGGGCAGGCGATCTTCGCCAACCTGGCACTGATCTTCGCCATCGGCATCGCCGTGGGGTTTGCCCGCGACAACAACGGCACCGCCGGGCTGGCCGGTGCGATCGGTTACCTGGTGATGATCTCCACCCTCAAGGTGATGGATACAACCATCAACATGGGCATGCTCGCCGGTATCGCCAGTGGTTTGATGGCGGGCGGGCTGTACAACCGCTTCAAGGACATCAAGCTGCCGGAGTACCTGGCGTTCTTTGGTGGGAGGCGGTTTGTGCCGATTGTCACCGGGTTCAGCGCGGTTGGGCTGGGGGTGATTTTTGGCTTGATCTGGCCGCCGATCCAGCATGGCATCAACAGCTTCGGTGTGTTGCTGATGGAAAGCGGCAGCTTCGGCGCGTTTGTGTTTGGTGTGTTCAACCGCCTGCTGATTGTCACTGGCCTGCACCACATCCTCAACAACATGGCGTGGTTTGTGTTTGGCAGCTTTACCGATCCAGTTACCGGCGCGGTGGTAACCGGCGACCTGACTCGCTACTTCGCCGGCGACCCGAAAGGCGGCCAGTTCATGACCGGCATGTTCCCGGTGATGCTGTTCGGCCTGCCTGCCGCGTGTTTAGCGATGTACCGCAATGCACTGCCGGAACGACGCAAGGTGATGGGCGGGATTTTCCTGTCGATGGCGCTGACCTCGTTCTTGACCGGGGTGACTGAGCCAATTGAATTCGCCTTCATGTTTCTCGCGCCGTTTCTGTACCTGATCCATGCGGTGCTGACGGGCCTGTCGATGGCTGTCACCAATATGCTGAACATCCACCTCGGGTTTACCTTCTCCGGTGGGTTTATCGACATGGTGCTGGGTTGGGGCAAATCGACCAATGGTTGGTTGGTGTTCCCGGTGGGGTTGGCGTATGCGGTGGTCTATTACAGCGTGTTCAACTACTGCATTCGCCGGTTCAACTTGAAGACGCCAGGGCGTGAAGATATCCCAGTGGTGCAGGCTGAGGTGATGACTGATAACCAACGTGCCAGTGCGTATATCCGGGCGCTGGGCGGTGCTTCGAACCTATTGAGTGTCGGCGCCTGTACTACTCGCCTGCGGTTGGACATGGTTGATCGCAACAAGGCAGTGGACGCGGACTTGAAAGCGCTGGGCGCAATGGCCGTCGTACGGCCGGGTAATGGCGGGAGTTTGCAAGTAGTCGTCGGGCCGATGGCCGACAGCATTGCCGATGAAATTCGACTGGCGATGCCTTCGTTTGTTGCCAGCGCGCCGGTCGCGGTTACGCCTGTGGATAAGCCGGTTGCGGTGAATGTGCAGGAAGCCGAGAAATGGCTGAAGGCGTTGGGTGGCCGAGGGAATGTGCGCCAGTTGGAAGCCGTGGCGATGACCCGGTTACGCGTGGAACTGGGGGATGATTCGGTGTTGTCTGAAGCTGATCTGACCGCGCTGGGCTGCCAGGGCCTGAGCCAACTCGACAGTGGTGTTTGGCACCTCTTGATTGGTGACAAGGCATCGGGGTTGGGTGAGGCGCTGGGGCGACTGGTCAGTGGCCATGAAGTCGGCGCCAGGGTTTAGACATGTAGTGACTGTTTTGGCCCCTTCGCGAGCAAGCCCGCTCCCACATTTTGATCTGTGAATACATTCAAAATGTGGGAGCGGGCTTGCCTGCGATGAGGCCCTTACAGGCAACAAAAAACCCGCAGACCAAACTGGCCCAGCGGGTTTCTTGTTTTTACAGCCTGCGAATCAAAAATCCGCCAACTGCCACACTTCATACGCCGGTGTCTCGTACGGGTGGCTCAGTTTGAGCGCAGCCACAACAGCCACGATCAACGCATCTGCCACCACCAACTCCACCTTCCACTCCTCAACCACTTCAACTTGGCCAACCTGCCCAATGAACGGATGACTGCCGTCCAACGCGCGAAATTGGCCTTGGCCCAGCACTTGCCAGGCGCAGCTGTCGTAGTCGCCGATGCGCCCGCCGCCAGCGGCGAAGACGGCGGTTTTCACCGTCTCCACGTGGCTTGGGGGCACAAAGAAGGCGAGCTTGTACACCGTCTTAGTTCACCCACACGCGGGCGTTGCGGAACATGCGCATCCAGGCGCCGTCTTCGTTCCACTCTTCCGGACGCCACGAGTTCTGCACGGCGCGGAATACACGCTCCGGGTGCGGCATCATGATGGTGACGCGACCGTCGCGGCTGGTGAGGCCGGTGATCCCGCGCGGCGAGCCGTTCGGGTTGGCCGGGTAGCTCTCGGTGACCTTGCCGTGGTTGTCGACGAAACGCATGGCCACGCAACCGGACAGGTCGGCTTCCAGCAGGGCTTCTTCGCTTTCGAACTCGGCATGGCCTTCGCCGTGGGCGATGGCGATTGGCATGCGCGAACCGGCCATGCCTTGCAGGAAGATCGAGTTGGACTCTTGCACCTGCACCATGGCGACACGGGCTTCGAACTGCTCGGAACGGTTGCGCACAAAGTGCGGCCAGAACTCGCTGCCCGGGATCAGTTCGCTGAGGTTGGACATCATCTGGCAACCGTTGCACACACCCAGGGTGAAGCTGTCGTTGCGCTCGAAGAAGCCTTGGAATGCATCGCGGGCACGGCTGTTGAACAAGGCCGACTTGGCCCAGCCTTCACCGGCACCCAGCACGTCACCGTAGGAGAAACCGCCGCAGGCCACCAGGCCTTTGAACTCGTTGAGGTCAACGCGACCGGCGAGGATGTCGCTCATGTGCACGTCGATCGCATTGAAGCCGGCGCGGTCGAACGCTGCTGCCATTTCAACCTGGCCGTTGACGCCCTGCTCACGCAGTACGGCCACTTGTGGGCGGATGCCTTTCTTGATGTAGGGCGCGGCGATGTCCTGGTTGACGTCGAAGCTGAGCTTGGTGCTCAGGCCCGGGTTGTCTTCTTCCAGGATCACGTCGAATTCCTGCTCGGCGCAGTCGGCGTTATCGCGCAGGCGTTGGATCTGGTAGCTGGTCTCAGCCCACTGACGTTGCAGCAGACGGCGCTGGCCGGCAAACACGGTATCGCCGTTGAACGAGATGTTGATCTCGCCATTGTTGATCGGCTGGCCGATCACCGCCACGCAGTCGTCCAGGCCAGCGGCGCTGAACTGGGCGAGTACGTCTGGCGTTGCATCCTGGCGCACCTGGATCACAGCGCCCAACTCTTCGTTGAACAGGATGCCGTTAATTTCGGAAGCATCCTCGGCTACGCTGTCGAGCACGATGTTCAGGCCGCAGTGACCGGCGAAGGCCATCTCGACAACGCTGGTCAGCAAGCCGCCATCGGAACGGTCGTGGTAGGACAGCAAGTGACCATCGGCATTGAGGCCCTGGATCACAGCGAAGAAAGCCTTGAGGTCTTCGGCGTCGTCGACGTCCGGCGCCTGGCTGCCGAGCTTGCCATGGGTTTGCGCCAGAATGGACGCGCCCATGCGGTTCTGGCCACGGCCCAGGTCGATCAGGATCAGATCGGTGGTGCCCTTGTCCATGCGCAGTTGCGGGGTCAGGGTCTGGCGCACGTCGGTGACAGGTGCGAAACCGGTGACGATCAGCGACAGCGGCGAGGTCACTGTCTTGTCTACGCCGTCTTCATTCCAACGGGTGGCCATGGACATGGAGTCCTTGCCCACCGGAATGGTGATGCCCAGCTCTGGGCACAGTTCCATGCCGACCGCTTTAACCGTGTCGTACAGACGGGCGTCTTCACCAGGGTGACCGGCAGCGGACATCCAGTTGGCCGACAACTTGATGTCGGACAGCTTGCCAATGCGCGACGCGGCAATGTTGGTGAGGGTTTCACCAATAGCCATGCGGCCCGACGCCGGAGCGTCCAGCAGGGCCAGCGGTGTACGCTCGCCCATGGCCATGGCTTCACCGGTGTAGACGTCAAAGCTGGTGGCGGTGACGGCAACGTCGGCCACCGGAACCTGCCACGGGCCGACCATTTGGTCACGGGCCACGAGGCCTGTGATGGTGCGGTCGCCGATGGTGATCAGGAAGCTTTTGCTGGCCACGGCTGGGTGGTGCAGCACGCGCTCGATGCTGTCGGCCAGTTCCAGTTTGCTTGGGTCAAAATCATCGCCCAGCTCGGCTTCACGCACAGCCGAACGGTGCATGCGCGGGGCTTTGCCCAGCAGCACTTCCAGCGGCATGTCCACCGGGCTGTTGCCGAAGTGGCTGTCGGTGACAGTCAGCTGTGGCTCGGCAGTGGCTTCACCAACGACCGCAAATGGGCAGCGCTCACGTTCGCAGATGGCCTGGAAGCGCGCGAAGTCTTCAGCGCCGACTGCCAGTACGTAGCGCTCTTGGGATTCGTTGCTCCAGATTTCGTGCGGGGCCATGCCCGGCTCGTCGTTTGGAATGTTGCGCAGTTCGAAACGGCCACCACGGTCGCCATCGTTGACCAGTTCCGGGAAGGCGTTGGACAAACCACCTGCGCCGACGTCGTGGATGAAGCTGATCGGGTTTTTGTCACCCAACTGCCAGCAACGGTCGATGACTTCCTGGCAGCGACGCTCCATCTCTGGGTTTTCGCGCTGTACGGAAGCAAAGTCCAGGTCGGCCGAGCTGGTGCCGGTGGCCATGGAGGACGCGGCGCCGCCGCCCAGGCCGATCAACATCGCCGGGCCGCCGAGCACGATCAGCTTGGAGCCGACCAGGATCTCGCCTTTCTTGACGTGTTCTTCACGGATGTTGCCCATGCCGCCGGCCAACATGATTGGCTTGTGGTAGCCGCGCACTTCATCGCCACGTGGCGTGGTGATGGATTGTTCGAAGGTACGGAAGTAACCAGTGAGGGCCGGACGACCAAATTCGTTGTTGAACGCGGCGCCGCCCAGCGGGCCTTCGATCATGATGTCCAGCGCGGTGACGATGCGCTCAGGTTTGCCGTACGGCACTTCCCACGGCTGTTCGAAGCCCGGGATCTGCAGGTTGGACACGGTGAAACCGGTGAGACCCGCCTTTGGCTTGGCGCCACGGCCGGTGGCGCCTTCGTCACGGATCTCGCCACCGGAACCGGTGGCTGCGCCCGGGAACGGGGCAATCGCGGTTGGGTGGTTGTGGGTCTCAACCTTCATCAGGATGTGCACCGGCTCCTGCACCGCGCCGTACTGGCGGGTTTCAGGGTCCGGGAAGAAGCGGCCAGCGACAGAGCCGACGATGACCGAGGCGTTGTCCTTATAAGCCGACAGAACGCCTTCGCTGTGCATCACGTAGGTGTTCTTGATCATGCCGAACAGGCTTTTTTCCTGGCTTTCGCCGTCGATGTCCCAACTGGCGTTGAAGATCTTGTGACGGCAATGCTCGGAGTTGGCCTGGGCGAACATCATCAGTTCGATGTCGTGCGGGTTGCGCTTCAAGCCATTGAAGGCGTTGACCAGGTAGTCGATCTCGTCTTCCGCCAGGGCCAGGCCCAGCTCGGTGTTGGCCTTCTCGAGGGCGGCACGGCCACCGCCGAGCACGTCAATCGCGGTGAGCGGCTTTGGCTCGGCGTGGCTGAACAGGCCGGCAGCCTGTTCCAGCTGGCTGACGATGATCTGGGTCATGCGGTCGTGCAGGCTGCTGGCGATCAGCTCGGCTTCGGCATCGCTGAACTGGCCAGCCACGTAGAAGGCAATGCCGCGTTCCAGACGCTGGATTTTTTCCAGGCCGCAGTTGCGGGCGATGTCGCTGGCTTTGCTCGACCAAGGCGAGATGGTGCCGAACCGTGGCAGAACCAAGAACAAGCGGCCAGTCGGCTCTTGAACGGGAACGCTGGGACCGTACTTCAGAAGGCGTGCCAGCACTTGCTGTTCGTCGGCGGTCAACACGCCGGTAACATCGGCGAAGTGAGCAAATTCAGCGTACAGGCCTGTAACAGCTGGAACCTTCTGGCTCAGTTGCTCAAGGAGTTTGCTGTGGCGAAAGGCAGAAAGGGCAGGAGCGCCGCGCAGGATCAACATCTTCGGGACAGCCTCGGGAAGGGGGTGTGCTTTGAGGCCGTGCATTCTAGCGTAAACCGCCGCCAACGGCACCCGAAACGGTGCTGCTGGCTGCTGCCGAACGTCAGTTGGCTGGATTCCACCCCTTTAAGGCACTGCAGCCAGGCATTCGCAGCAGTTATTTTAACCGTCACAATCCCCCGCCAAGCCCCGTTTCTGCGGGCTGCAGCGCAGTTTCCCCGGCGCTAGCAGACAAGTCCCCCTCTGTCGAGATATGGCGCCGTGGGCCGTTTGCGTATACTGCGCAGATGTTCTCCCCTACTGCTTTGCGCCCGCGATATGCCAAATGGCTGATCGCAACCGGACTCTTCCTGATGCTCAGCGCCTGTGTTGATAAACCCAGCACGCTCGAGCGAATCAAGGAGGATGGCGTATTGCGGGTGATCACCCGGAACAGCCCGGCGACTTATTTCCAGGACCGCAACGGTGAAACCGGTTTCGAGTACGAACTGGTCAAGCGCTTTGCCGACGACCTGGGTGTAAAGCTGGAGATCGAGACCGCTGACAACCTCGATGACCTGTTCGCCCAATTGGGCAAGCCCAACGGCCCGGTTCTGGCCGCCGCCGGCCTGGTCAGCAGCGAGCCGCGCGAACAGCAGGTGCGTTTCTCCCACCCTTATCTTGAAGTGACCCCGCAGGTCATCTACCGCAACGGCCAGTCGCGCCCGACGAACGCGGCGGACCTGGTGGGCAAGAAGATCATGGTGCTCAAGGGCAGCACCCACGCCGAGCAACTGGCGGAACTTAAAAAGCAGAATCCTGCGATCGAATACGAAGAATCCGACGCCGTAGAAGTGGTCGACTTGCTGCGCATGGTGGACGAAGGGCAGATCGACCTGACCCTGGTGGACTCCAACGAAGTGGCGATGAACCAGGTGTACTTCCCCAACGTGCGGGTGGCCTTCGACCTGGGCAATGCCAGCAACCAGAGCTGGGCCGTGGCGGCCGGCGAAGACAACAGCCTGCTCAACGAAATCAACAGCTACCTGGACAAGGTCGAGAAGAACGGCACCCTGCAGCGCCTCAAAGACCGCTACTACGGGCACGTCGATGTACTGGGTTATGTCGGCGCCTATACCTTCGCCCAGCATCTGCAACAGCGTTTGCCCAAGTACGAGAAGCACTTTCGGACCTATGCCAAGGAAGAAAAGGTCGACTGGCGCCTGCTGGCCGCCATCGGCTATCAGGAATCCCTGTGGCAACCCGCCGTCACCTCCAAGACCGGCGTACGCGGCTTGATGATGCTGACCCAGAACACCGCGCAGGCCATGGGCGTGTCCAACCGCCTGGACGCCAAGCAAAGCATCATGGGTGGCGCCAAGTACTTGGCCAAGATCAAGGATGAACTGGACGACAGCATCGCGGAGCCGGATCGCACCTGGTTCGCCCTCGCCGCCTACAACGTCGGCACCGGCCATCTGGACGATGCGCGCACGCTGGCCAAGCGCGAAGGCTTGAACCCGAACAAGTGGCTGGACGTGAAGAAGATGCTGCCGCGCCTGTCGCAGAAGCAGTGGTACAGCAAGACCCGCTACGGTTATGCGCGTGGTGGGGAGCCGGTGCACTTTGTGGCGAACATCCGGCGCTACTACGACATTCTTACCTGGGTAACGCAGCCGCAGCTGGAAGGTAACCAGGTGGTCGAAGGCAACCTGCATGTGCCGGGTGTGAACAAGACCAAGCCGCCGGAAGATAATCCGCAGTTGTAAACACCGTAATCAAAATACTGCAAAACCCTGTGGGAGCCGGGCTTGCCCGCGATGGCGCCTTGCCAGTCGAAATATCCGTTGCCTGACACACCGCTATCGCGGGCAAGCCCGACTCCCACATTTATCGTCTTTGATCCCTACACCGAATTCAGGCCGGTGAGCAGATGCACGATCCCCCCCGCCAGCACCATCACCGCTGGCACACCCGCCACGTTTAACGCCCCAGCATCCATCTTCGCCACATCCTGCAACTGCACCCGAACCCGCGTGAGCGCCACGCGCTGCAGTGACTTGAGATTATCCGCCCCACCCAACGCACTGAGCACCTCAGCCGACAGCAAACTCTGCGTCGGCGTCGCTACCGTCTCCGCTATCAAATCCGGGGTCAGGGCTTTCCAGAACGCCTGCTGCAATTTCTCGAACATGCTCAAAGCTCCACGACAGATGAGGTTTCAACGGTGGCCGCGTGGTACAGGCGTAGCGCCTCGCGGACCTGGGCGGCTTCTTCCAGGCCCAGCACTTGGCGGGCAATGATCTGGCAGTCAGCCAAGTCCAACTCGCGCACAGTGGCCTTGATGGTAGGGATCAACGGCACGCTGACCGACAACTCATTCACCCCCAAACCAATCAACATCGGCACCGCCAGCGCTTCGGACGCCAGCGCCCCGCACACGCCGACCCACTTGCCGTGGGCATGGGCTGCCTTGACCGTGGTGGCGATCAGGCGTAGCACCGCCGGGTGAAAACTGTCGGCCTGGCTGGCCAGGCGCGGGTGGTCGCGGTCCATGGCCAGGGTGTATTGGGTCAGGTCGTTGGTGCCGATGGAAAAGAAGTCGACATGAGGTGCGAAAACATCCGCCATCAGCGCAGCCGACGGCACCTCGATCATGATCCCAAGCTTCGGTAATTCAGTGAGTCCGAGTGCTAACGCTTCCTCTTCCAGAATCTGGCGTGCCACGTGCAACTCGGACAGCAGGCTGACCATCGGCAACATGATATGCAACCGCGCAAAACCGGCACTGGCGAGGATCGCGCGGAACTGTTCGCGTAATAACTCAGGGCGCTCCAGGCACAGGCGAATGCCGCGCAGGCCAAGAAATGGATTGGTCTCCGCCGCCATCGGCACATAGGCCAACGGTTTGTCGCCGCCGACGTCCAGGGTGCGCACCACCAGGTTGCGCTCGGTGCCCAGCGCGCGGGCGATAGCGGTATAGGTGCCGGCCTGTTCTTCGGGGCTAGGGGCGCGATTGCGGTCCAGGTAGAGGAACTCCGAACGCAGCAAGCCGACGCCTTCGCCGCCCAGGGTCAGGGAGTGCTCGACCTCCTGCAACGATGCGACGTTGGCCGTGATTTCAACGTGATGCCCATCACGGGTAGTCGCCGGTAAAAACGCCTGTGCCACGTCGCGCTGACGTCGCTGTACCTGCTGCTTGCGCGCCGCCTCCAGTTGCTCGATCTCGGTCAGGTTCGGGTCCAGGTGCAGCTCGCCCTTATCGGCGTCGAGCAAGACCTGCTTGCCGTTGACCAGCGCCAGCACTTGGGACGGCACACCGCAAATGGCCGGCAAGCCCAAGGCTCGGGCGAGAATGGCGACGTGGCTGGTCGCACCGCCGCCGACCGTGACGAACCCCAGCACCTTGCGGGTGTCCAGGCTGGCGGTTTGCGAGGGTGTCAGTTGTTCGGCGATCAGGATCGCGCGCTCGGGTAAATCCCAGGCGCTGTCTTCAATACCGAGGATCAGTTTCAACACACGCTGGCCGACATCCGCCAGGTCCGCCGCACGTTCGGCGATCAGCGCGTTGCCCAGGCCTTGGAACACCTTGACAGTGGCGGCTGTGGCGCTGCTCCAGGCAAAGGCGGCGCTCTTGCCCTCAGCCAATAATTTGTGGGCGTGCTCCAGCAATGTGGGGTCTTCAAGCAGCTCCTGGTGGGCACGGAAAATGTCCGCTTGAGCACTGCCGACGGCCTTGCCCTGCAACGCTTGCAGCGCTCCGCTTGCGGCGCTCAGACCGCGCTGCAAAGCCGCACGTTCGAGCGCTTCTCCTGCGCCCGCCTCAGTGATGTTCAGCTCAGGTTCGGCCACTTGCACCACCTGGCCAAACGCCGAACCCGGCGAGGCACACACGCCCTTCAAGACTGACGTCGACAACACCGGTTCAACCACCGCAGCCGGTGCCGCAACCGTCTCGCCACAGCCCTGCGCCAACAACGCAACCAACGCGGCGATCGCCGCTTCGGCATCTTCCCCTGCGGCGCTGACTTGCAAGCTATCGCCGTGCACCGTCTGCAGCGCCATGATCGCCACCAGCGACTTGGCGTTGGCGCTCTGGGTTTGCTTGTGCAGGTAGATACTCGCGTTGAAACCTTTCGCGGCCTGGGCAAATACCGCCGCCGGGCGTGCGTGCAGACCATTGGCATTGGGCAAGGTCAGTGGTTTGGAGAACAGCGCATCACCCTCCTCCTCATCCGCCGCTTCAATGGTTTCGCTTGTGGATAACTGCAACAGTGGCTGGCCTACTTCCACGAGGTCGTCTGCCAACACGGTGAACGGCTCGCCGCTGACCACCAGCATCAACGTCAGCAAACTGCGTGCATTGAGCGCCACATAGTCAGCGTCGAACTCAATCAGCGCTTGCCCGGCGGTCACCCGCTGGCCTTCCTGCACTAAGCGGGTGAAGCCCTGGCCGGCCAGGTTCACGGTGTCCAGGCCAATATGCAGCAATACCTGGACGCCATGGTCGTCGGTGATGCTGACCGCATGCCCACTGTCCTGGATATTGCTGATCACCCCGGCCAGTGGCGCGCAGAGGGTCTGCGAAGTCGGGTCGATACACAGGCCGTCGCCGATCACGCGGCTTGCGAACACCGGGTCGGGCACCGTGTCCAGCGCCAGCAGCACACCGGACAACGGCGCGAGCAGTTCCAGGGGTTGAGTTGTGGTCATGACTTCACCTGTTGTTGTGTTCTGTAAAAATCATCGGGCGGACGACAGTCCAAATGCGGGAGCGGGCTTGCTCCCACATTTTTAGTCCGTGTGTACCCGCCTGTTTATTTCCACCAGTATTCGACTTGCACACCCACGTTCGATCCATGCCGCGCCGTGCCGTAGGCACCGGTGTCGGACAACGCCGAGCCCGCCGCCAGTTCATTGGCCGCGCGTTTGGCCGCTTCGTTCCAGCTCGCGTAGGTGTAGTACAAACGCACCTCTGGCCGTGCCCAAAAATCCGGGCCGTTCGGTGACCATGTCGGGGCGAAGGTAAATTTGCTCAGCTTGCGCGTGCCACCGGCCGCATCGACCTGATCATGCCCAAGCTCGGTCACCAGTTTGAACTGTTCGCTGATGGCATACGCTGGGCGCACGCCAACGGACATCCAGGTCTGGTCCTGGCTGCCGGGGCGGATGTCTTTCTGATACACGGCTTCGATCTGCCCGCCAAAACGCGGGGTCACCTGCCAGTCAAAAAACTCCACGGCACGATAACTTTTGCTGCTCTTGTCCAGGAAGGTATTGCCGGTATACCCAAGGCCGGTGCCGGGCCCTTCGCCGTACTGCAAGGCGAACTTGTTCTTGCCGCCCAGGAAAGGTTTTTGCACGTGCTGCGCGGTGATCGCCCAGCCGCTATTGGTGTCGCGTCCGCCGGCTTTTTCGATGTAGCTCAAGCCCAGTTCCAGCTCGCCGCCGGGGTTGGTCTTGAAGCCCGCCACGTTGAAGTCATGACGGGTGGCGTAGTCCTTCTGGTACAGGTTGTCCTTGCGGGAAATGGCATAGCTGTACTTGAGGTCGCCGATCAGCACGTCCTCGATACCACCGCCCGTGGCGCTCTGGTTCCAGTAGTAGAAGTCGGAGATATGGATGTCGTTACGTTTGTAGTAACGCCGGCCAGCCCACACCGAACCGCCATTGAGGCTCGGCAGGTTGGACCACTGCGCATACATCTGCGGCATGCGTGCCGAGCCGTTGTCTTCGCCCTGGAACTTGAGGGCGCGGTCGTACTTGTTGTACAGCGACGCCATGGCATCAACGCTCAGCACCGAGCCGTCGTCGAGGGTCAGCAGGTCTTGGCGCAGTTCCAGCTCGGCGTACTGTTCGCATTCGTTACCCAAACGGTACTTGGATTGCGCCCCCGGCAGCTGGAAACACTGCTGCTTGCCGCTGCCCGTGGAGGTGCCCGCGCCGCTGCGCAGGTAACCGGCAAACTCCAGGGCCTGAGCAGCAAAAGGTGCGGTGAGACACGACGCAATGAGGCCCAGCTTTATTGTTGTTTTCATGAAGCACTCCGATATTTTTATTATGGTTTTTGAAGCGCCCCTGCACTCCCATACAGGGGTTGTTGCGGGCCTCAGTCCTTGAGGTGCAGTACAAACGATTCGTAAGGGCGCAGCATCACGGTGCTGGTGCGCACCGGGCTGTCGGGGTAGTTGCTGATCAGCAGGCGCTGCTCGCTCGCCGCGCTGATCACGTCATCGGGCAATTGGATTTCGCACGGCGCGGCATAGAAGTTGTTCAGCACCAGCAGGCGTTCGCCGCGGCCTTCGCGCAAGTAGGCCCAGACCTGCAGATGGTCTTGCAGCAGTTGACGGTAGACACCCTCCTGGATCAGCGGCTCGTGACGGCGCAACGCGATCAGCGCGCGGTAGTGATGCAGCACGGAGTCCGGATCATCCAGTTGGTTTTCGACGTTGATCTGCTTGGCGTTGGCCGGGATACCGATCCATGGCTCGCCGCTGCTGAACCCGGCGTTGACTGCGTTGCTCCACTGCATCGGCGTACGGCTGTTGTCCCGCGACTTCTGCTTGATCGCCGCCATGCTCGACGCCTCGGACTCACCCGCATCACGCTTGAGACGGAAGATGTTCAACGTCTCTACATCGCGGTACTGCGAGATGTTGTCGAAGCCTGGATTGGTCATGCCCAGCTCTTCGCCCTGGTACACATACGGCGTGCCCTGCAGGAAGTGCAGCGCGGTGGCGAGCATCTTGGCCGACACCACGCGGTGCTCGCCGTCATCACCAAAGCGCGAGACCACTCGTGGCTGGTCGTGGTTACACCAGAACAGTGCATTCCAACCGCCCCCGGCCTGCATGCCCAGTTGCCAATCGGAAAGAATCTGCTTGAGCTGCAGGAAATCGAAGTCAGCCCGCACCCACTTTTGCAGGTTCGGGTAATCAACTTTCAGGTGATGAAAGTTGAAGGTCATCGACAGTTCTTTCGACTCAGGATTGGAGTAGCGAATGCAGTGCTCCAGGCTCGTGGAGGACATCTCGCCGACGTTGATCAGGTCATGCCCTTCAAACACCTCGCGGTGCATTTCCTGCAGGTACGCGTGCACGTTCGGGCCGTCGGTGTAGAAGCGGCGACCGTCGGTGTTGTCCTCGGGGAAGTCGGCGGGCTTGGAGATCAGGTTGATCACGTCCAGGCGGAAACCACCCACGCCCTTGTCGCGCCAGAAGCGCATCAGCTTGAACACCTCGGCGCGCACCTTGGGGTTGTCCCAATTCAGATCGGCCTGGGTGTGGTCAAACAGGTGCAGGAAGTACTGGCCGGTTTGTGCTTCGTATTCCCAGGCCGAGCCGCCGAACTTGGACTCCCAGTTGTTCGGCTGGTCACGCCAGATGTAGAAGTCGCGGTACGGGTTGTCGAGGCTGCTGCGTGCTTGCTGGAACCACTCATGCTCGATGGAGGTGTGGTTGACCACGATGTCGAGCATCAGCTTGATGCCGCGCTTGGCCGCTTCGCTGATCAGCAGGTCGCAATCGGCCATGGTGCCGTAGCTGGGGTCGATGGCGTAGTAGTCGCTGATGTCGTAGCCGTTGTCGCGTTGCGGCGAGCGCAGGAACGGGGTGATCCACAGGCAGTCGACGCCCAGCCATTTGAGGTAATCGAGTTTATCCACGATGCCCAGCAGGTCACCGGTGGCGTTACCCGCGTGGCTGTGGAAGCTTTTTGGGTAGATCTGGTAGATCACCGAGTGTTGCCAGTTCTGCATGGAAACTCCTTCAACGTGGAATGCGATCAACTGTGGGAGCTGGCTTGCCTGCGATAGCGATCAATCAGGCGACCCGATACCCCGGCCGAACAATCTTCATGCTCAACGCACAGGTCAAAACAAACGGCACCACCATCGCGATGACCATCCCAATCACAAAACTTGGGATGTACTGCGGAATGATCGAGATAAACCCAGGCAACCCACCGACGCCGATGGCCGACGCCTGCACCTTGTTCAGCGACAGGAAAATACTGCCCAGCGCCGAACCCAGCAGCGCGGCGTAGAACGGAAACTTGAAGCGCAGGTTTACCCCGAACATCGCCGGTTCCGTGATGCCGAAGTACGCGGAAATCGCCGAAGTGGAGGCCATGCTTTTGTCCCGCGCATTGCGGGTCATGTAGAACACGCCGAGTGCGGCGCTGCCCTGGGCCAGGTTGGACATGACGATCATCGGCCAGATAAACGTCCCGCCCTGGGTAGAGATGAGCTGCAGGTCCACGGCGAGGAACATGTGGTGCATGCCGGTGATCACCAGCGGTGCATACAGTAGGCCGAAAATCGCCCCGCCCAGCATCGGCGCCAGGTCGAACAGGGTGACCACGCCTTCGGTGATCAGGATGCCGAGGTGACGGGTCACCGGGCCGATGATCGCCAGCGCCAACACGCCGGTGACGACGATGGTAGTAATGGGCACGACCAACAGTTGAATCGCATTGGGCACTCGCGCCCGCAGCCATTTCTCGATCACGCTCATCACATAAGCCGCCATCAGGATCGGCAGGATCTGCCCCTGGTAGCCGACTTTTTCGATCTTGAACCAGCCGAAGATATCGAAGTACGGCAGGCTCTGGCCGTCGAGCCCCGCCACGGCCTTGCCGTAGTTCCAGGCATTAAGCAGGTCCGGGTGCACCAGCATCAGCCCCAGCACGATGCCGAGAATTTCGCTGCCGCCAAAACGCTTGGCCGCCGACCAACCTACCAACGCCGGCAAGAACACAAACGAAGTGTTGGCCATCAGGTTGATCAGGCTCCACAGGCCATCCAGGTTCGGATACGCCTCCAGCAGCGTCTTGCCCTCGATGAACATGCCCTTGGCACCCATCAGGTTGTTCACGCCCATCAACAGGCCGGCGATGATCAGCGCAGGCAGGATCGGCATGAACACATCGGAGAACACCCGTACCAGGCGCTGCATGGCGTTGGTCTTGTCGGCACCCTTCTTCTTCACGTCGGCGATGGTGGCGGCGGCGAGGCCGGTTTGCTCGCGCAGGGCGGCGTAGACCTTCTCCACTTCGCCGGGGCCGATCACTACCTGGAACAGGCCGCCGGTAAAAAACGAACCCTTGACCAGATCGACCTGGTTCAGCGCGCTGCTGTTGACCAGGCTCGGGTCCTTGAGTGCCAGGCGCAGGCGGGTCACGCAGTGGGCGGCCTGCTCAAGGTTGTCGCTGCCCCCGAGGTACTCAAGGATCTCGCGGGCAATATTGGAATAGTCGTGGCTCATGCTTGGTTTCCACTTTGATTTTTTTATTTGAGGGCAGTCATTGGCAGCACGCCGAGGGCAAAAGTACTCGTCTGTACGAGTTAAAGCAACAACTCGTCTGTACGAGTTACAAAATGTTTATTTTTTGCTGGCCCTGCATCGCTACAAGCCGCATAAATCCAAGGGTCTAATGGACAAACCCCAGCCGACCCACTAAGGTTCCTGCCTTGAACGCGCAGTTCACCTTCACCAAGTCGGGCACAGAGCCATCCCCATGAGCAAATACAACCAGATCTATACGGATCTGCTTGCCAGCATCACCACTGAACGTCTGCAACGCGGCACGCGCCTTCCCTCCGAAACTGAATTGATGGACAGCTACCAGGCCAGCCGAGGCACTGTGCGCCGTGCTATCGAGCAGTTGCAGGAGCGCGGGTTTGCCCAGAAGATCCACGGCAAAGGCACCTTCGTTCTGTCCCCTAACCCGATTGAGTTCCAACTGGGCGGCATCGTCAGCTTCTACGAAACCCACGCCGACCTGGGCGACGACGTACGCACCGAAGTGGTCGAACTCACCCAATTCCCGTTGGAAGGCTCACTGCTGCAACACATCGAAGCCGAACCCGGCACGCTGATCACCCGCATCAAACGGGTACGGCGCATTGGCGGAAAACGCGTGATCCTCGACATCAACCACTTCGTCGCCGAGGTAATCCCAGGCCTGGACCAGGCGATTGCCGAGCAGTCGATCTACGCGTTTATCGAACAGACCCTGCAGCTACAAATCGCCTACGCCCAACGCACCATCGAAGCCCTGCCCCGCAGCAAAGACGACCAGGCGCACCTGGACCTCGACGGCCAAAGCCATGTGATCGTGGTGAGCAACCAGACGTTTTTGCAGGATGGGCGGCAGTTCGAGTACACCGAGTCGCGGCATACGTTGGATAAGTTTTATTTTTCGGATATTGCGCGGCGATGAAATCCGCGCGCTGGTTGGACGAGCGAACGGCTTGAGCACCGCGCGCGTATCAATCGATGGCGTAGCCCCGTCGCTGATCAAACTCCTGATATTTTCGGGAGATCGCAGGATCGTCTGAATGCCCCTCGACAGTATCCGTCGTCACTAAGCCATTCAGGCCAGGGACGGAATGAATAGCGGCTTCTGAGCTAGCCCTTCGCGTCAAAGTCCTTGAATGGGTCAAACTCGCTGCTTTTCCCTCAAGTAGTTGGCCAGTAGGTGAACCGCCTCCAGACCGGTGACTTTTTTCTCTTTCTTCAGCGCGATAACCCGGTTCTCAATGACGTCGGTGCGAACATCGTCTCCCGCCAATCTAGAAACACTTTCCGCCCATTCATCCGCGTAAGTCCTGACATAAGCGACCTGGCAAGAGTCCGCCAGATCCATCACGTAACGCCGTAGTCCAGACTTCGGAATGATCAAGGCTCCCGTTTTGGGATGACGTCGTACCGAGCTTTTCGCTTTTCTGGAAGATGTGAGCTCATTGACATAAACCACTGACCTTGCGCCGAGCGACAGCTTGCGACGAATTCGGCGACTACCTTTTACGCAGATTTTTGCGTCTTTTGAGGCAACTGAACGCCCGGATACAGATGAGCCGACCTGCACGGAAGCACTGACACCCAGTCGCTGAAACACCTCAACGGCAAGTGTTTCGAGGTCGGCCACAGGGGTAACAGCGCCTGTGTCAGGATTACGAGAAGCCTTCGCGTAATTGCCTATGCCCACAGGCCTCCAGCATTGCGACCGCTCACAATGAGCAATGTCATCAGCTAGTACGCTCGATTTAGAACAGTAGAGTAGCTTTGATTTATTTCGATTATTGGCAAGCTCGGGAGTTTCTCCAAGCCTTCCAGACTTGAAGTAGCGTTTGTAAGGGGTCAGTAGGAGCGAAGGCACGGTGCCGAGGGCGCTTAAGCGTCCCCTGCCCTTCTGGCGAAGCAGTTCGTTACGGTTGATATGCTTAGCGACCTGACAAACAGATTCAACCCTACGTAGAATGCCGGCGTGGCTATGGAACACCTTCCTTCTAACCTCCTATGACCTAGGGGTTTCGCTCTCCACACTGCGCCTGCTTCTTGCAGGCGTTTTTACACCTGCTGTAGAACGCTGCTGCAGCTCATCCGCGACGGTGGCCAAGGGAGAAAACCAAGCATGAATCAGGAGTTATTCCTGCGTCGTCGTAGCAAAGTTCACGTACCGATGGGCACTGGCGGAGCTACACATGCTCAGGTTGCGTCAGCTGTCCGGGAAGTTGCGGCGTTCCGATGCGTACTATCAGAGCCTCTGATTGAACAAATCGGTAGGTTGTCAGCGATAGAGCTCAAGTGCTGGCTGCGCGAAATTGTCGGAGTCCTTCGGCGGGAGACGGGTGCTCACGTGCACTACTCGCCGCTTTATCCTGACTTCCCAGAGCAGGTTCTGGCGGCCTCAGAGGCGCAGTTGTACCTTAACGCCGTCATGCACTACCTCACGCTTCGACGCTTACCACCGTCTGAACACTCTCGACCTGCGATGCTTGAAGGTAACTTCATATCCCGTGTTATCGAACCGGGAAGTGTCTCTGAGTTCGAGTCACTGCTCGAGCAACTGGTTTCATCGCGCAGCTCGCTTTCCGAAGAGGAAACTGCCGATGTCATCTGGTTTATCCGGCGTTACAAAGACGATGTATTCCGCCTGCTGCCTGATGCCGTCCCGTTCCGGGAGATCCGCGCACAGGTTGGCAGCGCACTTATCCTGCATGTACCCGGCGATGCACGAGTGAACGCATTCCTGGAGCATAACGTCGAAACGGCGACTGACGTGCTACGGCTCGCCGTAGCACTGAATGGAGGAGACGTATCGCTGGCGACCGCTTCGACGCGTTTCACAGCGATGAAGCGCTCAATGCGCCGTCTGCTGTTGCGGTTACTCGAGCCCATACCCAACGCTGTAGAGGACGTGATGCGCCATGCTGAGCGTTGGAAACGACTGGCTGAAGTGCTGCATCCAGGCGACTACGCCGATAAATACCCAAGAGCGCTAGCCGCCATCACGGCAGCGCGTCGTAACGAAGCGCCAGCTTCATTTGGATCGCGTGTCGAAACATTGTTTGCCCAGCGTCACATCGCCACACTTACGCCCCTGCTACAAAGCCGTCCTGGTGAGTTCGCACGACGGCTGGATGCGACCCTGCGGCGCTCCATGGAACCAGAGGCTGTTCTCGACGCGTTCGAGGCGGTTGCGGCACAAGTCTCCTCACCTGTCCTGCTGCAGTTGCTGGCCCAGGTTAGTGCTCCGCGCCCCCTACCTCTGCGGGCCTTCACACCGAAAGGATCATTGGCAAAAGTCTATGGCATCAAGGATCGGCGCGAACCTCTTACACCCGACGTGTTGGCGCGTGCAGCCCAAATCTGCGAGGACGCTCTCGTAACGCGTTTTGCGTTACTGCCGCCACTGGGCCGCTGCTTTATCGATCCGACATTACGTGAATACAGAGTGCCGCTGGCGCAGCGTGCTTCATCAAAATCGCTACGTACGCTAGTGCGCGGCAGTCGGTTGCCGATGCCCGACACACGCTTCATTCGCCTGTTCCTGTGGTGGAAGAACGGCGGTGGGCGCACGGACATTGACTTGTCCGCCGCTTTTTTCGACACCAACTTCGTATTCAGAGAAGCGGTTGCGTACTACAACCTTAAGGGTTACGGCGGCTACCACAGTGGCGATATCGTGGACGCGCCCAAAGGGGCTTCGGAGTTCATCGATCTTGACCTTGATGTCCTCGTTGAGAAGGGTATTCGCTATGTCGTCACGTCGATCAACTCATTCACCGAGCAGCCTTACTGCGATCTTCCAGAATGCTTCGCTGGCTGGATGGCCCGCGCCGACACGGCTTCGGGTGAAGTATTCGAACCTAAATCCGTGTTCGACCGTATTGATATCGCATCTGACACCGTTATCTGTCTGCCATTCGTGATGGACTTGCAGGAGCGACGCATGATTTGGGCTGATCTGGGGCTCACTTCATCTCCGCGGTGGAACAACGTCGAGAACAACCTCGGCGGGGTATCGTTGATGCTGCGAGCCTTGATACATACGCCAAGACCGGATTTGGAGACGCTGTTCGATTTACACGTTCGAGCGCGGGGACAACGCGTGGCTTCACCGCAGCAGGCGCAGACGGTGTTTGCGGCTGATCAAGGGATAACACCGTTTGATACGGATTTGATTCGATCGCAGTTTCTCTGATACCTGCGCCAACCTGTGCCGTTCGTTGAAAACGTCAATGTTTTACTTTTCGGATATCGCGCTCTGGTAAGGCCAAACAGAGATCAAATGTGGGAGCTGGCTTGCCTGCGATGCAGACGCCTGGGTATCAAGCCATACCGAGGTGATGCCATCGCAGGCAAGCCAGCTCCCACAATTAGGTCGGTTGTGTTTGATTTACTTTATTCCAAAATACAAAAACCCGGCACTTGGCCGGGGTTTTGTTGTTCAGCGTTCACCTACTACTGCAGGATCATTCCCACTCAATCGTCGCCGGCGGCTTGCTCGACACGTCATAAGTAACGCGCGAGATGCCTTCGATTTCATTGATGATACGGCCGCTGACAGTTTCCAGCAGTTCGTACGGCAGGTGTGCCCAACGAGCGGTCATGAAGTCGATGGTTTCTACGGCACGCAGGGCCACGACCCACGCGTAACGACGGCCATCGCCTACCACGCCAACGGATTTCACCGGCTGGAACACGACGAATGCCTGGCTGACTTTGTGGTACCAGTCGGCCTTGCGCAGTTCTTCGATGAAGATGTGGTCGGCGCGACGCAGCAGGTCGGCGTATTCCTTCTTCACTTCACCCAGGATACGCACGCCCAGGCCCGGGCCTGGGAATGGGTGGCGGTAGACCATGTCGTACGGCAGGCCCAGTTCCAGGCCCAGACGGCGGACTTCGTCCTTGAACAGTTCGCGCAGCGGTTCTACCAGCTTGAGGTTCATTTCCTCAGGCAGGCCACCCACGTTGTGGTGGGACTTGATCACGTGGGCCTTGCCGCTCTTGGCGCCAGCCGACTCGATCACGTCAGGGTAGATGGTGCCCTGGGCGAGGTACTTGATGTTGTCCAGTTTGTTGGACTGGGCATCGAATACGTCGATGAAGGTGCGACCGATGATCTTGCGCTTCTTCTCTGGGTCGGACTCGCCGGCCAGGTTGTTGAGGAACTGGTCCTCGGCGTTGGCGCGGATCACCTTGACGCCCATGTTCTCGGCGAACATGGCCATCACTTGCTCACCTTCGTGCAGACGCAGCAGGCCGTTGTCGACGAAGACGCAGGTCAGTTGGTCGCCGATGGCTTTGTGCAGCAGGGCTGCAACCACGGAGGAGTCAACGCCGCCGGACAAGCCCAGCAGTACGTTGTCGGTGCCCACTTGAGCACGGACTTGAGCAATAGCGTCCTCAGCGATTTTCGACGGGGTCCACAGGGCTTCACACTCGCAGATGTCGAGGATGAAGCGCGACAGGATGCGGCCGCCTTGCTTGGTGTGGGTCACTTCCGGGTGGAACTGCACGCCGTAGTAGCGACGCTCGTCGCTGAACATACCGGCGATCGGGCAGCTCGGGGTGCTGGCCAGGATGTGGAAGTCTTCCGGCATCTTGGTGACCTTGTCACCGTGGCTCATCCACACGTCGAGGCCGAACAGGCCGTCGGCGTCGACGTGGTCTTCGATGCCGTCCAGCAGGCGGCTCTTGCCGACCACGTCTACACGGGCATAACCGAATTCACGCAGCTCGGAACCTTCAACCTTGCCGCCCAGTTGCTCGGCCATGGTCTGCATGCCGTAGCAAATACCGAAGACGGGCACGCCCAGGTCAAATACGGCTTGCGGGCAGCGCGGGCTGTTGGCTTCGTGCACGGACTCGGGGCCACCGGCGAGGATGACGCCTTTTGGTGCGAATTCGCGGATCGCTTCGTCGTCCATGTCGAACGGATGCAGTTCGCAGTACACGCCGATTTCACGCACGCGGCGGGCGATCAGCTGGGTGTACTGGGAACCGAAGTCGAGGATCAGGATGCGGTGGGCGTGAATGTCGAGGGCCATGAAGTCAGTCTCGTCTAATGAATCAGAAACAACTCGGGGCTGAAAGAACAGCCCCGGTTACTTAACGTTTTGCTGGAAGCATCAACCTACGCGGTAGTTTGGCGCTTCCTTGGTGATCTGCACGTCGTGGACATGGGATTCAGCCATGCCGGCGCCGGTGATCCGTACGAACTCTGGCTTGGTGCGCATTTCTTCGATGTCGGCGCTGCCGGTGTAGCCCATCGAGGAACGCAGGCCGCCCATCAGTTGATGGATGATCGCGCTCAGGGTGCCTTTGTAAGGTACACGGCCTTCGATGCCTTCCGGAACGAGCTTCTCGGCACCTGCCGAGGAGTCTTGGAAGTAACGGTCGGAAGAGCCCTGCGCCTGGGACATGGCGCCCAGCGAACCCATGCCACGGTAAGCCTTGTAGGAACGGCCCTGGAACAGTTCGATCTCGCCTGGCGCTTCTTCGGTACCGGCGAACATCGAGCCCATCATCACGCAGGAGGCACCGGCGACGATGGCCTTGGACAGGTCACCGGAGAAACGGATGCCGCCGTCGGCGATCAACGGAACGCCCGTGCCTTCAAGGGCAGCGGCGACGTTGGCGATGGCGCTGATTTGCGGCACGCCCACACCGGCGACGATACGGGTGGTGCAGATCGAGCCTGGGCCGATACCGACCTTGACCGCATCCGCGCCCGCTTCGGCCAGGGCCTTGGCAGCTGCGCCGGTGGCGATGTTGCCGCCGATCACTTGCACTTCAGGGAAGTTCTGTTTGACCCAACGCACGCGGTCGATCACGCCTTTGGAGTGACCGTGGGCAGTGTCGACCACCACCACGTCAACGCCGGCAGCAACCAGGGCCGAAACGCGGTCACCGGTGTCTTTACCGGTACCAACGGCAGCGCCAACGCGCAGACGACCTTGGTCATCCTTGCTGGCGAGCGGGTAAGCCTTGGCTTTTTCGATGTCGTTGACGGTCATCATGCCTTTGAGGGCGAATTTGTCGTCGACGATCAGCACGCGTTCGATACGGTGCTTGTGCAGCAGCTCGCGCACATCGTTCTTGTCGGCGCCTTCCTTGACAGTGACTAGGCGCTCTTTCGGCGTCATCACTTCACGGACGGTGACTTCAAGACGGTTTTCGAAACGCACGTCACGGGAAGTGACGATGCCAACCAGGTCGCCATCGTGCAGCACAGGAACACCGGAGATGTTGTGCAGGCGGGTCAGGTCGAACAGGTCACGCACGGTAGCGTCGGCTTCGATAGTGATGGGGTCTTTGACCACACCGGCTTCGTAACGCTTGACCTTGCGCACTTC
The DNA here is from genome assembly GCF_002255865.1 of Pseudomonas sp. PGPPP1. Lineage (NCBI taxonomy): Bacteria > Pseudomonadati > Pseudomonadota > Gammaproteobacteria > Pseudomonadales > Pseudomonadaceae > Pseudomonas > Pseudomonas sp. PGPPP1. The sequence continues at coordinate 18,074 of NZ_NKIG01000037.1, read as the reverse complement.
GGCAGCTTGCTGCTCGATGGTCATGTTCTTGTGGATGATGCCGATGCCGCCTTCCTGAGCCATGGCAATTGCCAAGCGGGCTTCAGTGACGGTGTCCATGGCAGCGGAAACAAGGGGAATATTCAGCTCGATGCCACGGGTTAGGCGGGTCTTGAGACTGACTTCGTTAGGAAGCACCTCGGAATAACCGGGCACTAGGAGAATGTCGTCGAATGTCAGAGCTTCTTGGCTGATACGCAGCATCGCGGGGGCTCCCGAGCGGGAAAATGGAAGCGCGCCATTATATACATGCACCCTGCCGGGCTCAATGTAAAACTCTGACAAACTTGGTAATACTGATAGAAGGGTTACAACTCGACTTTGACCCAACTCATCTTCTGATCCAGCCAATCGGCAAATTCGTCGATAAAGCTCTGCTTGAACCCCGCCTCCGCCCAGTTGTTGAAAATGAATCCCAGGTTGGAAAACCCGCATTCCTGCAGGAAAAGAAACCCGTTGATGTCATCTTCATGCCCACACAGCGGGCAGGTGAAGTTGTCGGTGTGGCCGGGCATCCAGTCTTCCAGGCTTTCGAACAACGCCTCGCCGACTTCCTTGCGGCATTCCGGGCAACCGGCTTCTTCGAGAAAGCCCTTGGCTGGGGTGTAGATGCAGCGTTTGTAGATGATCTCCAGGCCATTGACCGGCTCATTGAACGGCAACGCTTGCGGGTGCAGCACTACGGCGCGGGCGCCATCGGCCAGCGCATAGCCCATGCGATTGCCGGTGCGGCCGCAGGTGGTCAGTTCTTCCTTGATGATGTTCTTGCGCACCAGCCAACGCACGATCGCCCGGGCGCGGGGTTCGTGAACGGGCAAGGTGGAGATTTTCGGGACAAGGATGCTTTGGGAGTTCATGGGAGTCCTGCGGTGTGGCCACTGGCGCCATCGCGGGCAAGCCCGGCTCCCACAGAGGAACGCATTCCAAATGTGGGAGCGGGCTTGCTCGCGAAGAGGCCCTAAAGGCAGGCAGCTTAATCCCTGCCCCACTCAGGTCAAGTACTCAAATACCGCCCAATCAACGCAATGCCACTTGCCAGCACCAACCACGTCACCAACCGCACAAACGCCTCCCGCGACAGGCGCATGGTCAGCCGGCGCCCACACCACAAGCCCAGCGCCATCGCCGGCAACAGGCACACCGCCAGCATCAACAACGGCAATTCCGCATACACCCCGGCGATCAGAAACAGGCTCAGGCGCACCACCGTGCTGCAACTGATCAACGCGCTTTGGGTGGCTCGGGCCGCGTCTTTGGGTAAACGGCTATTGAGGTAGATCGCATATAAAAAGCCACCGCTGCCAAACAGCGCCCCAAACAACCCACCGACGGTGCCCATGGGAATCGACCAGCCCGCCGCCAATTGTGTCGGCAGGGCTTTGACCGCCAGGCTGTAGACCGCATAGGCGCTGATAAACAGCCCCATCAACAGCAGCAACAAATCCGAATGCAGATTGAGCAAAAACACCACGCCCAATGTGCAACCGATGGCCATGCACGGCAGCAAGCGCAGTAACTCCGGCTTATTGACGTCTCGGCGCGACTGCAGCAGGTTGCCGAACGCCGCGACAAAATCCAGCAGCACCAGCAGCGGAATGATCTTCGACAACGGCATGAACAGGATCAGCACCGGGCCCGCCACCAGCGCCGTGCCAAAACCTGCGATGCCGAACACAATGTAAGCCACTACCACGCCCAGGCCGATCACCAGCCAATCCACACTGCCAAACGACCACTGGCTCATCAGCTCAAGCGGGCTCATGGGTTATTCCTTGAAAGAGATGACCTTCACTTTAGCCATCGACGAGGGTTGCGACTAATATCTTCAAAGCCCTCCACCCATCTCGAAAAGGCATGACGCGTGATTTCCACTCGCCAACTGCGTTACTTCGTCGAAATCGCCGACAGTGGCAGCTTCAGCGCCGCCGCCGAGCGTTTGTTTGTCGCGCAATCCGCTTTGAGCCGACAGATCAAAGAGCTGGAAACCCAGCTGCAAACCCCGCTATTTGAACGCACCGCGCGCCAGCCCCGGCTGACGACCGCCGGTGAGGCGTTTTACCCACGGGCGAGGAACCTGTTGAGTGAACTGCTCAAGGCCAGCGAGATGACCACTCAAATCGGCAACGGCCAACTCGGCACCCTGAGGTTGAGCCACTCAAGCACCGTGCCAATGAGCGGACCGCTGTTGCAAGGCATCAGCACCTGGCTGGAGCGCTGCCCTGGTGTGTCGATGGATATTGCCAAACTGTCCTCCGAAGCGCAGTTGGAAGAAATCGCTGACGGACGCCTGGACGTTGGGCTATTGCGCCTGCCGGTATTACGTCAGCGCGATGGTGTGCGAGTGGTGCCGCTATACAGTGAACAACTGTTGCTGGCAGTACCGCCGAATCATCCGCTGGCGACCAGCAATACGCCGATAGAACTGGAGCAACTCAAGGACGAAGCGTTTATCTCCATCCCTCACCCCCAACGCGGCGGCCTGAGTTATCTGTCAGCCGAGCTGTGCATGCGCGCGGGATTTTTCCCCAAGGCCGCACGGGTGATGTCGCGCAAGACCACCCAACTGCAACTGATCCAGGCAGGCTTCGGTATTGCCTTGTTACCAAAATCCATGCAGGACATTTCCCCCGCCAGTGTGCGTTTTTTACCCCTGGCGGACCCGGACTGCCTCAGCACCGTGGCCCTGGCCTGCCAGCAAACGCCAAGTGCGCTGGTGGAGCAATTCTGCCAAACCCTGCACGAATGCCTATAAACTGCCGCCCATGATTAAAGATCCTTTTGCCCGTCTGGGCCTGGACCGCGAAGTCCTGACTGTCAGCCAGCTCAACGGCCGTGCGCGGGTGTTGCTGGAAGACGTGTTCACCAATATCTGGGTCGAAGGCGAGATCTCCAACCTCGCCCGCCCGGCTTCCGGCCACGTGTATTTCACCCTCAAGGACAGCGGTGCCCAGGTGCGTTGCGCACTGTTCCGCAATAACGCCGCGCGGGTGCGCCAAGCGTTGAAGGATGGCTTGGCGGTGAAAGTGCGCGGCAAGGTCTCGCTGTTCGAGGGCCGTGGCGACTACCAGTTGATCCTCGACACAGTGGAGCCCGCCGGCGACGGCGCGCTACGCATGGCCTTCGATGCGCTGAAGGAAAAGCTCAGCGCCGAAGGTTTGTTCAGTGCCGAACGCAAGGTGCCGCTGCCGGCCCATCCTCGTCGCATTGGCATCATCAGTTCGCCGACGGGCGCCGTTATCCGCGACATCATCAGTGTGTTCCGCCGACGTGCGCCAAACGTTGAACTGACGCTGATCCCCACCGCCGTGCAAGGCCGCGAAGCCATCCCGCAAATTGTGCGAGCACTGAAACTCGCGGATGCGCGCGGCTTTGATGCATTGATCCTGGCCCGTGGCGGCGGCTCATTGGAAGACCTCTGGTGCTTCAACGAAGAAGCCGTGGCCCGTGCGGTGGACGCCTGTGTCACGCCGATCGTGAGTGCCGTCGGCCATGAAACCGACGTATCCATCAGCGATTTCGTCGCCGACGTGCGCGCGCCTACCCCCTCCGCCGCAGCTGAATTGCTCGCGCCAGACGCCAGCCACTTGGTACGTCAAGTGGAAAACCTGCATCGCCGCCTGGTGATGCTGATGCGCAACCGCCTGACCCATGACCGTCTGCGCCTGGAAGGCATGGCCCGTCGCTTGCGTCACCCCGGCGAGCGCCTGCGCCAGCAAGCCCAGCGCCTGGATGACCTGGACATGCGCCTGCGCCGGGCCTTCGAACGCAGCCTCAATACCCGTCGCGAGCGCCTGATCCGCTTGGACACCCGCCTCGCCGGCCAGCACCCTGGTCGCCAATTGGCCCTGCTGCGCCAACGCCTGGACAGCCTTGCCGAACGGTTGCCCCGCGCCATGCGCGAAGGCCTCAAGGCGCGCCGCTTGCAACTGCAAAGCCAGGTGCAGACGTTGCAGGTGGTGAGCCCACTGGCGACCTTGGGCCGTGGCTACAGCATCCTGCTGGACGAGCGTGGCCAGGCGATCCGCAATGCCGCGCAAACCCACACCGGCCAGCGCCTGACCGCGCGCCTCGGTGAAGGCCAATTGCAAGTGCGGGTGGAAGACAACCACCTGACACCCGTCACCCTTTCGTTATTGGATTGATTGATGCCACGTTTATTTAGCCTGTTGATGCTGCTGTGCCTCGCCTTTAATGCCCACGCCGACAGCTACATCACCCGCACTTTGAACAAGCCGGTGCCAGGCGGTGTTGCCGTGGTCGAACTGGGCCCATCGGCGGCGGCGCCGAAAGCCACTTACCAAGGCAAGCCGGTACTGGTGGTGAAAGAGCAGGAGAATTGGTTGGCGATTGTCGGTATTCCGCTGACGGTCAAGCCGGGCAACGAGCGCATCAGCAGCGGCAGCCGTAGCCTGCCGTTTATCGTCGGCTACAAGAAGTACCCGGAACAACACATCACTTTGAAGAATAAAAGCCAGGTCAACCCCGACCCGGCGCAGCTCAAGCGCATCGAGGCGGAGTTGGCGGTGCAGCTCAAGGCCTACCGCAGTTTCAGCCCAAACCTGCCGAGCAATCTGGTGCTGGATAAACCGGTGAACGGGCCATTGTCGAGCAAGTTCGGCGTGCGTCGTTTCTTCAACGGTGAAGAACGCAACCCGCACTCGGGCCTGGACTTCGCCGTGCCGGCCGGCACGCCGATCAAGACGCCAGCCAACGGCAAGGTGATTCTGGTGGGTAACTACTTCTTCAATGGCAACACCGTGTTCGTCGACCACGGCCAGGGCTTTATCAGCATGTTCTGCCATATGTCGAAGATCGATGTGAAAGTCGGCGATCAACTCACACGCGGCGCAGTAGTTGGCAAGGTCGGTTCAACAGGCCGCGCCACCGGGCCGCACATGCATTGGAACATAAGCCTCAACGATGCGCGGGTCGATCCGGCAATCTTTATTGGCGCGTTCCAGCCGTGATGCGCTCGATTGCGCGCTCGATAATGGGCGCGCAATTAAAACCAACCCAGCACTTATCTCTTAGCATAAAATCTCGTTTCATACACACATAGCAGAACTTCTCTCAATTTTTCTCGACAGCTTGCCATCTTTCACCCCGGCGGTTAGGGTTGGGCTTATGAAAACCTCTCACACCCTCATTCAGCTTCGCCAGCACCGCAGCCTGTGCCTCGTCAGCGCACGACTGCCAGGCTGAATCGATCTGCCTCGTCCCCGTTTTATCCCCAACAATAGTTCCACGGCAGGCCGCCTCTTTTCGGCCCCAAAACAAAGGATTTCCCGATGAGCATGCTCAAAGACCCGTCTTCGAAGTACCGCGCGTTCCCGACCATCGATATCCCGGATCGCACCTGGCCTTCGAAAACCATCACCACCGCGCCGATCTGGTGCAGCTCCGACCTGCGTGATGGCAACCAGTCGCTGATCGAGCCAATGGATGCGGTGAAAAAGCTGCGTTTCTGGAAGACGCTGGTCGCCGTGGGCGTGAAGGAAATCGAAGCGTCGTTCCCGGCGGCATCGCAAACCGACTTCGACTTTGTACGTACCCTGATCGAAGACGGTCACATCCCCGAGGACACCACCATCCAGGTGCTGACCCAGGGCCGCGAAGACCTGATCGCGCGCACATTCGAATCCCTGCGCGGTGCCAAGAAAGCCATCGTGCACTTGTACAACGCTACCTCACCGTCCTTCCGCCGCATCGTATTCAATCAGGACAAGGACGGCATCAAGGCCATCGCGGTCAACGCGGCCAAGCTGTTCGTCAAATATGCTGCCCAGCAGCCGGAAACCCAGTGGACCTTCGAATACTCTCCTGAGACTTTCAGCGCCACTGAGCTGGAGTTCGCCAAGGAAGTCTGTGACGCAGTGATCGAGGTGTGGAACCCGACGCCTGAGCACAAGATGATCCTCAACCTGCCAGCCACCGTTGAGTGCGCCACGCCGAACATCTATGCCGACCAGATCGAATGGTTCGGTCGCCATATCAACCGTCGTGACAGCGTGATCATCAGCCTGCACACCCACAACGACCGTGGCACCGGCGTAGCAGCGACCGAACTTGGCCTGATGGCCGGCGCAGACCGCGTCGAAGGCTGCCTGTTCGGCAACGGCGAGCGTACCGGTAACGTCGACCTGGTGACCGTGGCACTGAACATGTACACCCAGGGCCTGGACCCACAACTGGACTTCTCCGACATCGACGGCGTGCGCAAAGTCGTCGAGGAGTGCAACCAGATTCAGGTTCATCCACGTCACCCGTATGTAGGCGACCTGGTACACACCGCGTTCTCCGGCTCCCACCAAGACGCGATCCGCAAGGGTTTCTCCCAGCAGAAAGACGACGCCCTGTGGGAAGTGCCGTACCTGCCGATCGACCCGGCCGACATCGGTCGCAGCTACGAAGCGGTAATCCGTGTGAACAGCCAGTCCGGCAAAGGTGGTATTGCCTACCTGCTGGAGCAGGAATACGACATCAGCTTGCCGCGCCGCATGCAGATCGAATTCAGCCAGGTGGTACAGGCTGAAACCGATCGCGTCGGCCTTGAGATGACCGCACCGCAGATCTACGCCTTGCTGCAGCGTGAATACCTGCAAGCCAACACCCCGTACGCGCTGGTCAGCCATCGTTTGCAGGAAGAGAACGGCAACAGCTTTGTCGAGGTTGAAGTCTCTGGCAAGGGCCAAGGCGAAACCAACCTGCACTGGAAAGGCAAAGGCAACGGCGCACTGGAGGCCCTGGTGGCCGGCCTGCCGATTGGCGTGGAGATCATGGACTACAACGAACATGCGATTGGCGCGGGTACCAACGCCAAGGCAGCGGCTTACATTGAGCTGCGCGTGAACGGTGAGCGTCCGGTGCATGGTGTGGGTATTGATGAAAACATCACTACTGCCAGCTTCAAGGCACTGTTCAGCGCGCTGAATCGCTCGCTGAGCCAGCAGGAAGCCAAAGCGGCCTAACTACTGCTGAAATGCTAAAGGCCCCTGGGTGCGAGTCCAGGGGCCTTTTTATTTGAGGGGTGTGGTGATAGTTCTGGCCTCTTCGCGAGCAAGCCCGCTCCCACATTCGGCCGCATTCCTACAGACAGAATGCGGTCGAATGTGGGAGCGGGCTTGCTTGCGAATGCAGTCTGTCAGACAAACTGAAAAGTATCGGCATCCAGATTCGCCGGAAACCGCGTGCGATACGCCGCCAACTCCGCCGCATCCAGGCACACCTGGAACACCCCGTCCGCCTCCCCTGCACTCAGCAACGTCTCACCCTGAAAGTCCAGCACCTGGCTGTCACCGGTGTAGGCAAAGCCCTTGCCGTCCGTGCCAACCCGGTTCACCGCGGCCACGTAACACAGATTCTCGATGGCTCGCGCAGGCAGCAGGCGGTTCCAGTGCAGGCGCCGCGCACCGGGCCAGTTGGCGGTGTACAGCAGCAGGTCGGTGTCTTGGGCATCACGACTCCACACCGGGAAGCGCAGGTCGTAGCAAATCAGCGGGCGTATGCGCCAGCCCTTCAACTCGAACTGCACCTGGCGCTCGCCCGGTGTGTAGTGATTATGTTCACCAGCCATGCGGAAAAGGTGGCGCTTATCGTAGTGCAACACCTCGCCATCAGGCCGCGCCCACAGCAGGCGGTTGCGATGGCTGCCGTCGGCGGCCTGGATGATCACGCTGCCGGTGATCACCGCGTTGTACTTGGCGGCTTGAGCCTTGAGCCAGTGATGAGTCGGACCGTGTTCCGGCTCGGCAAGGGTGGCCGACTCCATGGAGAAACCGGTGGTAAACATCTCCGGCAGTACAATCAGATCGGCGCCCTTGGCCTGCTCCAACAGCAGTTCAAAATGCTCAAGGTTAGCCTGGCGGTCGTGCCAGGCCAGACTGGTCTGGACCAGAGCGATATTCAGGTTCGGCAGCGCACTCAGATCACGCATAGTTTTTCAGCTGCTTGTTGCAGCGTCTCCTCGCGTTTGGCAAAGCACAGGCGCACCAGGCGCTGGCCTTGGGGTGGGGTCTGGTAGAACACCGAGACAGGAATGGTCGCCACGCCGTGTTCGCGGGTCATCCACAGGGACATGGCGACGTCATCCAGGTCCGGGCGAATCTGTGAGTAATCCACCAGTTGGAAGTAAGTGCCGGTCACACGGGTAAAGCTGAAACGCGACGGTGCCAGCAGGTCGCAGAACAGGTCACGCTTGGCCTGGTAGAAGGCCGGCAACTCATCCACATGCTCTGGGTGTTCGGCCATGAAGTCGGCCAAGGCGAATTGCAACGGCGTCACACCGCAAAAGTTGACGTATTGGTGCACCTTGCGGAGCTCGGCAGTAAGGGCCGGTGGCGCAACCACGTAGCCGGTTTTCCAGCCAGTGACGTGGTAAGTCTTGCCAAAGGAGCTGACGACGAACGCGCGTTGATACAGTTCTTCGTGGGCCAGCACGCTGACGTGGGGCACGCCGTCGAAGACCAGGTGCTCGTAGACTTCATCGCTGACCAGGTAGATATCACGGTCGCGGATCAACTCGGCCAACTGGTCCAATTCGGCGCGGCTGATCAAGGCGCCTGTGGGGTTGTGTGGGGTGTTGAGGATGATCATGCGTGTGCGCGGTGATAGCGCGGCCTTGATCTGCTCAAAGTCCAATGCAAAGCCTTGCAGGCTCAACTGCACGTGCACGCAACGCCCACCGGCCAACTCGACCGACGGCTCGTAGCTATCGTAGCTTGGGTCGAACACGATGACTTCATCGCCACTGCGGATCACGGCCTGGATCGCACAGAAGATCGCGGCAGTGGCGCCTGGGGTTATGGTCACTTCGCTATCGGCGTTGACCGTCGCACCATAGCTGCGGGCGATCTTGCCCGCCACCTGCTGACGCAGGGCGGGCAGGCCGGTCATCGGCGAATATTGGTTGTGCCCGCTGGCGACGTGCTTGCCCACCGCATCGAGCAAGCCTTGGGGGCCATTGAAGTCCGGGAAACCCTGGGACAGGTTGAGCGCGCCAGTCTCGGCGGCAAGTTGCGACATCGTGGTGAAAATGGTCGTGCCGACATTCGGCAGCTTGCTGGTGATCATCAAAAGGCCCCTGCAGGTGAGCCTCAAGTTTTAAGCTGCAAGCTGCAAGCAGGTCAAGCGACAAACTACCGCGCACAAAAAAGGGCTCCAAAGGAGCCCTTTTTTGCAGCCTGTAGCTTACAACTTGAAGCGGCTGTTATTTCTTGTCGCGGCGCTTCTTGTCGGCCTTCTTGTGGTGAGTCATCAAACGACGCTTCTTGTTCACCTGACGGTCAGTCAATGTGTTCTTGTTGCCTTCGTACGGGTTCTCACCGCCCTTGAACTCAATACGGATCGGCGTACCGACCAGTTTCAAGACACGGCGATAGGTGTTTTCCAGGTAACGCACGTAGGACTTCGGCACCTTCTCGATCTGGTTACCGTGGATCACGATAATCGGCGGGTTGGCACCACCCAAGTGGGCGTAACGCAGCTTGATCCGGCGGTTGTTGACCATTGGCGGCGCGTGCTCGCCAACAGCGTCTTCCAGGATCTGGGTCAGGCGGTTGGTCGGCCAGCGGGTCACCGCGGACTTGAACGAGTTCTGTACGGACGCGTAGAGGTTGCCCACGCCAGTACCGTGCAGTGCCGAGATAAAGTGGATATCAGCGAACTCGACGAAGAACAGGCGACGCTGCAGCTCGATCTTGACGAAGTCGCGCTCGCTCGGCGTCATGCCGTCCCACTTGTTGATCGCGATGACCAGTGCCCGACCGGCCTCCAGGGCAAAGCCCAGCAGGTTGAGGTCGTGGTCCACCACGCCTTCGCGGGCGTCCATCACGAAGATCACCACGTTGGCGTCTTTGATCGCTTGCAGGGTCTTGACCACCGAGAACTTTTCAACTTCCTCGTGGATCTTGCCGCGCTTGCGCACACCGGCGGTGTCAATCAGTGTGTACTTCTCGTCGTTACGCTCAAACGGGATGTAAATACTGTCGCGGGTGGTGCCGGGCTGGTCGTACACGATGACGCGGTCTTCACCGAGCATACGGTTGACCAAGGTCGACTTGCCGACGTTCGGACGGCCGATAATGGCGATCTTGATACCGTCTTTTTCGCTCGGGCCAGGAATGCGCTTGGCTTCCTCACCTTCGGCGACAATTTCCTCTTCGCCCTCTTCTTCCTCAGCATCATCCTTAGGGAAATCGCGCAGGGCGACTTCCAGCATCTGAGTGATACCGCGACCGTGGGCACCGGCGATCGGGATCGCGTCGCCCAGGCCCATCGGGCTGAATTCGGCACGGGCCTGCTCAGGATCGATATTATCGATCTTGTTGGCGATCAAATAGGAACGCTTGTTGCGCTTGCGCAGGTGCTCGCCAATCATCTGGTCGGCGGCGGTGTAGCCCGCACGGGCGTCCACCAGGAACAACACGACATCGGCTTCTTCAATGGCGAGCAGCGACTGCTCGGCCATCTTTTCGTCCATGCCATGCTCGTCACCGGAGATACCACCGGTGTCGACAATAATGTAGGAGCGCCCTTGCCACTTTGCCTCACCGTATTGGCGATCACGGGTCAGACCGGACAAGTCGCCGACGATGGCGTCGCGAGTCCTGGTCAGGCGGTTGAACAAGGTGGACTTGCCGACGTTAGGTCGGCCCACCAGGGCGATTACGGGAACCATGCGGCTCTCCACTTCGTTATTTCAGAAAATACAAAAGCCGCTGCAGGGCAGCGGCTGGTGCTCGGGGCAGCATAATCAAATGCCGCATGCCCCGCCGAAGCGGGGCCGCCTGGGTGTTACCCCAAGCATAGTTCTTACTTGATGGTCAGGGCTTCCAGCTTGCCGCTGTTGCCAAACACATAAAGCATGTTACCCACGACCAGCGGACGAGCGCGCAGGCCGTCGCTGTCGATACGTTCGCGACCGACAAAGCGACCGTCTACCTGGCTCAGCAGATGCAGGTAGCCTTCGAAGTCGCCCACCGCTACGTAGCTGGAGAACACTTCCGGTGCCGACAGCTGACGGCGAGCCAGGGAGTCGTTGCTCCACAGTGCAGTGGTGGAACGCTCGTCGACACTTTCAACGGTGCCGGACGCCAGGCTTACGTAGACGCTGCCAAACCCTTGGGCGACACCGGCGTAGCTGGAAGCATCACGCTGCCAGTTCACACGGCCACTCTGCAGGTCCAGTGCCGCTACACGGCCCTGGTAAGTGGCAACGTAGATGGTTTCACCGGACAGCAGCAGGCCGCCGTCGATGTCCACTACGCGGTCCAGTTCGGAACGACCTTGCGGGATAGCCACACGGGTTTCCCAGGCCGGCACGCCGTTCTGGGTATCGAGGGCGACCACTTTACCGGTCGACAGACCTGCAACGGCCAGATTGTTGGTCACAATCGGACCACTGGTACCGCGCAAGGTCAGCACCGCCGGGGTGTTGTCGTACAGCCAACGCTGGTTGCCGGTGCTGGCATCGAGGCCGATCAGGCGGTCATCCTGCGTCTGCACAACGACAACATCGCCGTTGGTAGCAGGTGCTGCGAGGACTTCACTGGTCACGCGAGCGCGCCATTTTTCCTCACCGGTGCTGGAGTCCAGTGCCACGACTTCGCCCTTGAGCGTACCGATCAGCACCAGGCCATAACCGACACCCACACCACCGGAAACCGGCAGTTCGAGGTCTTTCTTCCACTTGACGTCGCCGTTCATGCGATCCATGGCAACGATCACGCCGGTGGAGTCAGTGGCCACGATGTTGTCGCCGTCGATTGCCGGCTGCAACAGGTTGTAGAGGTCGCCCTGACCATCACCGATGGAGCGGCTCCACTGCTTCTGCAGGACCACTTCTTCCTTGAAGCTGGTCAGCTCCGCAGGAGGCAGTTCTTTTTTACTGTTGCTGCTGCAACCCGCGGCCAGAACGGCCAGAGCCAGCAATGCTGCATGTTTCCAACGGATCACGTCACGCATCCCCTTTGGCCAAGTCGTCCAGCTTGATTTGTAAGCCACCGACCGCCGCTTCATCAGACAGCGCCGCCTTGGCTTTTTGGTACGCAGCATTGGCTTCGTCGGTACGACCCAATTGGACCAACAGGTCGCCCTTGAGCTCTTCGCGAGTGGCTACAAATGCCTTGTCAGCATCGCCGTCGAGCAGTTTGAGTGCCTCGTCAGCCTTGTTCTGTGCGGCGAGTACCTGAGCCAGGCGCTGACGTGCGATTTCACCCAGGGTTGGGTTGGTCGGTTTGTCGGCGATAGCCTTCAGTTCCGCAGCGGCGTCATCCAGCTTGCCGGTATCGACCGCGACTTTCGCGACGAACAGGCTGCCGTATTGGGCGTAGGTGCTACCGCCGAATTCGTTTTTCAGCTTGCCGGCCAGGTCTGCGACCTGAGCAGGATCAGGCTTGCCGTCCGGGGTCAGCGTGGTTTCCAGCAATTGCTGATACAGGATCGAGGCGCCCTGGGATTGGTTGGCCTGATACTTGTGCCAGGCTTGCCAGCCGAACACCACCACTAAAGCCAGCAGGCCGCCGGTAACCAGGGGTTTGCCGTTACGCTGCCACCAGTCCTTGAACTCGGCCAACTGCTCATCATCAGTACTCGACACCCCAATACTCCTTAATCGCTAAATTCGGCTGTTCGACAGCTTCAACCCTGCACGACGCAGGTGGCCAAGTGCGCAGCGAGCGCATCAAAGGCAATGTTCTGTTGCTCGCCCTGGCCACGCAGGGGTTTGAAACCTATCACTTGCTGGGCCAGTTCGTCATCGCCGAGGATCAGTGCGTACAGCGCACCGCTCTTGTCGGCCTTCTTGAACTGGCTCTTGAAACTGCCGGCGCCGGCATTGACCTGCAGGCGCAGGTTCGGCAACTCATCACGTACTTTTTCGCTGAGGGCCAAGGCTGCCAGTTCGGCGGCCTCGCCAAAGGCGCAGAGGTACACATCGACTTGACGGGAAATTTCTTCCGGGACTTGCTCCAGGGTTTCCAGCAGCAAGATCAGCCGCTCGATACCCATGGCAAAACCTACGCCGGTGGTCGGCTTGCCGCCCATCTGTTCGACCAGGCCGTCGTAGCGGCCACCCGCACACACAGTGCCTTGGGCGCCAAGTTTGTCGGTGACCCACTCGAACACAGTCTTGCTGTAGTAATCGAGACCGCGCACCAGCTTGGTGTTGATCACGAACGGAATACCGGCCGCATCCAGACGAGCCTTGAGGCCTTCGAAGTGAATGCGCGATTCGTCGTCCAGGTAATCGGCCATTTTCGGCGCGTTGACCAGGACGGCCTGAGTGTCGGCGTTCTTGGTATCCAGTACACGCAACGGGTTGGTTTTCAGACGGCGCTGGCTGTCTTCGTCCAATTTGTCGAGGTGGGCCGACAGGTACTCGACCAGGGCTACCTTGTAGCGGCCGCGAGATTCGCTGGTGCCCAGGCTGTTGAGCTCAAGCTTGACCGCGTCGCGGATGCCCAGCAGCCCCCACAGGCGCCAGGTCAGCACGATCAGTTCGGCGTCGATATCCGGACCGTCGATGTTGAACACTTCCAGGCCGATCTGGTGGAACTGGCGATAGCGGCCTTTCTGGGGGCGCTCGTGGCGGAACATCGGGCCGATGTACCACAATTTCTGCGGTTGGCCAGCACCGGTGAGGCCATGCTCCAGCACGGCGCGCACGCACGCGGCGGTGCCTTCCGGACGCAGGGTCAGGGAGTCGCCGTTGCGGTCTTCAAAGGTGTACATCTCTTTTTCGACGATGTCTGTAACTTCACCGATGGAGCGCTTGAACAGCTCGGTGAACTCGACGATCGGCATGCGGATCTGCTTGTAACCGTAGTTATCCAGCAGGCGCGCGACAGTGCCTTCGAAATAACGCCACAGCGGCGTCTGCTCCGGCAGGATGTCGTTCATGCCACGAATGGCTTGCAGAGACTTGCTCACATCAAATCCTTAAATTCGTTCAATCAGCCGCGCGCGATCAGCGCTGCGTCAGCCGCGACCTTCTCGGCCGCTTTCTCGCGGATCAGTCTTTCGAGCTCATCCACCAGATTGTCATTCGTTAACTTCTGCGCCGGCTTGCCGTCGATGTAGATCAGGTTCGGTGTACCGCCAGTCAAGCCCACATGGGCTTCCTTGGCTTCGCCAGGCCCGTTGACCACACAACCGATCACCGCAACATCCAGCGGCACCAGCAGGTCTTCAAGGCGCAATTCCAGATCGTTCATGGTTTTCACCACGTCGAAGTTCTGCCGCGAGCAGCTCGGGCAGGCGATGAAATTGATACCACGGGAACGCAAACGCAGGGATTTGAGAATGTCGTAACCGACCTTCACTTCCTCTACGGGGTCTGCCGCCAGCGAGATGCGAATAGTATCGCCAATCCCTTCGGCGAGCAGCATACCGAGACCCACCGCAGATTTCACTGTGCCTGAGCGTAAACCGCCGGCTTCGGTGATGCCCAGGTGCAGCGGCTGCACGATTTCCTTGGCCAACAAGCGGTAGGCTTCTACGGCCATGAACACGTCGGAAGCCTTTACGCTGACCTTGAAGTCTTGGAAATTCAGGCGTTCAAGATGTTCTACATGGCGCAGTGCCGACTCAACCAGTGCGGCCGGAGTAGGTTCGCCGTATTTTTTTTGCAGGTCTTTTTCCAGGGAACCGGCGTTGACGCCGATACGGATTGGAATGCCGCGGTCACGGGCCGCGTCCACCACGGCGCGAACACGGTCTTCGCGACCGATGTTGCCCGGGTTGATACGCAGGCAGTCCACACCCAGTTCAGCGACGCGCAAGGCGATCTTGTAGTCAAAGTGAATGTCGGCAACCAACGGCACCTTGACCAGTTGCTTGATGCGGCCAAAGGCTTCTGCAGCGTCCATGTCCGGTACGGATACCCGCACGATGTCGACGCCAGCCGCTTCCAGACGATTGATCTGGGCGACAGTGGCGGCCACATCGTTGGTGTCGCTGTTGGTCATGCTCTGTACTGCGATGGGGGCATCACCACCCACAGGCACCGAGCCGACCCAGATCTTGCGCGATACGCGACGTTTGATTGGAGATTCGCCGTGCATGACTATTGTCCCAACTTCAGGCGAGCAGTCTCGCCACTGGTGAACGGCGCCACGTCCACAGGCTGGCCGTTGTAGGCCACTTGCGCGCCACGGGCAAAGCCCAGACGCAGCGTCAAAGGAGGCTTGCCGCCCTGGTCGAGCGTATCTCCCTTACGCTTCAGACCGCTAAACAGCACTTTGCCATTGCCATCGGTGACTTGCGTCCAGCAGTCAGCGATGAAGGTAATTTGCACGCGGCCATCACCGGCAATGAGTGCTGGGGTGGTAGGCGCAGAAATAGCAGGAGCAGCCGGTGCGGCTGGAGCAGGAGCCGGCACGGGTGCGGCGGGAACATGGGCTACCGGGGCAGTTGCTGGAGTGGCCGGTACCGCAGCGGTCGTGGACGGCGTAGTTTCCGGCGCAGGTTGTTCTACGGTGGCTGGCGCTTCTGGCGCGGCCTGGCCTTCGGCAACGGCTTGGTCTTCCGGCTCGTCCAGCGGGTGAATCTGGGTGGTGCCGTCGGCGCTTTCGACTTCGACGTGCTCCATGGCGTTGCTGGTCAGGTCCTTGGTGCGCTGGGAGGTCTGGTCTTGCCACCAGACGAAACCGCCGCCGATCACGGCGATCAGCAGCAGCAGGCTGACAATTCGCAAAATAGTGTGGGAAACACGCACAGGCTCTTCGATACGCCCCAAGCCATGGACATTGCTGCCCTGGGAGTCGGTACCGGTGAACTGATCAAATTCCTGGACCAGCACGGCCTGGTCGATGCCCAGCAATTTGGCGTAGGCGCGGATATAGCCGCGAGCAAAGGTATGCCCAGGCAGCTTATCGAACGCGCCGGCTTCCAGATTGGCCAGGGACGTGGTGGTCAAATTGAGCTTGAGGGCCACTTCTGCCAGCGACCAACCATTGCTTTCGCGGGCCTGGCGCAAGGTGTCGCCTGGGTTTACGCGATTAGCTGCTACAACTTCCGGGTGCGCCGCTTTCATCATTGCTCCGACAGGTATTGCTGATATTCCGGCGTACCGGGATAGAGTCGTTCGAGTTGCTGGCCAAAACGTGCGGCCGTGTCGCGTTCTTCATGAACCGTCGCCAGGCGCACACCGAGCAATAGACTACGTGCATTTTGCCCGCTGAGCAGGCTAAAACGCTCGTAATAGTCACGTGCCGGCACATAATGCCTGTCTTCGTAGGACAACTCAGCCATTTCGAGCAATGCCCGAGGCTGACGACCATTCATGTGCAGGGCTTTTTCCAGTTGCTTGCGTGCGCTGTCGCGCTGGCCGAGCCGCATCGAGGTCACCCCAAGGTTCTCGAATACACGGGAACGCTCAGGATAGAGGGTATCGGCGCTGGCTTGCTGGAAATAAAGGGCTGCCTGGTCATAACGTTTCTGCTCGAACAGGAAGCTGCCGTAGTTATTCAGCAGCCTCGGGTCTGCAGGCCGGGAGGCCAGTGCCTTGAGGAAATAGCGGTCAGCCAGTTCAGGCTCCACTTGTGCCTGGAACACCAGGGCCAGCGCGGCATTGGCATCCGCATTGTTGCTGTCGAGTTCAAGGGCCTTTTTCAACGGCACTTTGGCCTGCTCGCTCATGCCCTGTCGCAGGTAGCCCAAGCCCAGTTGCACATAGGCAACCCGCGCCTCGTCACGGCCTTTACTGGTTTGCAAAGGGTTGTCAGAACCCGATGAAACACAACCGGCCGCTAGACCGGTAACAAGCAAAAGCAGCGCAAGGCGCAAGGGCATAGAGATCCTCTCTCAGATTCGATTCACAGCGATTAGCGGCAAATCGTCGGCGGCGTTCAATTCGCGCCCGGCGATGTAACGTTCGCTGCGGCGGGTGCGGTCCATTACCTGCCCTACCAACTGGCCACAAGCGGCATCGATGTCTTCACCCCGCGTGGTGCGCACGGTGACGTTGTAGCCGGCTTGATGCAGTTGATCCTGGAAACGGCGGATGGCGTTGTTGCTCGGCCGCTCGTAGCCAGAATGTGGAAACGGGTTGAACGGGATCAGGTTGATCTTGCACGGAGTGTTCTTGAGCAACTCGATCATCTCAACCGCGTGCTCGACCTTGTCGTTGATGTCCTTGAGCAGGGTGTACTCAACGGTCAACACGCGTTTCTCGCCCAAGGTCGCCATGTAACGCTGGCAGGATTCGAGCAGCATCTTAAGCGGATACTTCTTGTTGATCGGCACCAATTGGTTACGCAATGCGTCATTGGGTGCGTGCAGCGACAACGCCAGGGAGACGTCGATGTGCTTGGCCAGCTCATCGATCATCGGTACCACGCCGGAGGTCGACAGGGTCACACGGCGTTTGGAGATGCCGTAGCCAAGGTCGTCCATCATCAAATGCATAGCAGAGATGACGTTGTCGAAGTTCAGCAGCGGCTCACCCATGCCCATCATCACCACGTTGGTGATGGCACGGTCGACGGTTGCCGGGACGCTGCCAAAGGATTTGTTGGCAATCCACACCTGGCCGATGACTTCGGCGGCGGTGAGGTTGCTATTGAAGCCTTGCTTGCCGGTGGAGCAGAAACTGCAATCCAGGGCACAGCCTGCCTGGGACGAAACGCACAAGGTGCCGCGTTTGCCCTGAGGGATGTACACGGTCTCGACACAGCTGCCGGACGCCACGCGCACTACCCACTTACGGGTACCGTCGCTGGAGATGTCCTCGCTGACCACTTCGGGACCACGGACCTCAGCAATGGCCTTGAGCTTGTCGCGCAGGGCCTTGCTGACGTTCGTCATGGCGTCGAAATCGTCGACGCCAAAGTGGTGAATCCATTTCATTACCTGACCGGCACGGAAACGCTTCTCCCCGATTGAGTCGAAGAATTTCTCCATTTCCGGCTGGGTCAGACCCAGCAGGTTGGTTTTAACAGTCGATGTAGTCATGGATTCACCCTCACTCTTTAAGCCAATGCTTAGCGAGCGGTTACTTCAGTAGCAGCGAAAAAGTACGAGATTTCGCGAGCAGCGGC
>NZ_NKIG01000036.1:0-59932 GCF_002255865.1 Pseudomonas sp. PGPPP1 | reverse complement strand
ACTACCTGCGCCAGGACATCGGCGAAGTGCTGATCGACAGCGTTGAAGCCCAGGACGAAGCCCTGACCTTCATCCGCCAGGTGATGCCGCAGTACGCCAGCAAGATCAAGCTGTACGAAGACAGCGTGCCGCTGTTCAACCGTTTCCAGATCGAAAGCCAGATCGAGACCGCTTTCCAGCGCGTAGTCGAACTGCCTTCCGGCGGCTCCATCGTAATCGACCCGACCGAAGCCCTGGTGTCCATCGACATCAACTCGGCGCGTGCGACCAAAGGCAGCGACATCGAAGAAACCGCCCTGCAGACCAACCTGGAAGCGGCTGAAGAAATCGCCCGCCAGTTGCGCCTGCGTGATATTGGCGGCTTGATCGTGATCGACTTCATCGACATGACCCCTGCCAAGAACCAGCGCGCCGTGGAAGAAAAAGTCCGCGAGTGCCTGGAAGCTGACCGCGCCCGCGTGCAAGTCGGCCGCATCTCGCGCTTCGGCCTGCTGGAAATGTCCCGTCAACGCCTGCGTCCATCCCTGGGCGAGAGCAGCGGCATTGTCTGCCCGCGTTGCAACGGCACCGGCATCATCCGTGACGTTGAATCGCTGTCGCTGGCGATCCTGCGCCTGATCGAAGAAGAAGCCCTGAAAGACCGCACCGCCGAAGTCCGCGCGCAAGTGCCGATCCCGGTTGCAGCCTTCCTGCTCAACGAAAAACGCAACTCGATCACCAAGATCGAACTGCGCACCCGCGCCCGTATCGTCATCCTGCCGAACGATCACCTCGAAACGCCGCACTTTGAAGTGCAGCGTCTGCGTGATGACAGCCCGGAAGCCCATAGCGGCCAGTCCAGCTACGAAATCGCTGCTGCCGCTGCCGAAGTGGAAGAAGTCCAGCCAGCTGCTGCGACCCGCACCCTGGTTCGCCAGGAAGCTGCGGTGAAGACCGCGCCGGCCCGTGCCAACGCACCGGTTCCGACCGAAGTTGCTGCCCCTGTTGCCGCACCGGCCGCCCTGCCTGAGCCAAGCCTGTTCAAAGGCCTGGTGAAGTCGCTGGTCAGCCTGTTCGCCACCAAGGAAGAGCCAGCTGCACCGGTTGTGGTTGAAAAACCTGCCGCCGAACGCCCGGCACGCAACGAAGAGCGTCGCAACGGTCGCCAGCAGAGCCGCAATCGCAACGGTCGCCGCGATGAAGAACGCAAGCCACGCGAGGAGCGTGCCCCACGTGAAGAGCGTGCACCTCGCGAAGAACGTGCACCTCGCGAAGCCCGTGAAGAAACCCCAACCGTAGCCCGTGAAGAACGCGCACCGCGTGAAGAGCGTGCACCACGCACGCCACGTGCACCGCGTGAAGATCGCAAGCCACGCGGCGAACGCGAAGAGCGCGTGCGTGAACTGCGCGAGCCACTGGACGCGGCCCCAGCCGTTGCCGGTGCAGCCGTTGTTGCCGAAGAGCGCCCGGCTCGTCAGCCGCGTGAAGAGCGTGCGCCACGTGAGGAGCGTCAACCACGCGCACCGCGTGAAGAACGTCAACCACGTGCCGAGCAAGCCGCTGCCGCCAGCGAAGAAGAAGTACTGACCGGTGAAGAGCAACTGCAGGAAGATGGTCAGGAAGGCGCCGAAGGCGATCGTCCACGCCGTCGCTCCCGTGGCCAGCGTCGCCGCAGCAACCGTCGTGAGCGTCAACGTGATGCCAACGGCAACGTGATCGAAGGCTCGGAAGAGACCGGCGAGAACGCAGAAGGCGCAACCGACGAACCAAGTGGCGCCGAACTGGCTGCCGGCCTGGCCGTTACCGCTGCCGTTGCCAGCTCGGTCATCAGCGCACCTGCTGAAGCCCAGGCTCACGAGCAGGCTGAGCGCGCTACTGCTGCCGTAGAAGAAACCGTCGCCGTGGAAGCACCGGTTGCCGAGACGCCAGTCATTGAAGCGCCTGTTGTTGAAGCTCCGGCTGTTGAAGCTCCGTCCTTCGAAGCACCGGTTGTCGAAGCACCTGTTGTAGAAGCCACCACCCCGATCGAAGCTCCGGTAGTTCCGGAAGTGGAAGTTGCCCCGGTTCAAGAAGCCTTGCCGGAAGTGGAAGCGGCAGTGGTTGAGCCAGCACCGGTAGCCGAGTCTGAGCCAGTGGTTGAAGCGGTTGTTGAAGCAACGGTTGTCGAAGCAGCGCCAGAAGTTCGCGAAGTTCGTGAAGAACAGACCGCCTTCCAATGGACTGCCGAGCCCGCCGCTCCGGTTGAAGCGCCAGCCCCAGTAGTAGAGGAAGCGCCAACACCGGTTGCCGAAGTCGTGGTTGCCGAGCCTGCCCCAGTGGTTGAGCCTGCTCCAGTCGTCGAGCCAGCACCCGTAGTTGAAGCACCGGTAGTTGCCGAAGTGGCCGCTCCAGTGGTTGAAGCTGCACCTGCTAGCGCCCTGACTGAAAACGGCCGTGCGCCGAACGACCCACGTGAAGTGCGTCGCCGTCGCAAGGAAGCAGAAGCAGCCGCCGCTGCTGCACAGGAAGCAGAACACGAGAGCAAACCTCTGGTCTGATTTCAGCAGTAACTAAAAAGCCCCGCCTGAGTGATCAGGCGGGGCTTTTTTATGGGGCAGATACTGATTCCAATATCTGAAATACATTCAAATGTGGGAGCTGGCTTGCCTGCGATGACGGTGTATCAGTGACAGGTTTTTAGCTGACATACCGCTATCGCAGGCAAGCCAGCTCCCACATTTAGATCGGCTTAAAATTCAAGGACTGCGGCACGTCCACATCCCAGAGCACACCGGGATCTTCAACCAGCACCTCGCTGACCGGCGCCTGCGCAAACAACGACCGCCCTCCACGATCACCGCTCAGCGCGATCAACCCAGGCCCCAGCGCCCGACCAAATCCCACCGGATGCCCGTATTGACCGCCATACATCGGCACGCTGATCCCGCCTTCCTCCAGCCCCTCAATCACCCGCTCCATACTCGACGGCCGAACAAACGGCATATCCCCCAGCACCACCAGCCAGCCATCCGCCGGACCACTGGCCGCAACCGCCGCCGCGATGCTGTCGCCCATTCCGGCCGATTCCAGCAGCAAGACCTCGCAGTCATACGCTCGAGCCAATCGAATCACACCAGAGCGCTCCGGCGAGGTCACCAACCAGCGCCTGACAACGCCTGCAGGCAAATGCCTCAATACCTGTTCGATCACCGGCCTCGTCACGCCATCCAGGCCGACACAATCAGCCAGCAGCTTGTCCTGGTCCGCCCCCGCCTCTGCGCGGAAACGACTGCCCTGCCCCGCCGCCAGCACAATCGCCGTGACAGTCACGGCGCTACTACCGGCAACGGCTTTTTCTGCATCGGTGCCACGCCGTTCTTGATCGCGACAATTTCCGCCATCAACGACAACGCGATTTCCGCCGGCGTATGACTGCCGATATGCAGGCCAATCGGCCCATGCAGACGCGCAATCGCCTCGGCGGACAACCCCAGCGCCGTGAGGGTTTCCCGACGTTTCTGGGTGTTGACCCGCGAACCCAGGGCACCGATGTAGAACGCTGAAGAATTCAACGCGGTGAGCAACGCCATGTCATCCAGCCTTGGATCATGGGTCAGGCAGACGATGGCCGTGCGTTCGTCGGTCTGGATGTTCAGCACCGCCTCATCGGGCATACCCGGCACAAAACGGCCGTGCTGTTCTTCCCAGCCGTAGACAAACTCTTCACGCGGGTCGCAGATCAACACCTCGAAATCCAGCAGGCGCGCCATTTCTGCCACGTAGCGCGACAGCTGCCCGGCGCCGATAAGCAGTAGGCGCCAGCGTGGGCCGTAGATCGCTCGCAGACGCGCTCCGTCAAAACTCACCACGTCGGTCTTGCTCGCGCTGCTGAGGGTGACGTTACCGCTGGCCAGGTCCAACTCTCGAGCGACAATCTCATGGGCTTCACAGCGTGCCAACAACTCGGACACCCATTCCCACTCGACAACGCGCTCTTCGGTCAGTCGCAGGGTGCCGCCACACGGCAGGCCAAACCGCGCAGCCTCGTCACGGGTAACGCCATAGGTCACCAACTGCACCGGCGGCCCATCTTCGGGCAATCGTCCGTCCTGCAGGCGGGCGATCAAGTCATCCTCAATGCAACCGCCGGACACCGAACCGATCACCACCCCATCGCCGCGCAGGGCCAGCATCGCCCCCGGCGGGCGCGGTGCGCTGCCCCAGGTCTGGACCACGCTGTACAACACCACTTGCTGCCCGGCGCGGCGCCACTCCAACACGCTGCGCAGGACGTTCAGATCCACACTGTCCATACCACCTCTCGCAAGCGTTGCAACGAATGAAAGTTCGACTGGCTTTAAAGTAAAAGAATTCAACGTCAGCCGCCAGAAACGCAAACGCCCCGAACAAGTCGGGGCGTTTGTGGAGTCGCTTGGGCGTTAGTTCACGCCAGCAGCGTATTACTTGATGGCAGGCGCCGGGCCTTCGGCTACGCCCAGGTCATCTTCCTGACGAGTCTCGGAGATACCGGTACCGCCAGACGCCAGCTCGCTTTGCAGCTTGTCGGTGTCCAGTTCCTTGACCCACTTGGCCACAACGATGGTGGCAACGGCGTTACCCACCAGGTTGGTCAGTGCGCGGGCTTCGGACATGAAGCGGTCGATACCCAGGATCAGCGCCAGGCCGGCAACCGGCAGGTGGCCTACGGCCGACAGGGTAGCAGCCAGTACGATGAAGCCCGAACCGGTCACACCCGCAGCGCCTTTGGAGGACAGCAGCAGCACCAGCAGCAGGGTGATCTGATGGGTGATGTCCATGTGAGTGTCTGTCGCCTGGGCGATGAACACGGCAGCCATGGTCAGGTAGATCGACGTACCGTCGAGGTTGAAGGAGTAGCCAGTCGGGATTACCAGGCCTACTACGGATTTCTTCGCACCCAGACGCTCCATCTTGATCAGCATGCGTGGCAGTGCGGATTCGGAGGAGGAAGTACCCAGGACGATCAGCAGCTCTTCACGGATGTAGCGAACCAGCTTCAACACGCTGAAACCGTGAGCGCGGCAGATACCGCCCAACACCACCAGCACAAACAGCAGGCACGTGATGTAGAAGCAGATCATCAACTGGCCCAGTTGCACCAGGGAACCTACACCGTAGGCGCCGATGGTGAACGCCATGGCGCCCAGGGCACCGAGTGGCGCGAGCTTCATGATCATGTTGATGATGTTGAACATCACGTGGGCGAAGCGATCGATGAAGTCCAGTACCGGCTTGCCGTAGGCACCCAGGCGGTGCAGGGCAAAACCGAAGATCACCGAGAACATCAACACTTGCAGGATATCGCCGTTGGCGAAAGCGCCGACGATGGTGTTTGGGATCACGTTGAGCAGGAAGCCAACGATGCTCTGGTCTGCACCGGCAGTCACGTAGGCAGCGACTTTAGAGGCGTCCAGGGTGGCAACGTCAATGTGCATGCCGGCGCCCGGTTGCACGACGTTGACCACGATCAGGCCGATCAGCAGGGCGATGGTCGATACGATTTCGAAGTACAGCAGCGCGTAGCCGCCGGTTTTGCCGACCGATTTCATGCTTTGCATGCCAGCGATGCCGCTGACAACGGTGCAGAAGATGATGGGGGCGATGACCATTTTGATCAGCTTGATAAAGCCGTCACCCAGTGGCTTGAGGGCCACGCCGGTCTGCGGGTAGAAGTGACCGAGCAAAATACCGATAACGATTGCAACGATCACCTGGAAATACAGGGATTTGTAGATTGGCTGACGAGTCGTCATTGCAAAATTCCTCAATCGTCCCGTGTGGCAAAGATCCGCCATTGCCCACGACACTTGAATTGCGAACCCTCCTGCACTGGAGGGATTTGTTGTTTGCGAAGCCTCTAGGATCCAAGCCTGCGCTGTAATCTGTATCGCAAACGCCGTGCCACTTTGCTGAAAAACCCTGAAAGCCTTTAGGCATCAGGCCCAAGGCTTTCCGGCCGCCCCGCGAAACGCCAAATAGGGTGGCGGATTTCCGCCCACCCTTCCAATCCCGTCCTACAATTTGGCGGATATCCGCCTTGTCGCTCTCTGCGGTGATGACTACCATCGGCCTTTCCATGGAAGAGGCCTTCGCATGCGTGAACGCACCATCGCCAGTCACTACGCCCGGGCTGCCCTCGGCGGTGCGCGCCGGGCGGGTTACGACTATTCAGGTCTGCTGCAACAGGTGGGTATCCCCCCAGAGCTACTGACAGAACCGCGTGCGCGCATCGCGCCCGAGCAATTTACCCGGCTGTTGCAGATGCTTTGGCTGGCGCTGGACGACGAATACCTGGGGTTTGCCGAAGGCCCGAGCAAACGCGGCACCTTCGCCATGATGTGCCACGCGCTGATCCACTGCCGCACCTTGGAGAAGGCTCTGGAGCGCGGCTTATTATTTTATAGCCTATTCCCACAAGGCCCGCGCTGGCAGCTGACAAGAGAAGGCGAAATGGCTCGCTTGAGCCTGGACGACTCCCAACTGTGGGACCCGGATCACTTCCTCAGTGAATGCCTGTTGGTGATCTGGCACCGCCTCGGCAGTTGGTTGATCGGCCAGCGTATCCGCCTGCATCAGGCCACCTTCAGCTACCCGATGCCAACGCATGCCAGTGAATATGACCTGCTGTTTCCCTGTACCCAGGTATTCGGAGCGCCGAACAGCAGCCTGGTATTTCCCGCCCGCTATCTGAGCCTGCCGCTGTTGCAGGACGAACGCACCCTCAAGCACTTCCTTGAACGCTCTCCCGCCGACCTGCTGTCCCGGCCGGATGAAGGTGACAGCCTGAGCAGCCAACTGCGCCGCCTGCTAAGCCGTGACCGCACGCCCTGGCCCGACCTGGACGCCGTCGCCCAGCACCTGCACATCAGCCCACAGACCCTGCGCCGGCATTTACGCGAGGAAGGCACCAGTTTTCAGGCACTCAAGGATGAGCTGCGGCGGGACATCGCCATCTATCATTTGGGGCGGGCGGATTTGTCGTTGCAGGAGATTGCCGAGCAGTTGGGGTTTTCCGAACCGTCGGCGTTTCATCGGGCGTTCAAGAAATGGACGGGGGTGACGCCGGGGGCGTATCGGGCCCAGGAGAGTTAGGGGTGCGTTGCCTGCGATAGGGCCAGCATGACCAATGAAGATCAAACAGCCGGAAAGTGAATCTTGAAGGCAGCACCACCCAACGGCGAATCCCCCAAAGTCAGTCGCGCGCCGTAGCTTTCAATAATGTCCTTGACCACCGCCAGCCCGATCCCCTGCCCCGGATGCTGGCGGTCCAACCGCTCACCCCGTTGCAGTATCCGCGCACGCTGATCCGGCGGCACACCGGGGCCGTCATCCTCGATACACAACTCAGTCCCTTCCAGGCTTTCGACCAGGCGAATACGCACCTCGCTCAGGCACAGGCGGTAGGCGTTTTCCAGCAGGTTGCCGAGTAATTCCAGCAAGGCGCCCTTCTCAATCGGCACATCACACTCTGGCGGCAAGTCAAAGGAAACGGTGACGCGTTTATCGCGATAAACCTTGTCCAGCGTATCGCACAGGCTTTGCAGCACCGGTTCCAGGCGCACCTGATGGCGCACCAGGCCACTTTTGCGCAGGCTGGCGCGCTGCAACTGGTAGCTGATCTGCTGGCTCATGCGCTCGATCTGCGATTGCAGCACCCAGGCCTGGTCGCGGTCTTCGGGACGCTGGGCCATGTCCTCGCTGACGCCCTGCAACACGGCGAGCGGGGTTTTCAGGCTGTGGGCCAAGTCGTCGAGGGAATCGCGGTAGCGCGCCCGCTGCTCGCGCTCACTGGCCAACAGGCGGTTAAGGGAACCGGTGAGGCGCAGCAGTTCGCGGGGGTGTTCTTCGGAAAGGCTTTCACGGGTGCCGCCTTCGATCTGGTCAAGCTCCTGGCTCAGGCGCCGCAAGGCTTGCAGGCCCCACGTCAGGCCCAGCCACAGCAAGGTCAGCAGCACCAGCAAGGCCGCGCCGAAACCCAGGTAGAGGTTTTCCCGCAGGCCTTCCAGGGTCAGTTGGTATTCACGCACCGGTTGCAGGGCAACGATACTGAACGCCGCGCTCTTGCCGCCAAGCAGCTTGACCTCGACGTCATAGACGAAGAATTCCTGGCCGTTCGCTTCACGGATCCGCGCAAATTCATTACCGCGCCCGTCGTAGCGCGGCTTGTAGTTGATGTTTTCTTCTTTGGTCGCCCGCGAGCGCCATACCAGGTGGCCCTCGCGGTCGTAGATATAGCCGAGCAGCCGGCTATCGGTGAGGTTGAAGCGTTCGTCCGGCAACTGCGCCGGCATCAACAGGCGGTTGTTTTCCACCCGCGCAGCGGAGATCAACGTGGTGACGTCCGATGCCAGGCGCTGCTCGATGGAATCCTGCAACGCCAGGCTGAACGCACCCTGCATGGCCGGCAACAAACCCAGCATAAACAGTACGGCCAGCGTGGCGGCCGCCAGCATCAGGCGCACGCGTAGCGAGCGAATCAACGGCAGCGCTCATTGAACAGGTAGCCCAGGCCACGCACGGTATCGATCGGCTTGAACCCTGCAGGGCCTTCCAGTTTGCGACGCAAACGGCCGACCAGCACTTCGATGACGTTCGGATCGCGCTCGTCGTCATCGGGGTAGAGTTGTTCCATCAAACGGTCCTTGGCGACCACTTGTTGGTGATGACGCATCAGGTATTCGAGGATGCGGTATTCGTAGGCAGTCAGCGCCAAAGGCTGTTCGTCGAGGGACGCCTGCTTGCGATTGAGGTCCAGCAGCAAGGGCCCGGCAACGATGGTCGATTGGGTAAACCCGCTGGAGCGGCGCAGCAAGGCGTTCATCCGCGCTTCGAGCTCTTCGAACTGGAAGGGCTTGACCACGTAGTCGTCGGCGCCGGCAGCCAGGCCTTCGACCTTGTCCTGCCAGTTGCCGCGTGCGGTGAGGATCAGGATCGGGAACGTCTTGGCCTGGGTGCGCAGTTGGCGGATCAGGTCCAGGCCGCCCATGCCGGGCAGGCCCAGGTCGATGATCGCCAGGTCGTGGTTGAATTGGCCGGTCTGGTACAGGGCTTCCTCGGCATTGGCCACGGCCTCGACCACATGCCCACTGTCGGTCAGGCGGGTCAACAGGTGATGACGCAGCAGCGCTTCATCTTCCACCACCAGCAATTTCATAAGGCTCTCCAAAGCAAATCAACTGTCCGACAGAGGGATATCATAGCGGCCCTGCAGGTCTTGCGGGCGCAGTTTAATGCCATTGTACTGGCCAGTCAGGTGTTCATAACCGGCGCGATAGGCTGGCTGTGGCGCGGTGAGGCCCAGCGACTGGCCCCATGGCGTCGGCTGGCTGCCGGCATCTTCAACGCTGACACGCTGGATCAACGTGCTGGATTTCTTGGTTTTCTGGCTACCGAATGCAGCAAAGTCGCTATCGGAGGCCTGGACCCCAGCGGTGGCACTGAGCATGGTTAACGCCAACATCAGCTTTTTGATCGCAGTCATGGTGCTTGCCTCGGTGCATTTGGCTGTTGAGGCCAGACTACGCAGCGCCCCCTGAACTCCCCCTGAACAGGCTCTGAACCTCAGCTGAACCGTTGCGGGCTAGCCTCTGGCGCAGCAACTCGGCAAACTATCCCCCATGACTCCCCTACCCGCCTGCTGCACCCCACTTGACGCCCATTGGCCGTTGCCTACCGCTTTGCCGGGCACGGTGTTTCTCAGCACGCGCTTTGATCCTGCCTTGCTGGCAGAGGGCGATTTCCAGCGCACCGCCGTACCGCCGCCGGCCAGCATCCAGCGTTCGGTGGCCAAGCGTCAGGCGGAGTTCCTGGCCGGTCGGTTATGCGCGCGCGCCGCGCTGCAACAACTCGATCATCTGGACTTCATCCCCGCCATCGGCGAAGACCGTGCACCGGTGTGGCCTGGGCATATCAGCGGTTCCATCACCCACAGCACCGGGCATGCGGCGGCGATTGTCGGGCACAAGGCGCAGTGGCGCGGGCTGGGCATGGACCTGGAGAATGTGCTGAGCCTGGAGCGGGCCGAGCGCTTGGCGGGGGAAATTCTCACGGCCGATGAAATGCAGCGTATGGCCTTGATACCGCGCGAGCAGATGGCGCTGCTGGTGACGCTGACGTTTTCAGCCAAGGAGAGTCTGTTCAAGGCCCTCTACCCCATCGTGCAGAAGCGCTTCTACTTTGAGCATGCCGAGGTGGTGGAGTGGTCTGAGTCAGGGGTGGTGCGATTGCGATTGCTCACGGACTTATCCAGCGAGTGGCGTGATGGCACGGAGTTGGTGGGGCAGTTTGCGGTGGCGGATGGGCAGTTGTTGAGCTTGGTGGCCATCAGCGCCTGATAGACCGCTATCGCAGGCAAGCCAGCTCCCACATTTAACTGTATTCACACATCAAAATGTGGGAGCGGGCTTGCTCGCGAAAGCGGAATCAGGGTTTCTCCTGATCCCGAGGCCAACTCAAGCTGAAGCACGCCCCACCCAGGTTATTGCTCTTGCTGATCAACGCCCGCCCAGCATGCCAATAGATTATCCGCCGCACGATCGACAACCCCAGGCCATGACCGCCCGAAGCGCGGGTACGGCTGTCGTCCAAACGCAGGAAGGGCGTGAAGATGCGTTCCCAAGCGCTTTCCGGCACGCCGGGGCCGTCGTCCTCCACGTCGATGCGGCAACGCACCTGGCCCACCTGGTAACTGATCAACACCTGGCCCTGGGCGTGGCGCATCGCATTGCTCACCAGGTTTTGCAGGGCACGGTGCAGGTAGCGCGGTTCTGCGTCGACCCAGGCATCGTCCCAATGCGCCGAAGACAAGCAAATGCCTCGGGTGACCGAGACCTGCGGGCGCAATGGCGATAACTCATCGATCACTTGATCGAGCAGTGCATTGAGGTCGACCCGCTGGAAATTAAGCTCCGGCGCACCTTGCTCCAGACGCGCATAAGTAAGCATTTCGTCCACCAGGCCATCCAGGTCCTGGATATCGTTGTCCATGCCTTCCATATATTTATGCCGGGCCTCGGGAGTGGCGGCGTCGCCGATCATCTCCAGGCCAAAACGCAAACGTGCCACCGGGGTGCGCAATTCGTGGGACACGGCCCGGACCAATTCGCGCTGGATGGCCAGCAACTGCTGCAAGTGCTCGGCCATGCCATTGAACGCGGCAGCCAGGCGCCCCACCGAGTCGGCACCACGAGCGGGGACGCGCACTTCGAGGTTGCCCTTGGCGATGCGCGTGGCGGCGGCTTCCAAGCCTCTGAGCCGGCGCTCCAGTTGGCGCACCAATAGATAGACGATCAAGCCGATCAGGGTCAGGCCGATCAAGGCGATCAGGATCAGCCATTGCGCCGGGTACGGGTTCATTTGAAACAGCGGACCGATCTCCAGCACCCACGGTGTGCCGACCATGCCGGCAAACACGCGGATCGAATCGCCACCCTTGCCCAGGGCCATCACCGTGTCACCCTCCGATACGCGACGACGCTGGTCGTCATCCATATCAGCCTGATCTAGGGTCATCAGGTGCATCTCAAAGCCAAACCCCTTGGCTTCCTTGAGGTCCGCCAGGCGTTGCGGCTGCTCCGCCACCGGGAAACGCACCAACTCATCGGCCAGCAGGTAAATAGTTGCCCGTGCCAGTTGCTCACTGATTTGCTGCACTTCGCCCGTCAGCACGAGTTGCTCTCGCTCGCTGACCAAACGCAGCACCCGCGCCGCGTGGGGCCCGGTCTGCTCCACCAGCACCTGGCCGCGTTGCAAGCGGGTGCGCTGGCTGAGGTCTAGCTGAGCATCGGTAAGGCTGCGCAGCTCCAGGGGAATCCCCAGCAACCGCTCCCACACCGCCAAGGCACGTTGGCGTTCGATGGGACTCATGGGCTGCAGGTTATCGCCCATCAAGGCGAACGTGCCGTGGGCCAGGCGCTCGCGGTATTGGCCGCTGCGCACCTCATTGAGCAGGTGCAGGGCCAACACGCCGAGCAGCGCCACCAGGATCAGCGCCGCGCACATGCCGCCATAGATGCGCAGGAAGATCGAGTTCACAGTGGCATGTCGGCGGCGGCTTCGGGGACGAACAAGTAACCTTTGCTGCGAATGGTCTTGATCAGGCGAGGGTGGATCGGGTCGTCGCCGATCTTGGGACGAATGCGCGAGATGCGCACATCGATGGAGCGGTCCTGGCCGTCATAGCCGATGCCGCGCAGGGCGATGAAGATTTCTTCGCGGGACAGGATGCGCCCGGCGTTTGCCACCAACAGCCATAAGAGGTCGAATTCGGCGCTGGTCAGCTCGATGCCGCCCTCGTGCAACCAGGCCTCGCGCAGGGCGTTGTCCACCACCAGCGGGCCGAATTGCAGGCGGCGCTGGCTTTCCACGGTGGCCGGCTCCGCCGGTTCACTGCGCCGCAACAGGGCCTGAATGCGCGCCAGCAACAGGCGCGGGCGCACGGGTTTGCATACGTAGTCGTCGGCGCCCATGTCCAGGCCAAGCACTTGGTCCATGTCGTCGGTGCGGGCGGTGAGCATCAGGATCACGCCGTCATAGCGCTCGCGTACCTTGCGGCAGATGCTCAGGCCGTCTTCGCCGGGCAGCATCAGGTCGAGGATTACCAGGTCTGGTTGCTCGGCAATGATACGCGCGGCTGCCAGCACCCCATCGCCTTCTATCGATACCCGCAGGCCGTTGCTCTCCAGATAGTCGCGGGTCAACTCGGCGAGTCGCTGGTCATCTTCGACAATCAATACCTGCCAGGCTTCTTGCTCCACGGGCCATACCTTATTTGTAATGTTTTGAGGGCATAACTGAGGCCGATTGTAGCCATGCGCCGCCCCTCTA
Organism: Pseudomonas sp. PGPPP1; assembly: GCF_002255865.1. Taxonomy (NCBI): domain Bacteria; kingdom Pseudomonadati; phylum Pseudomonadota; class Gammaproteobacteria; order Pseudomonadales; family Pseudomonadaceae; genus Pseudomonas; species Pseudomonas sp. PGPPP1. The sequence goes on along the minus strand of NZ_NKIG01000036.1, from coordinate 47,110 downwards.
GCACAAGCCAGGAAATCCATTCGGTGATCGCGTTTTTTTGTGATAGGGTTCGCGCCCTCAAAAATCCAACCGGCTGTTTTTATCTTGGAATATTCGGTGACAAACGGCCGAATCCAGCAGTAATGCGGCCTACACGGGTGTTCCACGATTCATACACATTTTACCCACAGCGTTATCCACAGGTAGTGCGTTGCTAAGCCCCCCAAAACGCATTATCTTGTACCTCGGCGCTAAAAAAACCCTACATGTAGGGTTTTAAGCGAAAAACCAAACACAGATCAGACAAGAAACTCAAGCCCTTTCTTGCTCCCGTTTGGTTGAACCAAAGCATTTTTTCAAAGCCCAAACCGCGCACGCGGATGGCAGCCGTTTTCCAGCTCCTACAGCGCAAAACGGTACGGGTGTTGCAGTGCTTGAACCTGGCAACTGTCACCCATCAGGAATACGGCCAAGGGCTTTTTCAGCCCCGAACCGAAGACTTCGGCATGGAAGCGGCGCGAACAGCTCCCTTCCTCCTGTCCCGAAGTTGTTATGCCAGGCCCAGGCCTGCTGTAAGTGCTTCAGGACGGAACGGTGGGCACCGTGATGGTGCCCAAATAAATATAGAATGTGGAGACAACCCCCCATGCAAACCGACACAACTCGCGAGAACCCGCAAGGCTCCGTGCCGCAGGCCGCTGATTCGAACCTGGATCTGTCCGCCACTGCACCCGGCCAACTGCGTGTGATCAAGCGTAACGGCACTGTCGTTCCTTACACCGATGACAAAATCACCGTCGCCATCACCAAAGCGTTTCTTGCAGTTGAAGGCGGCACCGCTGCTGCCTCGTCGCGCATCCACGACACCGTTGCCCGCCTGACCGAACAAGTCACCGCAACTTTCAAGCGTCGCATGCCTTCGGGCGGCACCATCCACATCGAAGAAATCCAGGACCAGGTCGAACTGGCCCTGATGCGTGCCGGCGAGCAGAAAGTAGCCCGCGACTACGTGATCTACCGTGACGCCCGTTCCAAGGAACGCGCTGTACGCACTCCAGCGGAAGAAGCGGCGGTACAAGCTCACCCATCGATCCGCATCACCCTGGCCGACGGTACCTTTGCACCACTGGACCTGGGCCGCCTGAACACCATCGTCACCGAAGCCTGCGAAGGCCTGGAAGAAGTCGACGGTGACCTGATTCAGCGCGAAACCCTGAAGAACCTGTACGACGGCGTGGCCCTGACCGACGTCAACACCGCCCTGGTGATGACCGCCCGTACCCTGGTTGAGCGTGAGCCGAACTACTCGTTCGTGACCGCGCGCCTGTTGATGGACACCCTGCGTGCCGAAGGCCTGGGCTTCCTGAAAGTCGCCGAAAGCGCCACCCACCACGAAATGGCTGACCTGTACGCCAAGGCCCTGCCTGCCTACATCGCCAAGGGTATCGAATTCGAATTGCTGAACCCTGTCCTGGCCACCTTCGACCTGGAAAAACTCGGCAAGGCAATCAACCACGAGCGTGACCAGCAGTTCACCTACCTGGGCCTGCAGACCCTGTACGACCGTTACTTCATCCACAAGGACGGTATCCGCTTCGAACTGCCGCAAGTGTTCTTCATGCGCGTGGCCATGGGCCTGGCGATCGAAGAGAAGCACAAAGAAGACCGTGCCATCGAGTTCTACAACCTGCTGTCGTCCTTCGACTACATGTCGTCGACCCCGACCCTGTTCAACGCTGGCACCCTGCGTCCACAGCTGTCCAGCTGCTACCTGACCACCGTGCCGGATGACCTGTCGGGCATCTACCACGCGATCCACGACAACGCCATGTTGTCCAAATTCGCTGGCGGCCTGGGTAACGACTGGACCCCGGTGCGCGCACTGGGTTCGTACATCAAGGGCACCAACGGCAAGTCCCAGGGCGTTGTACCGTTCCTGAAAGTGGTGAACGACACCGCTGTAGCCGTGAACCAGGGTGGCAAGCGCAAAGGCGCTGTGTGTGCCTACCTGGAAACCTGGCACATGGACATTGAAGAGTTCATCGAGCTGCGCAAGAACACCGGTGATGACCGTCGTCGCACCCACGACATGAACACCGCCAACTGGATCCCTGACCTGTTCATGAAGCGCGTCTTCGATGACGGCCAATGGACCCTGTTCTCGCCATCCGAAGTTCCGGACCTGCACGACCTGACCGGCAAGGCCTTCGAAGAGCGCTACGAGTACTACGAAGCCCTGGCTCAGTACCCTGGCAAGATCAAGCTGTTCAAGACCATCCAGGCCAAAGACCTGTGGCGCAAAATGCTGTCCATGCTGTTTGAAACCGGCCACCCATGGCTGACCTTCAAAGACCCGTGCAACCTGCGCAGCCCGCAGCAGCACGTGGGCGTGGTCCACAGCTCGAACCTGTGCACCGAGATCACCTTGAACACCAACAAGGACGAGATCGCCGTTTGCAACCTGGGCTCGATCAACCTGCCGAACCACATCGTCAACGGCAAGCTGGACACCGCCAAGCTGGAACGCACCGTCAACACCGCCGTTCGCATGCTCGATAACGTTATCGACATCAACTACTACTCGGTGCCACAGGCGCAGAACTCCAACTTCAAGCACCGTCCAGTGGGCCTGGGCATCATGGGCTTCCAGGACGCACTGTACCTGCAGCACATTCCTTACGGTTCGGATGCTGCGGTCGAGTTCGCCGACAAGTCCATGGAAGCGGTCAGCTACTACGCGATCCAGGCTTCCTGCGACCTGGCCGACGAGCGCGGTGCCTACGAGACGTTCCAGGGTTCGCTGTGGTCCAAGGGCATCCTGCCGCTGGATTCGCAACAGATCCTGATCGAAGCCCGTGGCCAGAAGTACATCGACGTTGACCTGAACGAAACCCTGGACTGGGCACCGGTACGTGCCCGTGTGCAAAAAGGTATTCGTAACTCCAACATCATGGCCATCGCACCGACCGCCACCATCGCCAACATCACCGGCGTATCGCAGTCGATCGAACCGACCTACCAGAACCTGTATGTGAAATCGAACCTGTCGGGCGAATTCACCGTGATCAACCCGTACCTGGTTCGCGACCTCAAGGCCCGCGGCCTGTGGGACTCGGTCATGATCAACGACCTGAAGTACTACGACGGTTCCGTGCAGCAGATCGAACGCATCCCGCAAGAACTCAAAGAGCTCTACGCGACTGCCTTCGAAGTGGACACCAAGTGGATCGTTGACGCCGCCAGCCGTCGTCAGAAGTGGATCGACCAGGCTCAGTCCCTGAACCTGTACATCGCCGGCGCTTCGGGCAAGAAGCTGGACGTGACCTACCGCATGGCTTGGTACCGTGGCCTGAAAACCACCTACTACCTCCGTGCCCTGGCTGCGACCAGCACCGAGAAATCGACCATCAACACCGGTAAGCTGAACGCTGTTTCCAGCGGCGGCAACCACGGTGATGACTCGGTACTCGCCGCTCCAGCCGGCCCGGCGCCAGTGCCAAAGGCCTGCGCAATTGACGAGCCGGATTGCGAAGCTTGCCAATAAGCTGAGCTGGTAAACGAACCCCCGCCAAGCCCTTTGGGTTTGCCGGGGGTTTTCTTTTGCCCGCACTGTAGTGAGCGGGCTTGCCCGCGCTGGGTGGCGGAGCCGCCCCAATAAGACCGCCGCAGTGTTTTAGGAAGACCGAGTTGCCTGGGTTTAGGGCGGCTTCGCCACCCAGCGCGGGGCAAGCCCGCTCACTACACGCCCACAAAAAAGCCCCTCGTGTGAGGGGCTTCTTGTGGAGCGCTACCGCATCAGGTCATCTGGATGATGGTCTGCATGATGGTGCTCTGGGTAGAGATGGTCTTGGCGTTCGCCTGATAGTTGCTCTGGGCCTTGATCAGGTCCACCAGCTCGTTGGTCAGGTTGACGTTGGAGTTCTCCAGGGAGTTGGCCACGATCGAACCCAGGGTACCCGCTTGCGGGCTGTCAAAGCCTGGCTGACCCGAGGCGAAAGTCTCTCTCCAGGTAGTGCCGCCGGCTGGCTGCAGGCCCTGTTCGTTGTTGAAGCTGGCCAGAGAGATCTGGCCGATGGCCTTGCTCTGCTGGTTGCTGAACGTGGCGAACAGCACGCCGCTGCCGTCGATTTTCAGGCCAGTGATCTGGCCGGTGGCGTAGCCATCGGTGACCGGAGGGTTACGGTAGCTGGCCGAGTTGTACTGGGTGATGTTGCCCATGTTGACGGCAATCCCGTCTTTGTTGGCATCAGCGCCATTGCTCGTCCAGGTGCCATTGACCATGCTACCCGGCTTCCAATCGTCAATGGTCATCGTGGTACCGGTGACGTTGGCACCCACGATTTTGGTGAGTTTGCCGGAACCATCAAAGGTCAAGGTGGACGGCACAGGCACCGTATGGTCGCTAGGATCGGCGCCGCTGATCGCCGAGCCGTCCGGGTTACGACCGTCAATCAACGTGTAGGAATCCCAGGTATTGGAACCCGTCTTGACCATGTACTGCACCATCGAGTGGGCATTGCCCTGGGTGTCGTAGAGCGTGGTGGAGTACTGGGTGTTGAAACTGTCGGTCTTGGTTGGATCAAACGGGTGGAGTGTCTGATCGATCGGCAGATCCGAGGAGTTCAGGTTACTGGTGGAATCCACCTTGGTGGATGCCTTCGGCGGCAGGTTCGCCAAGTTCAGCTGCAGGTCGACCAGGCCACCCTTGACGATTTTACCGTTCTCGTCTGCCGCATAACCTTGCAGGCGCGAAGTACCGGTGTTGTTGGTGATGTAGCCGTCTTTGTCGGCACGGAAAGCACCGCTACGGGTGTACTCCAGCGAGCCGTCGCTAGCCTTCTGCACGAAGAAGCCACCGCCCTGGATCGCCATGTCCAGGATACCGCCGCTGTTGTTCACATCACCTTGGGTGAACTGCTGGGACACTGCCGCCAGGTTCACACCGTTACCGATGCTGTTCTGGCCGGTGCCCAGTTTGGACGCCGCGTAGATGTCGGCGAATTCCGCACGGGACGATTTGAAGCCAGTGGTCGCGACGTTGGCGATGTTGTTGCCGGTCACGTCCAGTTGTTTGTTGGCCGCATAGAGGCCGCTAAGGCCGATGTTAAAAGACATGTTTCTCTCCCTCTGCCGTATTTAGCCGGCTCTATGTACCGATAGTCTGAATTTGCGACAGCTTGACGCTGCCCATGCCGCCTGCCAGGTTCAGCAACATTTCGCCGCCGGTCTTGCTCAAGGTCACGCTGGTGACCGTGGCTGGCAGCGAGGTGGCCAGGGCAACCGCGTCGCCCTTGTCATTCTTGGTGGTGGCCGCGAAGGTGTAGGTACCCGCTGGAGCAACCTCACCCGCGTCGTTTTTGCCGTCCCAGATAAAGTCCGAATTCCCGGCGTTCTGGGCACCCATGTCGATGGTGCGCACCACGTTGCCGTCTTTGTCGGTGATCTTGATGGAGACGTTGCCGACTGCCGACGTCACCGCCACCGACCCGGTCATGCTCTTGCTGGTATCCACCAGGGCCTTGTCGGTCTGGGTGATGATCGAACGACCCACCAACGACGAAGCCTGCAGCGCTTGCGACGAGCTGAAGTTGCTGGAAATCGCATTCACCGAGTCGTTCAGGGTGTTGATGCCTTCCAGGCTGCTGAACTGCGCCAACTGGGCCACGAATGCACCGTTGTCTTGAGGCGACAGCGGGTTCTGGTTTTTCAGCTGAGTCACCAGCAGTTGCAGAAACGCGTCCTTGCCCAGCGACTGGTTACCCGTGGCGGCACTGGAAGCGCTAGCGACGTTGTCGGTCGCAGTCTTGACCTTGCTGTTGAAAAGGTCCTGGACCGCGGTGTTGGTTGATGAGGTATCAACAATGGCCATTATTCGGTGCCCCTTATCACTGACCCAGGGTCAGGACCTTCTGCATCATGGTTTTGGCGGTGTTCATCATTTCCGCGTTGGTCTGGAACGAACGGCTGGCGGAAATCATGTCGGCCATTTCCTCGACCACGTTGACGTTGGGGTAGTAGACATAACCCTTTTCGTTCGCGGCGGGATGGTTGGGCTCGTAACGGGCTTCGAGGTTGCTCTGGTCTTCGACCACGCCAAGCACCTGCACACCGGAACCGGCATTACCCTGGTCCTGGAACAGTGAATCGCTGCCGCCGTTCTGGCCAGCCTGGAACATGGTGGCGAACACGGGATGACGAGCGCGGTAAGTCTGGTCAATGCTCGAAGACACGGTTTCGGCGTTGGCGATGTTACTGGCGACGGTGTTCAGACGGGTGGTCTGAGCGCTCATGCCACTACCGGCAATATTGAAAACACTGGACAGGGACATGGCTTACTCTCCACGCAGGGCTGACATCAGCCCTTTGAATTTGCTGTTGAGCAGGGTGAAGCTGGCCTGGAAGTTCACCGAGTTCTCGGCGTAGGCCGATTGCTCCAACTGGGCGTCGACGGTGTTCTGGTCGATCGACGGCTGCATCGGCGTGCGGTACAGCAACGACTCGTCACCATTGCTCAGGCCTTGCGCTTCGATATGACGGCTGTTGGTCATGTTCAAGGCGAAGGTGCCGTTCTTGGTCTTGTCCTGCTGTGCGGCGAGCACGGCGGAGAAGTCCAAGTCCCGAGCCTTGTAGTTCGGGGTGTCGGCGTTGGCAATGTTGTTGGCCAGGACTTCGGCACGCTGGGCGCGGAAGCCCAGGGCTTGTTCGTGGATACCGAGCGCTTTATCGAAGCTGATGCTCATGGCGGAAACCTTTAGGCTGACCTGCTTTTCATTAACAGGGTTATAGCAAGGTGTGTGCCAGTTTATGGAGGGCCCGAATTTAAAGGGCTTGAGGGGCGATTGCCGGCGGCAATGCCAGAAAAGCGGCAACGTGTTTCCGCGTGGCGCCAGTAAAGCGGCAATGGGGGATTGCCGCCCGAGGAAGGATTGCCGCAAAAAAAATGTGGGAGCTGGTTTGCCAGCTCCCACATTTTTTGACCGAGTGAACTCGACTTACTTAGCCTGATAGATGATCCCAGGGCTGCACTGCACCATCTGGTAATGATCCGGCAGACCGTTCAGCGCTTCAGAAGCGCCGAGGAACAAATAGCCACCACGCTTGAGAGTGCCGTGGATGCGCAACAGGATGTCTTTTTTCACCTCGGCCGAGAAATAGATCAGCACGTTGCGGCAGAACACCATGTCGAACTTGCCCAGGCTGGCATAGCTGTCGAGCAGGTTGAACGAACGGAACTCCACGCGACTCTTGATCGGCGCCTTGACCGCCCAACGCCCGGCCCCTTTCGGATCGAAGTAACGTTGCAGACGCTCTTGGGACAGACCTCGGCCCAGCGCCAAGCTGTCGTACTCGCCGGTCTTGCAGTTGGTAAGCATGGTGCCGGACAAGTCGGTGGCAACGATTTGCGCGCCAGCCTTCAACTGCCCCATGTTGGTCCGTTCGAACTCATCGATGGACATCGAGATCGAGTACGGTTCCTGCCCCGAAGAACAGGCCGCCGACCAGATGCGCAGGCGCTGGCCCGGGCTGGCCTTGATGGCTTCCGGCAGCACCTTGCTCTTTAGCACTTCAAAGGGATAGGTATCGCGAAACCACAGGGTTTCGTTGGTGGTCATGGCATCCACCACCATTTCCTTGAGCCCGCTGCGCGGCTGGCCCTGGATACGCTGGACCAATTCGCCCAACGACTTGATGCCCTGCTGTTCCATCAGCTTGTTGAGACGGCTGGATACCAGGTACTGCTTGTTTTCACCGAGCAATATGCCACAGGCTTTTTCCAGGAAGACCCGGAATTGTTCGAAATCCAAATTACCCGTAGACAATGATACCGCCTCTTAAATCGTGTGACCGCCAGGGGAAATCCCCCTAGCCGTGATCTGCTGCCTTGATCCGGTCGACTACCCGGGCTGCCAGGTCATCCGGCCGGAATTTGGCCAAAAAGTCATCGGCACCGACCTTCTTGACCATCGCCTGGTTGAATACACCCGACAACGAAGTATGCAGGATGATATGCAATTTTTGCATGCGTGGATCGTTACGTATCTCGGCCGTGAGCGTGTAACCGTCCATTTCCGGCATTTCGATGTCGGAGATCATCATCAAGAACTCTTCTTCCGGCTTTTTGCCGTCGTCCGCCAACTTGCGCAGGTAATCCAACGCCTGGCGACCATCGTTGAGGGCTACAACCTCGACGCCGACCGTTTGCAGGCAACGGGTTACCTGCTTGCGGGCCACCGACGAGTCATCCACCGTCAGCACGCGCAGGGAGATCGCCTTGTGTGCGGTCTCGGCATCCACCACGCCCACGGAAATCGATTCCGAGGTGGGAGCGACTTCGGCGAGGATCTTCTCCACATCGATGATTTCCACCAATTGGTTATCAACGCGCGTCACCGCCGTGAGGTAGTGGTCGCGGCCAGTGCCCTTGGGTGGTGGATGAATTTCTTCCCAGTTCATGTTGACGATACGTTCCACCGAGCGCACCAGGAAACCCTGGGTCTTGGTGTTGTATTCAGTGATGATCACGAAGGGATTCTGGCGATCCTGCAACGCGGGCGAGCCAGTGGCCAGCGCCAGATCAAGAATCGGAATGGTCGCACCGCGGATATTGGCCACGCCGCACACCACCGGGCTGGATTTGGGCATGATCGTCAGCTTGGGGCATTGCAGCACCTCCCGCACCTTGAACACGTTGATGCCATATAACTGCTTGCCGTCCAGGCGAAAAAGCAACAACTCCAGGCGATTCTGCCCTACCAGCTGTGTGCGCTGGTTTACTGAATCCATTACACCTGCCATGCCTTTACTCCTACGCTAAAACCTTGAGCCATACCTAGAGGACAGCGCGCCCCCAACACTAAACGGCACGAGCTTTGCTATTTGTTGGCTATGGATATTAAAACGACAGTTTCCCGACGCCTTCAATTACCACGGTACCGTAGATTGCTCTGCGCACCGCTGGCGTTGCTCGCGTTGAGCCTCGGCACCACGGCCCGCGCAGACAACGTCACCTTGCCTGATCTACTTATCGGCGTCACTCAGGGCTTTCTTGAGTTCACTGTAGAAGATTATCTGGCGACCACCCAGACGCCTGGGCGTTATGAAATCCAGGTCAGCCAGTTGGACCCACGCCTGCGCATGCCAATGTGCGACAAGGAATTGACAGCGTCCCTGGAAAGCCCCGCCCAACCCATCGGCCGCGTGACGGTGAAAGTACGCTGCGAGGGCGCGTCCCCCTGGACCGTGTTTGTGCCGGCGCAGGTGAAGCTGTTTCGCGATGTAGTGGTTGTGGCTCGTCCGCTGAAACGCACCGGCATCATCGGTTTCGACGATGTTGTGCTGCGTGAGCGAGACATCAGCATGATCAACCAGGGCTATTTGACGTCACTGGACCAGGCTGTCGGGCAAAAATTGACCCGACCAGTGGTCACCGACCAAGTCATCACGCTGGTGCATCTGGAGCAGGCCGAAGTCATTCGCAAGGGTGATCAAGTGGTGATTTCCGCCAGCAGCGGCGCGCTGAACGTGAAAATGCCGGGGGAAGCGCTGTCCAACGGCGGCATGAGTGAGCAGATCCGCGTGAAGAACCTTAATTCCAATCGCGTGATCAAGGCACGGGTGACAGCACCTGGCCAAGTCGAGGTGGCTTTATAGACTACTGGTATCGGGCGCCAGCTTTTCCTACACTGTCGACTGGATGTCGGCCTGTGCAGTTTATTGTCAATCGAGCCTAAAGTTTGTCCGGGTATGGCCGAAAACATGGCAAGCGTCCAAATACCCAGAGGTTTTTTATCATGGTCATCGATTTCAGCCGTTTAAATAATTCCCAGGCTTTGCCCGGCAGTACGCGCACCACGGGTGCCAAGGACAGCGTAGAGGCCAAGCCACAGGCCCTGCCCGTCAAGGCAGAACAGGCCAGCGCCAGCCAGAGCGGGGAATCCGTACACCTGAGCAATGAGGCTCAACAGTTGCAGAAGGTCACTGACTCGCTGCGCGATCAACCGGTTGTCAATAAAGCCCGCGTGGCCGAGTTGAAACAGGCTATCGCTGATGGCAGCTATAAAGTCGACAGCAACCGTGTAGCCAGCAAGCTGCTTAATTTCGAAGCCGAGCGCTAGGCAAAGGCCTGCGCCGGGCTTTTGGACGCTTAAACCCCAAGGCCAGCCATGCATCACGACGAAAATCTGCTTCAACTGATCATTGATGATCTAGCGCCGACCCAACACTTGCTTGAGCTGCTCAAGGAAGAATCCTTGGCGCTTTACGGCCGTGACATGCCTCTGCTGGAAGACATTCTGGCGCGCAAGCAGTCGCTGATTGTCCTGCTTGAACAGCACGGCAAAAAACGCAGCCAGATCCTCATCAGCCTCGGCCTGCCGGCAGACCACGACGGTCTGGCGCAATTGGCCAGTCACTCCTCGGTCGGCGATCAATTGCTGGCACAGAGCAAAGAACTCAACCTTTTGCTCGCCCAGTGCCAGGAAGCCAACCTGCTCAACGGTCAGTCGATCCAGATTCAGCAAGCTACGACCGCCAACCAGTTGCGTATACTTCACGGCGGAGAGCCTCCGGCGCTGTATAACGCCCAAGGCTCCACCTCACGCCTGGTCAAACCAAGCACCCGCAGCCAAGCCTGACACCCGTTTACAGCGCGGCCTATCCAAGGCGTGTTACATGCTGGCAAAATGCTGGCTCTTGCGTGTAGTTGTATTTTGTCTGGAGATGGAAGAACCGTGTTCAACGCCCTTAATGCGGAAGATGCACCGCAGCCACCCAAGGTCCTCACCACGCCTCTGGAAATCGCCAGCACCTTGCGGATGCTGCAAGAAAGCCATGACCCGCTGATCATTACCTTCCATGAACGCAGCCAGCGCTTCCAGAGTTACCTGGTGGACGTTGATCGCGACAGCGGTACAGTGGCCCTGGATGAGATGATCCCCCGCGACGGCGAACGCCACCTTGAGAACGGCGAACCCTTCCGCATCGAAGGCTTCCACGAAGGCGTACGCGTTGCCTGGGAAAGCAGCGGCACCATGACCGTCAGCGAAAAAGACGGTCACCGCATCTATACCGGCAGCATGCCCGACGAGGTGGTCTACCATCAGCGCCGCAACGCCTTCCGCGCAGCCCTGAAGCTGGCCCAACTGGTCAATATCGAAATAGGCGGCGAGAAACTAAAGGCTCCCATTGCTGGCAAGCTGCTGGATATATCCGCCACCGGCTGCAAACTGCGCTTTGAAGGGGATATCTCCGAGCGCCTGCAACTGGGCCAGGTCTACGACCGCTTTATCGCCGCCCTGCCCTTTGGCAGCATGACCACATCTGTCGAACTGCGTTACCTGCACTTCGAAGAGAAGATCAACACCACCTTTGCGGGTGTTCGCTTCCACAATATGAGTGGCCTGGTACAACGCCAGGTCGAGCGATTCGTGTACCAACTGCAGCGTGAAGCACGACGCTTCGACAAAGACGACGATTTTTAAAGCTAAAGATCGCGACAAAAAAAACGGGCAGATCCTGATGGGATCTGCCCGTTTTTGCATTCAGGGGCGCGCCCTGCTCAAGTCGTGGGGGTGGTCGTCCGGATCTGGATGCTCGGGTTCACGCTCAGTTTCGGCGGCCGGCGACTCCACCGGCGATTGCTCCGGTTCGTCCTCAGCTTCTGGCGCGGTGGTTTGCATCTGGTCTTGCACCACCTGCTCATCCACCCGAGGATCAAGCGCAGCCACCAACGGAGAGCTGGACATACTGTCGGGCATCGCCACGTGATGCAGCGGTGCATCGTCCACCTGATGCAGGTTGGTCACCGCTTTTGGCCGAATGCGCCACACCAGGATCAACGCGCACACACTGAAAAACGCATACAGCATGTGGCTGCCAAACATCTTCATGACCACACCTGCCAGCAACGGCCCGACACTGGCACCCACGCCATAGGTCACTAGCAACATGGCCGTGAGCGACACCCGGCGGTCACCCTCTACGTGGTCGTTGGAGAACGCCACTGCCAGCGGATACAGGCAAAACTGCACCAGGGAACACACGAAGCCAGCCACAAACAGCACTTCCAGCGGCACCTGTGTCAGTACCGCCAACGGCAACGCCGCCACCGCGAGGCAGAGGGCAAAGCAGCGAATCAGCAGCGCGCGGTCATAACGGTCCGACAGCCAACCCAGCGGCCACTGCACCAACAATCCGGCAAAAATACAGCTACCCATGAACAGACCTACCTGCTCCGTCGTCAGCCCTTGCTGCGATGCATAGAGCGGCGCCAAACCGTAGAACGAGCCCACGATCAGCCCCGCACCCAACACCGTACTCAACGACTGCGGCACGCGCTTTATAAAGAAGCGCGGCTCCATTGGCGCAGGATGCAGCGGCGCCGGGTGAATACGCCGGGTCATGGCCACCGGCACCAGGCACAACGCAAAGCACAGTGCCACCAACATCAGCAGTTCGAGGCCGAGTTGGGGATGCATCACCAGGATCAATTGCCCCAGCACCAACCCCAAGTAAGAGGCAATCATATAGCCGCTGAACACCACGCCACGCTGCTTGGCGTCCGCCTGCTCGTTAAGCCAGCTCTCGATGACCATGTACTGGCACATCATCCCCAGGCCGACAATCATCCGCAGCACAATCCAGGCCGGCAGCCAGTTGATCAGGCCGTGGCCCAGCACTGCCGCACCGACAATCCCGGCACACGTGGCGTAGGCACGAATATGCCCGACCCGGGCAATCAGGCGGTGCCCGATCTTGCCACCCAGCACCAGGCCAAAGTAGTTGGCCGCCATCAGCGCACCTACCCACAGACTGTCGACATGGTCGGCCGCCAGGCGCAAGGCCAGGTAAGTACTGAGCAGGCCGGAGCCGATCAGCATCATCAAGGAGGCGAAATAAAGGGCTCGAAAAGATTTCCAGATCTGGCGCATCGGCGTTCCGAGCGGCTCCTTGCGGTGAGAGACAGGGCTATCGGCATGATAGTCCGGGGTGGCAGGGTCCGGACAGGCAGCAAATGCTGTTTCCGGGGATTATTTTGCTTAACAGCTCAGACGCTACCCGACTGCTTGCAAGGTACACAAATGGCGATAAATACACCGCGCACCTGCTGTGAACCCTGAACACCGGCAAGGTTCGACCCGTCCCATTGAACGCCCACAAAAAAGCCCCGCCAGAATATTCTGTGCGGGGCTTTGAATCTGGTGTCCCAGGGCCGGTTCGAACGGCCAACCTTCCCCTTAGGAGGGGGATGCTCTATCCAATTGAGCTACTGGGACAAATGACAGCCACCAAGCCAAGGGCGCTGCGACGGACGGCGTGCATGTTAACGGCCAAGGTGGGTTTTGTCATGTCGTCCGTTGGCTTTTTGAATGTAGGTCGACCCCTCCTGTGACGATCCGGGTTTTGCCCAGTAAACACAGGCACATGGCGCCATCGTGCAAAATGCACTCCCCTAAAATGCCAGCATTGCAAATTGCAACCTAGAGAGCGTTTAAAGTAGACTCAAGGCATTGATTTTATTGAATATATAGATTGGCACAAGACCTGCAATACCTCTCCTACAAGACCCATTCAGCCACGGCGTCAAGCGGAGAACATGACCATGAACAGTGCCCTTCTGTTGAGCCTCAATGCCGTAGCCCTGGCTGCATTGGTGACGTTTCACTTTCAAACGACTGGTACGAATGACCCCGCACAGATCAGCCAGGCCGTGCCACACCACCTGCAACAACGCCCGCAGCTGGCAGTGATGACCCCAAACGTGCAATCGCAGGTACGCCTGACTCAAGGCGATCAAGCTGCGCCCGTCTCTGAACACTGGGTTTTCTGAGGAAACCACTCATGACCAAATCTGCCTGGCTGTTTCTATGCCTGACCCTCGCCACCGGCATTTTCGGCCTGAGCGCTAGCTCTGAAGGCGAGCAAACCACCGCACTCATTGCATCAGGCGTATCCGCCAGCCTGTTGTTGCTCACGCTAATCGTGGGTCGCCGAATCAAATTCGATCCGGTTTTGCGTTAACCCCTCCCCTCCCGACCTTATGTCGCCTCGCCCTCGCAAATCGGCAAAATGCCACTAGTCTTAAAACTGCGGGCAAAAGGCCACTTTGCTATAGGATAGCGGGCCTAAACCCCTGTGGTGGCCAGGACTTGCTGGAAGTTCCCCTACGGAATCACTCGTAGAAAAGTTTTCCAACCAGTCCGCAAAAATGCAAATGAGTGCTGGCATAAAGCCTTTAGGCAGTTCAATATTTGTCACAGAATTGACGCCAAGGAAATGGCAAATCTGAGGCATGATGCGGCCTCTTTGCAATTCAGGTTGAACATTTGGCTGCGAACCTTGTCCTAACACACATCTTGCGGCCAATTCCAAAAACCGCTCCCCTGAACTAACCGGTTAAATATATGCGCCCATTGAAACAGGCAATTTATTCCAGCCGTACGGCTGACAAGTTCGTCGTACGTCTGCCAGACGGAATGCGGGAACGCATTGCCGAGGTGGCTCGCAATCATCACCGAAGCATGAACTCCGAAATCATCGCACGCCTGGAACAGAGCCTTATTCAGGAAGGTGCGCTGGGCGAAGAGTTGAGCATGCGCCTGGACAGCCCCGAGCTGTCACTGCACGAACGCGAACTGCTGCAGCGTTTTCGTCAGCTCTCCCACCGCCAGCAAAATGCTCTCGTCTCGCTTATCGCGCACGACGTTGAGGCGGCCGCAGAAGCCAATTGATCTGCAATTGAAAGCCGAAGCCAGCCACGTGCTGGCTTTTTTTTGCATGGAATTTGGGAAGGGAATGCCGGGAGATGCGGGGACAGATCTGCCCCCGCCGGAATGAATCAGAGCAGGAAGATCGTCGCCAGGCCCAAGAAGATAAAGAAGCCACCGCTGTCGGTCATGGCGGTAATCATCACACTGGCGCCCATTGCCGGATCACGGCCCAGGCGGGCCAGGGTCATAGGGATCAGCACCCCCATCAACGCCGCCAAGAGCAGGTTGAGGGTCATGGCAGCCGTCATCACGACGCCAAGGGACCAACTGCCGTACAGCAAATAGGCCACAACACCAATCACCCCACCCCACACAAGACCGTTGATCAGGCCTACCGCAAGCTCCTTGCGCAGCAAGCGCGATGAATTGGCGGTGCTTACCTGATCCAGCGCCATGGCACGTACGATCATGGTAATAGTCTGGTTACCCGAGTTACCGCCGATCCCGGCCACAATCGGCATCAGTGCCGCCAGCGCCACCAGCTTCTCGATCGAACCTTCAAACAACCCGATCACCCGCGAAGCAATAAACGCAGTAATCAGGTTAACGGCCAGCCACGCCCAACGGTTATGCAGCGAGCGCCAGACCGATGCGAAAATATCTTCTTCTTCACGCAGACCCGCCATGTTGAGAACTTCGGTCTCGCTCTCTTCACGAATCAGGTCGACCATTTCATCGATGGTCAGACGGCCGATCAACTTGCCGTTCTTGTCGACCACGGGCGCCGAAATCAAGTCATAACGCTCGAACGCCTGGGCGGCCTCGTAGGCATCTTCATCCGGGTGAAAGCTCACAGTGTCGCTGGCCATCAAGTCAGCAACTTTTTTATCCGGATCGTTGACCAGCAAACGCTTGATCGGCAGCACACCCTTGAGGATGCCTTCGTAATCGACCACAAACAGCTTGTCGGTATGACCTGGCAACTCTTTAAGTCGACGCAGGTAACGCAAGACGACTTCCAGGCTGACGTCTTCTCGGATGGTGACCATCTCGAAGTCCATCAGGGCGCCGACCTGATCCTCGTCATAGGACAGTGCGGAGCGTACGCGCTCACGCTGCTGGCCATCGAGGGCTTCCATCAGCTCGTGCACGACGTCGCGCGGCAGCTCAGGAGCCAAGTCAGCGAGTTCGTCGGCGTCCATCTCCTTGGCCGCAGCCAAGAGCTCGTGATCGTCCATGTCGGCGATCAGCGTTTCACGGACTGAGTCAGATACTTCTAGGAGAATGTCGCCGTCACGATCAGCCTTGACCAACTGCCATAGGGTCAGTCGATCATCCAGCGGCAAGGCTTCGAGAATATAGGCGACGTCGGCGGAGTGCAGGTCATCGAGCTTGCGTTGCAACTCGACGAGGTTTTGCCGGTGAACCAGGTTTTCGACCAGGTTGTTATTCGGGCCATCCTGGCGGTGCGTAAGGTCTTCGACCACGCGCTGGCGCTGCAGCAGCTCGATGACTTGAGCCAGGCGATCCTGCAGGCTTTCTTGTGTTTTCTTTACTTCTACTTCGGTCATAGGCGAACTCCACTCCCAGCAGCGGGGCACGCCGGAAGGATCAATCAGTCAATTCATGATTGGTAAAACGGGGTACTGAGTCACTACTGGGTAAGTCCATGGAGGTATTCCACAAGCCCCGGCGGGGCTGACGGGCGCAATGATACACGCTGCGCGCGCTTTAAACGTCAAAAAACTGGAAAGAACAAGCGCTTGCGAGACAAAGCTGAGCATTGGCTGCATCTATGAACTGCGACGACACAGCCCGGAAGGAAAACACATAGGTAGGAGAAAAACATAAAACCCAGACGGCAAAAAGCCCGCACTAGGCGGGCTTTTTGTTTGTATGGTGCACTCGACAGGATTCGAACCTGTGACCGCTCGGTTCGTAGCCGAGTACTCTATCCAGCTGAGCTACGAGTGCAGATTGTGTTTTTAGACCAGGTCACAACTGGTTGAAGCCAAGTCACCTGCATTGCTGCAACTGACTCTTAAATGGTGCACTCGACAGGATTCGAACCTGTGACCGCTCGGTTCGTAGCCGAGTACTCTATCCAGCTGAGCTACGAGTGCATTTGTTGCCGCGCATTATAGGCCGTTCAATCTCTATGTAAAGCTATTTTTTCGTTTAATTTCAACCACTTAACGAAAAAACCAGATTGCAACGTACTAAGCAAATAATGGCGGAGAACGGGGGATTCGAACCCCCGACACCCTTTTGAGGTGTACTCCCTTAGCAGGGGAGCGCCTTCGGCCACTCGGCCAGCTCTCCGCAACACGGGGCGTATATTAACCACGTTCATCCCCGTTTGCAAACATAAAAAACGATAAAAATTAAAGGGTTGGTTCTTCGTCCTTCTCTTTCTTGATCCGCAGGTAGATTTCCTCGCGGTGGACCGCCACCTCTTTCGGAGCGTTAACCCCAATACGCACTTGATTGCCTTTGACGCCGAGCACGGTCACGGTGATTTCGCCATCACCGATAATCAGGCTTTCTGCGCAACGACGAGTCAGAATCAGCATACCTTTCTCCTCACGCATTTCATTTCAGGAACAACAGTCTGCAAAAAAAAGGCGTTCGACCTACAAGCCAATGGCCATAGCCCTACACGCCTAAGTATTGTCGAGCCCACGCAAAAGAACATGCGCCCTACAAAAAAAGGAAAGGCGCGGTAAACCGCGCCTTCCTGGCATTACATCACTCGCCCTGTCGAGCCGGAGCGTCCAGCTCAAAAGCCGTATGCAACGCCCGCACAGCCAGCTCCAGGTACTTCTCTTCAATCACCACCGAGACTTTGATTTCCGAGGTGGAGATCATCTGGATGTTGATGCTTTCCTTGGCCAGCGCGCCGAACATGCGGCTCGCAACGCCGGCGTGGGAACGCATGCCAACGCCTACGATCGACACCTTGGCAATCTTGGTATCGCCGACCACTTCACGGGCACCAATCTCGCTGGCGGTGTTCTCCAGGATCTTTAGAGCCGCATCGTACTCGTTGCGGTGCACGGTGAAGGTGAAATCGGTGGTGTTATCGTGCGAAACGTTCTGCACGATCATGTCGACTTCAACGTTCGCGTCGCTGATAGGGCCCAGAATCTTGAAAGCCACGCCCGGGGTGTCTGGCACGCCACGGATAGTCAGCTTGGCTTCATCACGGTTGAATGCGATACCGGAAATGATCGGCTGTTCCATGGATTCCTCTTCATCAATAGTAATGAGGGTGCCCGGACCCTCTTTGAAGCTGTGCAATACGCGCAGCGGAACGTTGTACTTGCCGGCGAATTCCACCGCACGGATCTGCAGCACCTTGGAACCGAGGCTGGCCATTTCCAGCATCTCTTCGAAGGTGATCTTGTCCAGGCGCTGGGCCACGGACACAACACGCGGGTCGGTGGTGTAGACGCCGTCCACATCGGTGTAGATCTGGCATTCATCAGCCTTGAGAGCCGCTGCCAGTGCCACGCCGGTGGTGTCCGAACCGCCACGTCCCAGGGTCGTGATGTTGCCGTGCTCGTCCACACCCTGGAAGCCCGCTACAACTACCACGCGGCCTGCTTGCAGATCAGTACGAATTTTCTGATCGTCAATCTGCAGAATGCGCGCCTTGGTATGCGAGCTGTCGGTAAGGATGCGCACCTGGCTGCCAGTGTAGGACACCGCCGGCACGCCACGTTTGTTCAGCGCCATGGCCAGCAAGGCGATGGTCACCTGCTCACCCGTGGACACAATCACATCCAGCTCACGCGGCAGCGGCTGTTGATCACCGCTGATTGCCTTGGCCAGATCGATCAGGCGATTGGTCTCGCCGCTCATGGCCGACAGCACCACCACCAGGTCGTCGCCAGCATCGCGGAATTTCTTAACCTTGTCGGCTACCTGTTCGATTCTTTCGACAGAACCAACCGAGGTGCCTCCAAATTTCTGTACGATCAAAGCCATTTCTAAGCCGCCTCAGCCCGTAAAGGGGCGCCTATTATCCAATCAACCAACACCACACCGGCCCGCGACTAGACCACGGGCCGGTTAACGGTGCCTTAAATACCTGCCTCGACAAATGGCACGGTCAGGGCCAGGGCCGCGTCCAGGGCACCAGCGTCTACACCACCGCCTTGCGCCATGTCCGGACGACCACCACCCTTGCCGCCCACTGCCGCAGCGGCTTGCTTCATCAAATCACCGGCCTTGAGTTGGCCAGTCAGGTCCTTGGTTACACCGGCAACCAGAACGACCTTATCCTCATGGACACTGCCGAGCAGGATCACTGCGCGGCCGAGCTTGTTCTTCAACTGATCGACCAGCGCCAACAGCGCCTTGCCGTCCTGACCATCCAGGCGTGCCGCCAGGACTTTCACGTCCTTGACGTGCACCGCAGAGGCGGACAGATCGTCGCCTGCCGCGCTGGCAGCCTTGGCCTGCAACTGCTCCAGCTGTTTCTCCAGCGTACGGTTGCGCTCCAGCACAGCCGACAGCTTGTCGATCAGGTTGTCGCGGCTGCCCTTGACCAGGCTGGCCGCTTCCTTGAGTTGTTCTTCGGCTGCATTGAGGTAGGCCAGGGCCGCAGCACCTGTCACCGCCTCGATACGACGCACACCGGAGGCCACGCCGCCTTCACTGATGATCTTCAGCAAAGCGATGTCGCCGGTACGGTTGGCGTGGATACCGCCACACAGTTCCACCGAGAAATCGCCGCCCATGCTCAGCACGCGCACGCTGTCGCCGTACTTCTCGCCGAACAGCGCCATGGCGCCCTTGGCCTTGGCGGTCTCGATATCGGTTTCTTCGGTTTGTACCGCCGTGTTCTTGCGAATCTCGGCGTTGACGATGTCTTCCAGGGCCTTGATCTGCTCCGGCTTGATCGCTTCAAAGTGGCTGAAGTCGAAACGCAGGCGTTGGCTGTCGACCAACGAGCCTTTCTGCTGGACGTGCTCACCGAGTACTTGGCGCAATGCAGCGTGCAGCAAGTGGGTGGCCGAGTGATTCAACGCAGTGGCGTGGCGTACATCAGCATCAACCTGAGTGTCTACCGGCGCACCGATGGTCAGATTACCCAGCACCAAGACACCGTGATGCAGGAACGCACCGCCGGTCTTGGTGGTATCGCGAACTTCAAAACGACCGGACTTCGAGCTCAAGAAACCACAGTCGCCAACCTGGCCGCCGGACTCGGCGTAGAACGGCGTCTGGTCCAGGACCACAACCGCCTCTTCGCCTTCATTCAATACGTCGACCGACTTGCCGTCTTTATAGATAGCAACGATCTTGGCCGAACCCACGGTGGCGTTGTAGCCAGTGAACTCGGTCGGCACATCAACCTTGACCAGGGTGTTGTAGTCCAGGCCAAAGGAGCTGGCGGAGCGGGCGCGCACGCGCTGGGCTTCCATCTCACGCTCAAAACCGGCTTCGTCGATGGTCAGCTCGCGCTCACGGGCGATGTCGGCAGTCAGGTCCATCGGGAAACCGTAGGTGTCGTACAGCTTGAACACCACGTCGCCAGGCACCACGTCGCCAGGCACCACGGTGCCTTTGAGCTCGGCCAGGTCCTGCTCGAGGATTTTCAGGCCGTGTTCCAGGGTCTTGGAGAATTGTTCTTCTTCGGCTTTGAGCACGCGCTCGATGTTGCCTTGCTGCTGCTTGAGTTCCGGGAAGGCTTCGCCCATCTCGGCAACCAGCGCAGCAACGATCTTGTAGAAGAAGCTGCCAGTGGCGCCCAGTTTGTTACCGTGGCGGCAGGCGCGACGGATGATACGGCGCAGCACGTAGCCACGGCCTTCGTTCGATGGCAGCACGCCGTCGGCGATCAAGAAGCCGCAAGAACGAATGTGGTCGGACACTACTTTGAGCGAGGACTGGTTTTCATTGGCGCAGCCAATGGCGGCAGCCGACGCGCTCAGCAGGTTGGTGAACAGGTCGATTTCGTAGTTGGAGTGAACGTGCTGCATCACCGCACTGATCCGCTCCAGGCCCATGCCGGTGTCGACCGACGGCGCTGGCAGCGGATGCAACACGCCATCGGCGGTGCGGTTGAACTGCATGAAGACGTTGTTCCAGATCTCGATGTAACGGTCGCCGTCTTCTTCCGGCGAGCCCGGTGGGCCACCCCAGATGTCGGCGCCGTGGTCGTAGAAGATCTCGGTGCAAGGGCCGCACGGGCCGGTATCGCCCATGGTCCAGAAGTTATCGGACGCGTACGGAGCGCCTTTGTTGTCGCCGATGCGGATCATGCGCTCGACGGGTACGCCGATTTCTTTGGTCCAGATGTCATACGCTTCGTCGTCCGTCGCGTAGACGGTGACCCAGAGCTTTTCCTTGGGCAGCTTCAACACGCCGGTCAAGAAGGTCCAGGCGAAGGTAATCGCATCTTTCTTGAAATAGTCGCCAAAGCTGAAGTTACCCAACATTTCGAAGAACGTGTGGTGGCGGGCGGTGTAACCGACGTTTTCCAGGTCGCTGTTCTTGCCGCCTGCACGCACGCACTTCTGGCTGCTGGTAGCACGGGTGTACGCGCGTTTTTCCTGGCCCAGGAAGCAGTCCTTGAACTGGTTCATCCCCGCGTTAGTGAACAGCAGGGTTGGGTCATTGCCTGGGATCAAGGAGCTGGAGGCTACACGGGTGTGACCTTGCTCTTCGAAGAAGCGAAGGAAGGCTTCACGGATTTCTGCGCTTTTCATTAGGTTCTTCCACGGAGGCTGCGGCCAAAGGCCAGTGCGCAACATCATCAGACGGAGCGACGGCAAAGGGCCGCATTATATCGGCCCTTTGTCGGTGGTACAGCGTGTTTATGCGATAGAGCGGTTCAATTAGACGGTCTGTACGGTCATTTGCGTGAAAATTCGACGAATGTCGCCAGCACCTGCTCGATCTGTGCCCGGTTGACATCCAAATGCGTGACCATGCGCAGGCGTGGCGCGGCGCTCAACTTGATCCCGCGCTCGGCGGCGAAGGCTTTCAGCGCCTGGGCCTGATCGCCGATCTGCACGTAGACCATGTTGGTCTGCACCGGCTCCACCTCAAAGCCGGCTTTGCGCAATTCATCCCCCAGCCATTGGGCGTTGGCGTGGTCGTCTGCCAGGCGCTGCACCTGGTGGTCCAGGGCGTACAACCCGGCCGCCGCCAGGGAGCCGGCCTGACGCATACCGCCGCCGACCATTTTGCGCAGGCGGCGCGCCTTGGCGATCAGCGCCGTCGAGCCGCACAGCACCGAGCCAATCGGCGCGCCCAAGCCCTTGGACAAGCACACCGACACCGAGTCGAAATGCTGGGCGATTTCCCGCGCATCCACCCCCAGCTTGACCGCCGCGTTGTAGATCCGCGCGCCGTCCAGGTGCAATGCCAGGCCGTGTTCACGGGTAAACGCTCGCGCCTTGGCCAGGTATTCCAGTGGCAACACCTTGCCCTGCATGGTGTTTTCCAGTGCCAGCAGGCGAGTGCGAGCGAAGTGGAAATCGTCGGGTTTGATAGCAGCGAGCACGTGGTCCAGGTCCAGCGAGCCGTCGGCCTGCACCTCCAGCGGCTGCGGCTGGATCGAACCGAGCACCGCCGCACCACCGCCTTCGTATTTGTAGGTGTGGGCCTGTTGGCCGACGATGTATTCCTCGCCGCGCTCACAGTGGGCCATCAACGCCAGCAGGTTGCTCATGGTGCCGGTGGGCACGAACAACGCAGCGGCAAACCCCAGGCGCTTGGCCAGTTCAGCCTCCAGATGGTTGACGCTAGGGTCTTCGCCATACACGTCATCGCCGCTGGCGGCAGCGGCCATGGCGTCACGCATGCCGGGGGTGGGTTGGGTCACGGTGTCGCTGCGCAGGTCGATCACAGACATGAAACAAGCCTCTTGGGGGTCAGTAAGTTCCTTTTCAGAGTGATTACTGCGGGCAAAGCCACGGAATATCAAGCCCCCTGCGCATTCAATCGAATACCAACCAAACAAACCGATATAGCTTATCGATACGACGATCGTGCAGTTTTGGAAAAACCGTGTTAAAAACTCTCCGCCGCCAGGGTTCTGGCGGCAACGTTCTCAGGGCGGGGTGCAATTCCCCACCGGCGGTAATTACACGCAACGTGTATAGCCCGCGAGCGCTTGGCGCCTCGAACTGCTCACGCAGGACGGCGACAAGGTCAGCAGACCCGGTGTGATCCCGGGGCCGACGGTCATAGTCCGGATGAAGAGAGAACGGGATTGGCACCTAAGGGCCGCGCGCCGATTCGGGCAGGCGTACCCTTAAATCCCATTCGATTCATAACGCCCTGTTTTTTTCTTAAACAGGAGTCAGAACATGCAACCCACCGCAATCGACAGCAAAAGCAAAAACCATCACGGCGAGCGTGTCGCGTTTATCCAGGCCTGCTGGCACAAGGATATTGTCGACCAATCCCGTAAAGGCTTCCTCGCCGAAATGATCGCCCAGGGCTACCAGGAATCGGACATCGATTTCTTCGAAGTCGGCGGTGCCTTTGAAATGCCCCTGCACGCCAAACTGCTGGCCAAGACCGGTCGTTACGCCGGTATCGTTGCCGCCGCGCTGGTGGTGGACGGTGGTATCTACCGCCACGAGTTCGTGGCCCAATCGGTGGTCAGCGGCCTGATGCAAGTGCAGTTGGAAACTGAAGTGCCGGTGTTCTCGGTGTCGCTGACGCCGCATCACTTCCACGCGGGCAGCGAGCATCATGCGTTCTTCCACGATCACTTTGTGCACAAGGGTCAGGAAGCTGCCAAGACTTGCGCAGATACCCTGCACAAAGTCCGCGCGATCCGCCGTAGCGAGCCGCGCGCTGTAGCCGTCTAAATAACACCGCGAAACAAATATGGGAGCGGGCTTGCCCGCGATTACGGAGTGTCAGTCACTGAAAAGGTTGACTGATACACCGCCTTCGCGAGCAAGCCCGCTCCCACATTGGATAGCGTAAAACGTTGAGATCTACGCCAGGCCAGCATCTGTGGTCGGCACAATCAATACGCCCGCACGCAAACCATTCTTGACCTTCGGGTTGGGGAAGATGATGCGCGCACCCTCCTCCTCGATCACCCAACGGGTCTTGGCCACGTCTTCGGCCAGCAGATAGCCCTTTTCCAGTTCAGAAAAGTTTTCCACGTCCGCCGGCAAGTGCAAGAGGAAGGCATCGCTGTGCTTGATGACTTCCCGTGCAACCGCGAACAACTTCAGACCGTCGAGTGTGTCGGTCTCAGGCTCGCTGCCTTCGATGATTTGCTTCAGGCGGGTTTCCAGGCGCGATACGTCTACGCCCTGGTTCTGCCCGAACGGCCGCGCCTTGCCCAACTCCAGGGTGAAGGCCTCGGCGTCCAGTTGCTCGTAGGTAAACGCGGTGAAGGTGATGGAGGTCTTGTTCTGCAGCAGTACGGCTTCCATGCCAGCGGCGCGCAAGCGCTCCAGTTCGCGACGGGAGTGTTGGCGACCGGCCTTCCACGGGTACAGGGCGAACTGCTCGATCTTCGAGCCACGAATGGCCGTATGCAGGTCGTAATGCAGGCGCGAACGGTCGGGCAGGCTGAAAAAGCTACGAGCCAGTTGCTCAAGCTCGGCGGCGCGCATGGCCTCCGGGCCGATGTTTTGTTCGTGACGGCCATTGAACAGCCGGTTGACATCCAGCTCGAGGTAACGCTCGCCGCGGCGCATGGCCTCGGGATTACCGAACAGGAACAGAATACGGTTGCGGGGTTTGATCTCCCCACGGGCAATGCCATGCAACAAGCGGTCGAGCAGTTCGATCGGCGCGGTTTCGTTGCCATGGATGCCGGACGACAGCAGCAAGTCGCCGCCATTATCGCGGCCCTGCGGCGGGCGCACTTCAAGTGCGCCCTCGCTGAGCCAGCGCATCTGCACGCCGTCGACAGTCAGTTGAATTTTTTGCGCCGGTTCGCGACCGGCGAGGGTCAGTTCAAGCAGTTTGCCGAGGGCGAGCATAAGCAGCTTCCTTAGTGGTTGCAGCCTGGGCCGTGAACGTGATCGTCGTCGTCACCTTCAACGTCGGCCGGTTCCATTTCCAATTGCAGGCTCATCAGGTTGGTGGCCAGTGGGCGCATCAGCAGGTTGGCGTACTCGGCGTCGCCTTCTTCCACGTCCACACCGATCAGCAGTTGGCCACGGCCGTCGTGCTGGATCCAGATTTCCTTGCCCTGCCAGACCACGGCGACGCGGGTGCAGGAGGTTTCCAGCTGGGTGCCGTCGGTGTCTTCAAGAATCAGTTTGAGGGTGTCGGTGGTCATAAATAGTTCTCAGCCGTGCGGCGTTGGTTAATTGATCTGGAAAGGATAAACCGAGCCCAGTTTAAGGATTTGCGTCAGTTCATCCAATGCCG
Organism: Pseudomonas sp. PGPPP1; assembly: GCF_002255865.1. Classification (NCBI taxonomy): domain Bacteria; kingdom Pseudomonadati; phylum Pseudomonadota; class Gammaproteobacteria; order Pseudomonadales; family Pseudomonadaceae; genus Pseudomonas; species Pseudomonas sp. PGPPP1. The sequence goes on along the minus strand of NZ_NKIG01000036.1, from coordinate 22,055 downwards.
TCCGGCATTCAAGCAGCAACTGCGGGTCAGCCAGGTCGCTTTCGCGAAGGCTGTCGCGGTAATGCTTGCCTACCCACTGAGTCAGTGTTTCGTACAACGGCGCGGTCATGATAACGCCTGGATTCACCGCCGCCAGTTCCGTTTCATTCAACGCAACACGCAAACGCAGGCACGCCGGGCCGCCACCGTTCTGCATGCTTTGCTTGAGGTCGAAGACTTTCACTTCACGGATCAACCCGCCGGACGCGGTCAAGCCTTGCAGGAAATGCCACACGCGTTCGTTGGCTCGGCATTCTTCCGGCACGATCAGCAGCATCGAGCCGTCGGCGCGGCTTAGCAATTGGCTGTTGAACAGGTAGGACCGCACTGCGTCTTCAACGCTGACCTGGGCACGGGGCACGCAGACGGATTGGAAGTTACCGCCCAATTTGCCCAACTTGCCGTGCAATTCAGCAAGCATCTGCTCGGTATTGAGGAACGCGTCCTCGTGGTAGAACAACACTTCGCCATTGCCCACGGCGATTACGTCATTGTGGAACACGCCGGCATCGATCACCGCTGGGTTCTGCTGGGCGTAGACCACACCGGACTCCTTCAAGCCATGCAGGCGGGCAACGGCCTGGGAAGCTTCGAGGGTCTGGCGTGCCGGGTACTTCTGCGGCGCTGGGTAACGGGGGTCGAACGCACTGCGGCCAAACACGAAGAACTCGACGCCCGCTTCGCCGTATTCACGGCAGAAACGCGTGTGGTTGGCTGCACCTTCGTCGCCGAACTGCGCCACTGCCGGCAACGCGGCGTGATGGGCGAAGTGCTTCGCGTCAGCAAACATCGCCCCTAGCACACGGCTGGTGGTCGGATGCTCGATGCTGCGGTGGTATTTGCAATTGAGGTTGGCGGCGGTGAAATGCACGCGGCCGTCAAAGGTGTCGGCGCTCGGGCTCACGGTAGCGGCGTTGGCCACCCACATGCTCGACGCGGAGCAACTGGCGACCAGCAGCGGCATGGCTTCCTTCGCTGCCTGCTGAATGACCTGCGCGTCGGTGCCGCTGAAACCGAGGCTGCGCAAGGCGGCCACGTCCGGGCGTTCCTGCGGCGCCAGCACACCTTGCACAAAGCCCATGTCCGTAAGGGCCTTCATCTTTTGCAGGCCCTGCAACGCCGCTTCCTTGGGGTTGGAATGCTGCTGGCTGTTGCTCTGGGACGCGACGTTGCCGAAGGACAAACCGCCGTAGTTATGGGTCGGCCCCACTAGACCGTCAAAATTGACTTCATAGGATTTCATCGGCGAGGCTCCACGAACATCTGTTTTTATAGGCATTAACTGCAGATCTATATCTGTATACCCGATCAATTGTGGGAGCTGGCTTGCCTGCGATGCGGGCGACTCGGTCTTTCAGTTGGACCGAGGAGATGCTATCGCAGGCAAGCCAGCTCCCACATTAGATCGGCAGCACCTTCACTTGAGTGTTACACCGGGAGTCAGCGTCGCTGGCAAGACCAGGCTCGGAGCCTCCAACGAAGCCACCGGGTACGCACAATAATCCGCCGCGTAATAGGCACTGGCGCGGTGGTTGCCCGAGGCCCCTACCCCACCAAACGGCGCAGTACTCGCCGCACCAGTCAGCTGTTTATTCCAGTTGACGATACCGGCACGGCTTTCCAGCCAAAACTGTTGGTAACGCGCCTCGGAGTCCGACAGCAAACCTGCAGCCAACCCGTACTGGGTGTTGTTGGCCTCGACAATCGCGGCCTCGAAATCAGCGTAGCGAATCACCTGCAACAACGGGCCGAACAGCTCTTCATCTTCGCGCTCGGTCACGCCGCTCACATCGATGATGCCTGGCGTCAGTAGCGCGGCCTGATCCTGCGGCTGGGTCATTTCCAGCAGCGCCACGGCGCCGTTGGCCAGCATCAATTCCTGGGCGTCCATCAAGGCTTTGGCAGCCGCCAGGGAAATCACCGAGCCCATGAACGGTGCCGGTTGCTGGTCGAACGCGCCCACTTCAATCGTTGAACTGACCGCGACCAATCTTGCGAGCAACGCATCGCCCCATGCCCCTTCCGGCACCAGAAGACGTCGAGCACAGGTGCAACGCTGGCCAGCGGAGATAAACGCCGATTGGATAATGGTGTAGACCGCCGCATCCACATCGGCCACTTCATCAACCACCAGCGGGTTATTGCCGCCCATTTCCAGCGCCAGGATCTTGTCCGGACGCCCGGAGAATTGCTGGTGCAAATGATTGCCCGTGCGGCTGGAACCGGTGAAGAACAACCCGTCGATTCCTGGGTTGGCCGCCAGCGCGATTCCGGTTTCCCGCGCACCTTGCAGCAGGTTCAACACACCCGCAGGCAGGCCGGCTTCGATCCAGCATTGCACAGTCAGCTCGGCGACTTTCGGCGTCAGCTCGCTCGGTTTGAATAGCACGGTATTACCCGCCAGCAACGCCGGGACGATATGCCCGTTGGGCAAGTGACCCGGGAAGTTGTACGGGCCAAACACTGCCACTACACCGTGGGGCTTGTGACGCAACACGGCAGTGGCGTCGCCCAGGGGGCCGCTCTTCTCGCCAGTACGTTCACGGTAGCTTTGCACCGAGATCGCGATCTTGTTGGCCATGCTGGTGACTTCGGTTGCCGACTCCCACAGCGGCTTGCCGGTTTCTTCGCCGATGCAGCGGGCGATTTCGTCAGCACGCTTTTTCAGGGTAGTGGCGAAGGTTTCCAGCACGCTGATACGTTCTTCCAACGAGCGGCGGGCCCAGGCCGGGAACGCTTGACGCGCAGCCTGCACGGCAGACTCGACTTGTTCGGCAGTGGCGCCATTGCCCGCCCACAGCACCTGCTGAGTCACCGGATTGCGCGATTCGAACAGCTCACCCTGACCTTCCAGCCAGCTACCTGCGATGTACAACGAATTCATTACTTCGACTCCCGAGCAGCGGACAACGGTACGGCACGCACTTGATCACCTACGACCAGTTGCAGGCGCTTGGCGGTTTGTGGATCGACCACCAGCGTGCCTGCCGCCAGGCGGGCCGGAGCGGCCGTGATGCGGCACTCCTCGCGCTTGCGGTTATGGATCAGGAACGGCGTGGCGTCGTCCCCCGGCGTGCCGATGGCCAGTACCAGCGACTGGCTATCACGCACCGCGCGAATCTTGCTGGTCTCACACTCCACTGCTGGGCCCGCGTCGAAGATGTCGACATAGCCCTGGTAGCTGAACCCCTCGCTCTTGAGCATGCTCAGCGCAGGCTCGGTGTCTGGGTGGACCTTGCCGATCACGTTGCGTGCGTCTTCGGAGAGGAAGCAGCTATACAGCGGAAACTTCGGCATCAACTCGGCAATAAATGCCTTGTTGCCCACGCCCGTGAGGTAATCAGCCTGGCTGAATTCCATCTTGAAAAAATGGCGGCCCAGGCTTTCCCAGAAGGGCGAGCGCCCGGCTTCGTTGGACACACCGCGCATCTCGGCAATGATCTTGTTGCCGAACAGTTGCGGGAACTCTGCGATAAACAACATGCGTGCCTTGGCCAGCATGCGGCCATTGAGGCCGGTGCGGTAATCGGCGTGCAGGAACAACGAGCACAGCTCGGAATTGCCGGTGAGGTCGTTGGCCAGGAACAGCGTCGGAATCTCACGGTAGATATTCAGTTCCTGGGAGGCGCTGACCGTCAGGCCCACCCGGAAGTTGTACCAAGGCTCACGCAGGCCAACGGCACCGGCAATAGCGGAAATCCCCACCACACGGCCTTCGTCGTTTTCCAGCACGAACAGGTAGTCGGCATCGCCGCGCCCGGCGTCGCCGCGGAAGGTTTTTTCGGCCCAGCCTACCCGGTGCGTCAAGCGCTCTTCGTTGGCCGGCAACGTAGTGAGGCCGGTGCCGGTGCTGCGCGCCAGATCAATCAGGGCCGGTAAATCGCTGCTGCGTACGGGACGAACGATCATGCTATCTCCTCAGACGGGCCGCTGTTTGGCAGCCACCCGCGACACTCAATTCTTTAAACCGCGACCAAACGCACACTTGCGCCTTCGCCAACGCCCAGGGCTTCGGCGGCCGCCAGGTCCAGAGTCACCGGTTTGCCGGGCGCGTAGTCCAGTTCCAGCATCACCGCGCGGTAATCCTGCAACTGCGCGTTGCTCACCAGGTACTGGCGGCCAACACCCTTGGCCATCTCGCCGATCTTCACCGGCACCACGCGGCTCTGGGCAATCGAGCGAATGCCCGAAACCCGCGCGTGCAACGTCGGGCCACCGTCGAAGATGTCGATGTAATGGTCGGTCTCGAAGCCTTCGCGCATCAGGATGTCGAAGGTGATCTGCGCCCGTGGGTGCACCTGGCCCATCGCCTCTTGGGCTTCGTCCGGCAGCAATGGCACGTAGATCGGGTAATGCGGCATCAGCTCGGCAAGGAAGGTGCGGCTTTTGAGCCCACACAGGCGCTCGGCGGCTGCGTAATTGAGGTCGAAGAAGTTGCGACCGATGGCGTCCCAGAACGGCGAGTCACCGTTCTCGTCGCTGTAGCCGACGATCTCGGTCACCACCGAGTCGGCAAAGCGCTCGGGGTGGCTGGCGACAAACAGCAGGCGGCCACGGGAATTGAGTTCCGACCAAGGCGAACCGACCAGCTCCGGCACCACGTAGAAACTGGTGAGCAGGCTGTTGCCGGTAAGGTCGTGGCACTGGGAAAGCACGTGGATCTTGTTGTGGATCTTCAGCTCGCGGGAGGCGTGCACGAAGGTCTCGTTACGAAAGCTGTAGAAAGGCTCGGAATAGCCCGCGGACGCGACGATGGCCGAGCAGCCGGCGAGTTTGCCGGTCTCGGTGTCTTCGAGCACGAAGAAATAGCTTTCTTCACCGTTGAAACTCACCTCGGCGGCGAAGGAAGCTTCGCTGGCGGCGATCTTGTCGCTGAGGCGCTCCACATCATCCGGCAAGGAGGTGACACCAATCGGGCTGTCCGCAGCCAGACGCTGTACCTCGCCCAGATCAGCCATTTGCGCGGGGCGCATCACCAGCATGGTGTCACTCCTTAACTCGAAAAACTCATAGAGGAAAAAATGCCGGACATAAACTTGAAACCAGTGAGATCAACTGTGGGAGCGTCGAACCGCCGCTCCCACATTTGATCTTCACAGCTCCAACCGAGGAGTCCGGCATACAAAATTTGTGCTCGGCGCCGATCATCCGGCGCCGAGCGGTCCATCAGGCTTGCGTCAACGCCTTCACAGCACGCTCAAAACGATCCAGGCCTTCCTTGATGTCCGCATCCTCCACCACCAAACTCGGCGCAAAACGCACCACGTCCGGACCGGCTTGCAGGATCATCAGGTTTTCTTTCTCGGCCGCGTTGAACACGTCCTTGGCCTTGCCTTTGAACGCGTCGCTCAATACGCAACCAATCAACAGGCCCATGCCGCGCACTTCGGTGAAGATGCCGTATTGCTTGCCGATCTGTTCCAGGCGCGCCTTAAACAGGTCGTGCTTGGCGTTCACACCGGCCAGTACTTCTGGCGTGTTGATCACGTCGATCACCGCCTCGGCCACTGCACACGCCAGCGGGTTGCCGCCGTAGGTGGTGCCGTGGGTGCCGACCACCAGGTGCTTGGCGAGCGCTTCGGTGGTGAGCATCGCTGCAATCGGGAAACCGCCGCCCAGGCTTTTGGCGCTGGTAAGGATGTCTGGCGTGACGCCGTAATGCTGGTAGGCGAACAGGTGGCCGCTGCGGCCCATGCCGGTTTGTACTTCGTCGAACACCAGCAGCGCGTCGTTCGCGTCGCACAGTTCGCGTGCACCTTGCAGGTAAGCCAGTTCAGCCGGCAGTACGCCGCCTTCGCCCTGGATCGGCTCCAGTACTACGGCGCAGGTCTTGTCCGACACAGCGGCTTTCAGCGCAGCCAGGTCGTTATAAGGCACGTGGGTGATGCCGGTGATTTTAGGACCGAAGCCATCGGAGTACTTGGACTGGCCACCGACGTTGACGGTGAACAGGGTACGCCCGTGGAAGCTGTTCAGAGCTGCGATGATCTCGTACTTCTCAGTGCCGAAACGGTCGAACGCAACGCGACGGGCCAGCTTGAACGCGGCCTCGTTGGCCTCGGCGCCGGAGTTGCAGAAGAACACGCGCTCGGCAAAAGTGGCGTCGATCAACTTGTGGGCCAGGCGCAGGGCCGGCTCATTGGTAAAAACGTTGGAGACGTGCCACAGCTTGTTGGCCTGTTCGGTCAGCGCACCGACCAGAGCCGGGTGGGCATGGCCCAATACGTTGACCGCGATGCCGCCGGCAAAGTCGATCAGCTCGCGACCCGCCTGGTCCCAAACGCGCGAACCTTCGCCACGCACGGGGATGAATGCGGCAGGTGCGTAGTTGGGAACCATGACCTGGTCGAAATCGGCACGTTGCACCGGGGCTTGCTCAACGGACATCGGAGTCTCCTGAAGAGGAACGCCTGCCTGGAACTGGCGGGCGATGCAGGGATTGTAAGGACAGTTTTCAGTGCGGCCTTGTCGCCAAGCGACAACTTCTTATAGCGCAAACCCACGTTTTTGGCGGGTTTACGCCAATGCGACAATTACCGTCGCAATGGCGCAGTTTAAACTGCGCAGGGGGTTTGCGGCAGGGTCAAACGCCTTAACTATCTAGCCACTTCAACTGTGCACCGCTTGATCTACTGAGGCTCTTTCCGAGTATTCAGAGACGAGTCCAATGACCACACGCCCCGACCACCATTACCAGCCCCTCACGACCGCCGTACCGCACTGGTTGGGCCAGGCCAGCCCCGGCAAGCGTGAAGCACTGAAACAAACGGCGCCACGGGTGCTGGCAGGCACCGCAGCCCAACGCACCGAACTGCATCAACTGAACGCCGCCCATTGGCAAGCGCAGAACCGCGTCGATAGTGCCCTGGAAAAGCTGCAAGACGCCAAGACCTTTGCCAAACCGATCCTGGAGGACGCACTACTCAACCGCTTCAGCCTCGACCTGAACAGCGAATCCGTCTACCTGCGTCTATATATCCCGCAGACCGTACCGTGGTTTTCAATTCAAACCGGTGGCGCACGCACCTGGACCGTCTCCCTGCTCGACGCAGCCCTGCATAACTTCGACTACAACGAAACCCAAGACAACGCCTACGAGCCAGCCTCCACCTACATTAGCCAACCTTATAGCGCTGGCCAGTTCGACACGTTGCCAGCCATTCGCCAGGTAATCTCCATCACCGCCTTCACCCGCCTCTGCCGTGAGCTGGACATCGGCGCCCGCTATACCAAGTACCTGCGCACGCAATTGGGCATGGACGAACCGGTGTCTGCCGCAGTGCTGCAACACAAGATCGATGCCAGCCAGAAAGCCCAGCTGCGAGCCTCATTGCAGTTAGCGACGATCAGCGGCGATATCGACAATGAGGTGCGCCCGCTGATTGAAGCCTTGATAAAAGACGAGCACAACGTGACGCTCGACGGCGCCCCCTTGTTGTGTCACAGGTTGAGCGTGATGGACGCCCCGCTTACCGGCATCCTGCTGTTTGCGCCCAACCTGGAAACCTCACGCAACGCCCAACGCCTGGTGGCCTATATACCGGATGACCCAGCCCACCCGATCAAGCAATACGCCTCGCCCCTGGCGTTTAAACAGAAGCTGGTACGCCAATTGCGCGACGAGGACTACCAGGTTTTTTTCAGCCGCTTTGTCGACCACGACCGGCGTGGCGCGTTCTTCGCCGGTTTGAGCCAGCGCCTGGCGAAAATCACCTTCCATCCGCCTGAACCGGGAAGTGGGCTGGCGCCCTGGCGCAAGGAACCTACGAGTGATCCCAAGCTGCAGTTCGTTGCCACCCCGATTGCTGGCAACCCATGGCAGTACCTCTATCAGCAAAAACTCGACAAACTGCTGAACGACGCCCGAACTCTCGCGGTATCCACAGCAAATGCCGACCGCGCGGCACGTTGGGCGCTGTGGGACTCCTTCGCCAACGTGGCCTCGGCGATCCTCAATGCCGTCGTGCAGGTGGTGGCCCCGTTTGTGCCTGGCCTTGGCGAGTTGATGTTGGGTTATATGGCGTATCAACTGCTGGATGAAGTCTTCGAAGGCATCATCGACTGGGCCGAAGGCGAAGGCCAAGAAGCGATCGGCCACTTTGTCGGGGTGGTCGAGGCGGGCGTACAGTTGGGCACCTTTGTTGCTGGCACCACCATCGGTGTGACCGAGCTGCGCAAAGTATTGCCCAAGGACGTACTGGCCTTTATCGACCGTTTCAAGCCTGTGAAATTGGCGAACGGAAGCCACCGCTATTGGAAACCTGATCTCAAGCCCTACCAACAACCCTATGACGCGTACGCGCGCCTGGGCTTCAACGAACAGGGCTTGCACGTGATCAACGGCGAGTCGATGTTGACACTGGACGGCAAACTGTACGCCGTGGAAAAACCCCTCGACAGTCGCTACTACCGCATCAAACACCCCTCTCGCCCCGACGCCTTCAAGCCCGACGTGCGCCATAACGGCACGGGCGCCTGGCACACGGAGCTCGAGTACCCCCAACAGTGGGATCGCTCAACATTGCTGGAAAGACTGGGCCACACGGCGCAAGCGCTAGTCGCCGCCGACCGCGAGCTGGCCCAGGACATCAGCGGCGTAACAGAGGGCGCGCTGCGCAGAATCCACGTCAACAGCGAACCAACCCCGCCGCTGCTCAGCGACACCTTGGCACGCCTGAAAATCGACCGTGAACTTCAGCAACTGATCGACAACCTGCGCAGCGACGACCCTGCCGTGTATCACGCCGTCGACCCGCAGGACCAGTTGCAACTGTTGACCAGTTACGGTTACTGGCCCAAGTCAAAAGGCTTAGCGTTTTTCAACGAACGCGGCGAGGTCACCTGGAACTTTGGTGACCCCGAAAAGCCCAGTGTGCGCATCCACGAAGAACAACTGAAAAGTGGCGACCTGCTCAAAACCGTCCTCAGTGCCTTGAGCCCTGATGAAATCACCGCGCAGTTTGGCGAGCGCGCCAGCGACCCGCAGCTGAGCCTGGAAGCTCGCACACGTCACCTGCGTAAAAAACTCGCCGATATCGCTGAAAGCCAACGGGGCGCGCTGTTCGATTCGCGCTACGCTCCATTGCAATACACGCGCGAGCCACTCACCCAACAAATGCAACACATCGCGCCGGGCCTGCCAGCGAGCATCGCCGACAGTCTTTTGCGGCGAGCCAGCGGCGCCGACCTACAAGAGCTGGACCTGCGCCAGACACCCGAGCACCTGGACCAACTGGCCCATAGCGTCATGGACGAATTGCGCATCAACCGTGCCTATGAGGGCCAGCATCTTGAAGCGACGCGCAGCCTTGACACCGACCGCTTGGCCCTCAACTCGCTGAGGTTGCAACCAGGCTGGTCGGACCAGATACACCTTGAGGCGCGCCACTTTAATAAAGCGGGCGACCTCTGGAACACCATCGGCCCTGACACTGCGCCGATTCGGCGTCTGCTGGTACGCACCGAACAAGGCCGCTATGTGCCCCACGACGCCAACGGCCCGCTGCACGGTGAAACCGATCTGTACACTGCGGTGCTGCACGCCCTTCCCGGTGCCCAGCGCGAGGCATTGCGCATTGAGATTCACCAGGCTGCCGAATTGCGTCACCGCTTACGTCAGCGCCCACTGCCACGTGATGAACTGCGCACCCTGCTCAAGCCCGACCATAGCGACCCGCTACCTTTCGAGACCCAGCGCCTGCTCGGCAATGACAACGGCTACCCCGCCGAACAGGTCAACGCCGGCCCACCGCTGACCCTGCAACAGCGCACGCGAGCGCTCTACCCGCGCTTTTCCGACCCAGAGGTTCAGGCTTTTGTCGACGGTCTGGCCCATCAACCTGGAGGTGCCGACGCTCGACTCACGGCGCTGGACGACGAATATCGACAATTGGCACTTGACCTGTACGGCTGGCAACGGGATACGCCTACACATCATCCAACCACGCAAACGCCGCTACGCGCCCGAAGACGCCAATATGACCGGCAGAATCGCGCACTGATTGCAGATCGAATTCAACAGTGCTGGCGTCGCGAAACGGACGTTGATGACTACTTTGAAGACCCTGACCGCGACGGTTATACGTTGCGGATTGACCTTCCGATCCTCGGGGAATTACCGCGTCTGAACGCCAACTTCGACCACGTGAGTCTGCTAGCAGTGGTCGGCACCGATGGCACCCAGGGCGTCGAGGCGTTGCTGCCTTTATTCCGCCGCGTGCGCCACCTGGAGATTAGAGATATTCACCTTGGCCAGTTACCTGATGACCTCCATACCTTACCGGACCTGAACATACTGAACCTGGACAATTGCCACATCACCCTGAACCCCGCGAGCCGTGCGCGACTGGCATCGATGCATCGCCTGCGCGGCCTGAACCTGCATCGCAACCCACTGGGGCTGATACCCGATATCGCCTCAATGACCGACTTGCTGGACCTGGACCTGTCCAATACCGGCATCGACCGCCTGCCGCCAGGCCTGCTGACCCTCCCGGAACTTGAGACCGCTTTCTTGAGTGATAACCGTATCCAAGAGCTGCCTGAGGCCATGTTCGAGATGTCATCAACGGCCAGCCAACGCTTTGATCTATCCGGCAACCCGCTCTCTCGAGCGAGCCTGGAACAAGTAAAACGCTACTTTCAGGTCCATGGCAGCAGTTGGGAAATCGAAGCCCTGGCGGTAGATCAACAAGACGCACGAAGACTGTACCCATCACTGAGCCACGATGAACTGAATCGGGTAGTTTTTTCGCTGCCCGGCGACATCGAAGCCGGCAAACGCGAACTGGCGCGCCTGACCGACGAGCTGGAGACACTACAGCAGGAGCTTGCCCATTGGTCACTGGAGGAGCGACTGTCGCCGCTGGAACAGGCCAGGCGCAACGCCCTGCAACAGCTATTGGAGCGCACGTGGCGGCGCGAGATTGCGCCAGATACGCCCTTCATTCACGCACTGACAGTGCCACAAATGCTGGTCGGGGAATTGCCGACGCTAAGCGCCAGGTTTGCACACATCGGCTACATCAACATCGAGGGCAATGGCGGCCCATTTGATCTTGGCCTTTTCCTCAAAAGCTTCCCGATGCTGAATATTCTCAACATCCAGAACACCGTAATGGGCGATATTCCACTCGCTGTCTTCGACTTACCGGGGCTGACCCATTTGGGTCTTTCACGTTGTGGCATCAAGCTGTCGGTCGCCAGCCAGCGTGCGTTAGAGAGCCGGACGCGCCTGCAGTACTTGAACCTTGATCACAATACGCTGGAAAGACCCTTGGACTTGCGCGGGCTCCCCGACCTTGCATTGGTCTCTCTGCAAGACACAGGACTGCGAGAGGTGCCGCAAGGTTTGCTCACTCCCACGCGACGCATGAGCGTGAATCTGAGCCACAATGCAATCCGCGAATTGCCCGACGCCACGTTCCGCTTACCGGCGCCCGCTACGTACGATTTCAACATTGCCGGCAACCCACTGTCCGATGCGACCCTGGAACGCATCAAGCAGAATTGCCAACGCACCGGTGAATATTTCAATGCCCAACTGCCCACCTCGCTGCGTGAACGGGTGCAGCAGCTATACCCCAGCCTTTTGGCCAGCGAAGCGGATCGCTTCATTTTCAGGCTGCCGGGCACGATGAGTGAGGTCCTGCCGCACCTGATACGGCTCGACGCCGAATACCGCCAGTTGGAAACCGACCTTGAAAACTGGATAGACAACGTGCCGCAGCGGCATCCCATTCTTGACGTCCCGCTGGACGAAACAGCCCAGGCCGAACAACGGTTACACCGACGTAACGTCAAAACCTTGCTGAAGCAGGCCTGGCGGCGGGAAAGCCCCGAAGATGAAGAGAGTCTCGATGATGAGCTCACCCACGCCCTGATTCTCGATGCCCCAATCATGGGGGCACTGCCGCAGCTGACTGCGCGCTTCGAACACATCTCGCGGCTTGACCTGACAGCAGATGGCGCACTCACCACCCTTGATGGCCTCCTCAGGTGTTTCCCCAAGCTGCAGACGCTGTCCGTGAGCCGATGCTCACTGGGGCAGTTGCCACGCGCTCTATTCAGCCTGCCCACGTTGACCAGCCTGGAGCTATCGAACTGCGGCATAAGCCTGACGGCCGATACTGCACGCTCGATATCCGACCTTGGTTCCGTAGAGTTCCTGGATTTGAGCCATAACCCACTGGGAAATACCCCTGATGTGAGTGGCATGAGCCAACTGACGTCCCTGCATTTGCGTCAAACACGCATCCAGCACGTCCCCCACGGTGTGTTCCAGCTCACCGAACTGCAAACCCTGGACCTCAGCCACAACGACATCCGCGAGATACCCGCCGATATTCTCGAAATGATGCCGACGTTTCACGATGATTCCGATTTGCGCGGCAACCCACTTTCGGCGCAAAGCCTGGCTCGCTTGAGGGAGTACTACCTGCGCACAAGCATCGATTTTCAGGTGATTGAAGTCGCACTCGATGAACAGAACGAACCGATACAGCCCCCCTCACCGCGCCCCGAGGAGGAATAATCCGGCTCAGCCGCGCTCGGCGGGTACCGACGACAGCTCGAACGGGCTGCTGCTGCGGCGCTGGTTGCGGTCTTCGCGCGGGGTGGCGCCGAAGAAGTTGCGGTAGGCGCTGGAGAAGTGCGGCCCTGAGGAGAAGCCGCACGACAGGCCGATCTGGATGATCGACTTGCTGGTTTGCATCAGCATCTGGCGGGCCTTGTTCAGGCGCAGCTCCAGGTAATACTGGCTGGGGACACGGTTGAGGTATTGCTTGAAGATGCGTTCGAGTTGTCGTCGTGACACGCAAACATGCTGGGCGATTTCGTCGGTGGTCAGCGGCTCTTCGATATTGGCTTCCATCAGCAGAACGGCCTGGGTCAGCTTGGGATGGCTGGAGCCCAGGCGGTTTTGCAGGGGAATGCGCTGGCGTTCGCCGCCTTCGCGGATGCGCTCCACGACCAGTTCTTCGGAGACCGCACCGGCCAGTTCGGCGCCGTGATCACGGGCCAGCACCGCCAACAGCAGGTCGAGTACCGACATGCCACCGCAGGCGGTGAGGCGGTCGCGGTCCCAGTCGAACAGATGGCTGGTGGCGATGACCTTGGGGAAGCGTTCGGCGAAATCGTCCTGCCAGCGCCAATGCACGGCGGCGCGGTAGCCGTCGAGCAAGCCGAGTTGGGCCAGCGGGTACACACCCGCCGACAAACCGCCGATCACACACCCGGCGCGCACCAGTTGCTTGAGGGCAGTACTGAGCTGGGAGGCAATAGCCGTCGGTGGTTCGTCCGCCAGCAGGAACAGCTTCTGGAAACCTTCCAGCTTGCCGGCCCACGGTTCACCCGGCAGTTGCCAGGCGCCCTCGGTGGCAGGTTCGGCGAGCAGGAACGACAACTCGTAGACCACGTCCGGATGCACCCGCTGGGCAACGCGCAAGGCCTCCTCAGCCAGCGCAAGCGTGAGTGCTTTTGTGCTGGGCCAAATCAGGAAACCAATTTTGTGGGCGGTCATGGAGTGCTATCCGAAGCCAGTAACAGTAATGAAGACAAAGGCCAATGCTAGCCCGTAATCGAGCACAAATCCTTAAGTCGATGAAGATCCAAATGTGGGAGCGGGCTTGCTCGCGAATGCGGCGTGTCAGTCAATACATCTGTATTTGATAGATCGCATTCGCGAGCAAGCCCGCTCCCACAGGGGATTGAGGTCGACTTCAAGACTGTGGAGCATGCACTAATTCAGTGCACAAAAGCAGCCTTGATTATTTCAAGCTACCGGACAAGAACTGCTGCAAACGCTCGGACTGCGGGTTCACCAGCACTTCACGCGGGTTGCCACGTTCTTCCACGATGCCTTTGTGCAGGAACACCAACTGGTTCGACACTTCACGGGCGAAGCCCATTTCGTGGGTCACCACCACCATGGTGCGGCCTTCCTGGGCCAGGTCCTGCATGACCTTGAGCACTTCGCCAACCAGTTCCGGGTCGAGGGCCGAGGTAGGTTCGTCGAACAGCATCACCTCCGGCTCCATCGCCAGGGCACGGGCGATTGCCACACGCTGCTGCTCGCCACCGGACATGTGGCCGGGGAACGCATCCTTGCGGTGGCCCACGCCCACTTTGGCCAGGTAATGCTCGGCCTTTTCACGGGCTTCTTTTTTCGACATGCCCAGCACGTGCACCGGTGCTTCCATCACGTTTTCAAGCGCAGTCATGTGCGACCACAAGTTGAAATGCTGGAACACCATCGACAGGCGCGAACGCATGCGTTGCAGTTGTTTAGGGTCGGCTGCCTTCATGGCGCCGTCCTTGTTGGCCACCAGTTTCAGCTCTTCGTTGTTGAGCAGAATCTTGCCGGCATGGGGTTGCTCCAGCAGGTTGATGCAGCGCAAAAAGGTACTTTTGCCTGAGCCACTGGAACCGATGATGCTGATCACATCACCGGCAGCGGCGGCCAGGGATACACCTTTGAGCACTTCATGACTGCCATAGCGTTTATGCAGGTCTTGGACTTCAAGTTTGTACATGCGGTCGGTTCTCACAAAAACAGGTGGTCAGTCGTTGAGCAAGCGCCCGTGACGCAGCGCTTCGCGCCCCGCCACCTTGGCCAGCCAGAAACCCGCTTGGGCATAACGTAGCCGTTCAACGGCAAACAACACCCCGGTCGTGCCCGCGCAAACAGTGCTCACGCGGTCTTCCAGGGGATCAATCACTTCAAAAATCGGTTCGCCGGCTTCAACCCAGTCACCGGCTTTACGCAGGTAACTGATCACCCCGGCGTGGGGTGCAAACAGCAATTCAGTGCCTTCGAAGGGCACGCCTTCGCAAGGCTCGTGTTGCGGCGCGGGCCATTCGCCCTTGATCAAGCCTTGTTCGGCGAGGAACGCGAGGATGCCTTCGGCATGGAAGATCGCCTCATCGCGGCCCGTATCGGCTTGCCCGCCCAACTCCAGGGTGGTCGCCAGGCACGCCAACGGGATCTGCGCCTCGGGGAACGCGCGGGACAAACGCAGCCACGGCAGCGAACAGGCTTCGTCAAACGAGCTGCCGCCGGAGTCTTCCGCCAGCAACCCGACTTTCACATTCAAGTGCGCTGACAGCGAGCGCCACTGCGGCCAATGCTGCGGCAACGCGTACATGTGCAGCGCAGCTTCGGCGTCGCAGTGCAGGTCCAAGACCACGTCGGCGGTGCAGGCGTGGCTCAGCAAGATGCGTTGCATGCCTTGCAACTGGCTGCTTGGCGCGGGCAACGCGTCAAGGGCATCGCTCATGGCCTGGCGAATCAGGCGCACGTTGGCGTGGGGATCATCCCCCAGCTTGCCGTCGAGCAACGCTGCAACCGGCTCGCTCAACTCAACGAAGTCACGGTTGAAATTCTTGCCGCTGCCGATCTCGAAACGCCCCTGATGGCTGCCTTGCAGCAACTGGCCGAGGCCCATCGGGTTGGCGACCGGCACCAACTCGATCACGCCGTTGAGGGCGCCTTGCTCTTCAAGTTCAGCGAGGCGCTTCTTCAGCTCCCACGCGGCGCGCATGCCGGGCAACTCATCGGCGTGCAGGCTGGCTTGGATATAGGCCTTGCGCTCGCCCTTGCCAAAACGGAATACGCTCAGCTGGCGCTCGCAGCCCAGGTGGCCCCAGGGCAACAGGTGATCGATACGTTGCATATCAGTGCTTCCGTGGAGCCAGGTAGCTCAGCCAGCGGCGCTCGGCCAACTTGAACAGGCGCACCAGGATGAAGGTCAGGCACAGGTAGAACACACCGGCGGTGATATAGGCTTCGAACGGCAGGTAGAACTGGGCGTTCACCGTGCGCGCGGCACCGGTGATGTCGATCAAGGTGACGATGGAGGCCAGGCTGGTGGTCTGCAGCATCATGATCACTTCGTTGCTGTACTGCGGCAGCGCGCGGCGCAAGGCCGATGGCAACAGGATGCGGCGGTACAGCTTGTAGCGCGACATACCCATGGCCTTGGCCGCTTCGATCTCGCCATTAGGGGTGGCCTTGAGGCTACCGGCAATGATCTCGGCGGTGTAGGCACTGGTGTTGATCGCAAACGCCAGGCACGCACAGAACGTGGCGCTGGACAGCAGCGGCCACAGGAAGCTTTCACGTACGGCTTCGAACTGGGCCAGCCCGTAGTAGATCAAGAACAACTGCACCAGCATCGGCGTGCCGCGGATCACGTAGGTGTAGAGCCAGGCCGCGCCGTTGACGACCGGCTGCTTGGACACACGCATCAAGCCCAGGGGCAAGGCGGCGAGCAGGCCGAAAAACAACGAGATGGCGAGCAGTTTCAGGGTGGTCAGCAGGCCGCCAAGGTACAGCGGCATGGCCTCCCAGATGACGTTGTAGTCGAAGATCATAGATCAGCCGCCCTTACGCCTACCGAGTAGCGCTTCTCAAGATGACGCAGGGCCAGCAACGACACGCTGGTGATCACCAGGTACATCGCCGCCACTGCGAGGAAGAAGGTAAAAGGCTCGCGGGTGGCATCTGCCGCCTGCTTGGCCTTGAACATCATGTCTTGCAAACCCACCACCGAGATCAGCGCGGTGGCCTTGGTGAGTACCAGCCAGTTGTTGGTGAAGCCGGGGATCGCCAGACGAATCATCTGCGGCACCATCACCCGGAAAAACACCTGGAAACTGCTCATGCCATACGCAAGGCCGGCCTCGGCCTGGCCCTTGGGAATGGCCATGAAGGCGCCACGGAAGGTTTCCGAGAGGTAGGCGCCAAAGATGAAACCCAGGGTGCCGATACCGGCGGCCAAGGGGTTCAAGTCGATATAGTCGTCATAGCCGAGCATCGGCGCGACGCGGTTAAGCAGGTCCTGGCCGCCGTAGAAAATCAGCAGGATCAGCACCAGGTCAGGGATCCCGCGGATCACTGTGGAGTACAAGTCACCCAGCCAGGCCAACCAGCGCACCGGCGACAGGCGCAACGCGACCCCGATCAGACCCAGAACAATGGCCAAGGCCATGGACGACAAGGCGAGCTGAAGCGTCAACCATGCGCCATCGAGGATGACGGCCCCGTAGCCTTTCAACATGATTCAGGTCCTCGAAAAGGGGGATGAAAAAATGGCGCAAACCTCAGGAATTCTGTTGCTTGCGCCATTGCGGACAGACAGCTGCGACGAGTTACTTAGGGTCAGCGCCGTAAATATCGAAGTCGAAGTATTTGTCCTGGATTTGCTTGTATTTGCCGTTGGCACGGATCGCTGCGATGGCCGCGTTGATCTTGTCCAGCTCGGCCTTGTCGCCTTTACGTACCGCGATACCGATGCCGTCACCGAAGTACTTGGCGTCGGTGAACTGTGGGCCCACGAACGCGTAGCCTTTACCGGCCGGGGTTTTCAGGAAACCGTCTTGCAGCAGGGTGGCGTCAGCCACGGTACCGTCAAGGCGACCGGCTTCCACGTCCAGGTAGATTTCGTTCTGCGAGCTGTAAGGAACAACCGTGGCGCCTTTAGGAGCCAGGACTTCCTTGGCGAAGCGATCGTGGATCGAACCGCGCTGCACGCCAATTTTCTTGCCTTTCAATTCATCCAGGCTGTCGCTGACGGCGGTGCCTTCCTTCATCACCAGCTGTGCTGGGCTCAGGTAGTAGCGGTTGGTGAAGTCCACCGACTTCTTGCGGTCGTCAGTGATGGACATGGACGACAGGATCGCGTCGATCTTGCGCACTTTCAGCGCAGGGATCAGGCCGTCGAACTCTTGCTCAACCCATACACACTTGACCTTCATCTCTTCGCACAGGGCGTTGCCGATGTCGTAGTCAAAGCCCACGATGCTGCCATCCGGCGCCTTCGAGGCAAACGGAGGGTAAGCCGCTTCGATACCAATCTTCAGGGGCTTCTCATCAGCGAAAGCCTGCATGGACAGCACGGACAGCGCCAGGGCGCCCAACAGCACGAGTTTCTTCATCTTGGGACTCCATCGGTATAGGGCAAAACAGCAGTATGAGCCATGGCCCACGATGCGACTTAAGGGAAACCGAATTGCGGTGCTGCGTCCTACACAAGTTAAACCTGCGACGACGAGCGAGTGATCGGCATTCTAACGACAGGCCGGAAGCCGATATTTCCTCAATGCGACAACAATTTACAGAAGCACCGAGAAAGCGGGTCCAGCACATTGACAGCCTCTGAATTTTATGCAGAGACAAAAGATATTAAACCTGTTGATGCTGCAAATTGCGGGCCTATTATTCGCAAACCCTTCTAGCACGGCAAGTCTGGCGTTTAATCTTATTTCTGGGAGCGTCTGGAATGGGGTTTCTCGGGGCACAGGTGTAGCACATCGCCTCATGTTTGGGCGCTGGGTTACACATTTGGCAACAACGGTAACATTCAGAAATGCCCTACGAGAGAAACCGATATTTATTGGCCTGAAGGTTATGCAGGCTCGTCATACCACCACCGCCCTCGCTATGAAATGCAGTCCAAATGTGGGAGCGGGCTTGCTTGCACTGCAACATAGAATCTCCCACAGGGGATCTCCACTGCTTGCAAGATCCCACAAAAAAGCCCCATCCGGCTCACACCGAATGGGGCTCTGTATCACCAACCCGCCTTACGCCACATTCATGGTCTTGTGCGTCTCAATCAAATGCGCCACTACACCCGGGTCTGCCAGGGTGGAGATATCCCCCAGCCCGTCATACTCAGCCGTGGCAATCTTGCGCAAAATCCGCCGCATGATTTTCCCCGAGCGTGTCTTCGGCAAGCCCGGTGCCCACTGGATCACGTCCGGCGAAGCAATCGGCCCGATCTCTTTGCGCACCCAGTTTTTCAGCTCCAGGCGCAGCGCCTCGTTCGGCTCTTCGCCATTCTTGAGGGTGACATACACATAGATGCCCTGCCCCTTGATGTCATGCGGCACACCGACCACCGCCGCTTCGGCGACTTTCGGGTGGGCGACCATGGCGCTTTCAATCTCGGCGGTACCCATGCGGTGGCCCGACACGTTCAACACGTCATCCACACGCCCAGTGATCCACCAGTAGCCGTCTTCGTCGCGACGAGCGCCGTCACCGGTGAAGTACATGCCACGGAAGGTCTTGAAGTAGGTATCGACAAAACGGTCATGGTCGCCGTACAGGGTACGGGCCTGGCCTGGCCACGAATCGAGGATCACCAGGTTGCCTTCGGCAGCGCCTTCGATGATGTTGCCCAGGTTGTCCACCAACGCCGGCACCACACCGAAGAATGGCCGTGCCGCCGAACCCGGCTTGAGCGCATGGGCGCCCGGCAGCGGGCTCATCAAGGTGGCGCCGGTTTCGGTCTGCCACCAGGTGTCGACGATCGGGCAACGGGATTGGCCAACGTTCTTGTAGTACCAGTCCCACGCTTCCGGGTTGATCGGCTCACCCACCGAACCCAGTAGACGCAAGCTGCTGCCATCAACGCCTTCGCAGGCGGCGGTGCCGGAAGCCATCATCGCGCGGATGGCGGTCGGGGCGGTGTAGAGGATGTTGACCTTGTGCTTGTCGACGATCTTGCCGACCCGAGTGATGTCCGGGTAGTTCGGCACGCCTTCGAACAGCAGCGTGGTCGCGCCATTGGCCAGCGGGCCGTAGACAATATAGGTGTGGCCAGTGACCCAGCCGACGTCGGCGGTGCACCAGTAGATCTCGCCCGGGCGGTAGTCGAACACGCGCTCGTGGGTCAGCGCTGCATAGAGCAGGTAGCCGCCGGTGGTGTGCTGCACGCCTTTAGGCTTGCCAGTGGAGCCGGAGGTATAAAGAATGAACAGCGCTTCTTCGGCGCCCATTTCTTTGGGCGCACACACGGTGCCCGCCACTTTCATCAGGTCTTCGTACCAGATGTCGCGATGCTGGTTCCACTTGATCGCGCCATTGGTGCGCTTGCACACGATGACTTTCTGGATGCTGCTGGTTTCCGGGTTGGTCAGGGCGTCGTCGACGTTGGCCTTGAGCGGAATCTTCTTACCGGCACGGATGCCTTCATCAGCAGTGATCACTACCTTCGACTTACAGTCGATGATGCGACCGGCCAGGGCTTCCGGCGAAAAACCGCCAAACACCACGGAGTGAATCGCACCGATGCGGGTACACGCCAGCATGGCGACCACGGCTTCGGGGATCATCGGCATATAGATAGTCACCACGTCGCCGCGATGCACGTCTTGGCCGCGCAAAGCGTTGGCGAACTTGCAGACTTCTTCGTGCAGTTCGCGGTAGGTGATGGTGCGGCTTTCGGAAGGGTCATCGCCTTCCCAGATGATGGCTGCCTGGTCGCCACGCTCAGCGAGATGACGGTCCAGGCAGTTGTAGGAAACGTTCAAGGTGCCGTCGGCAAACCACTTGATGTCGACATGGTGGTCGTCGAACGAGGTCTGCTTCACCGCGGTGAAAGGCTTGACCCAGTCAAGGCGCTTGGCTTGCTCACGCCAGAAGCCATCGGGGTTGACCACCGACTGCTGGTACATGGCCTTGTAGGTCGCCTCGTCAGTCAGCGTGTTGGCTGCTACTTCGGGGCGAACGGGGTACAGGGAAGCCGCACTCATCTTTCTTACCTCGGTGACAATAGTTGTTTTTGTATGCCCTGTTGTAGCCGGGGCTGCCCCATAGAACCATTCGACGATGGTAGTAACAAGCCCCTACAAATTGCCCTAACATCCGCGTTTGCGGCTCTAGCCCGCAGGCTGCGGCGCTTTGCAGCTTTGTGAAAAAAGCTTTACCACGGGATTGTTACAAAAACCGCCAATAGTGTTTATCAAAAGCACGGGTATATGAATATAACCCGCACGCCTAAAATCAACTCCGTCAACACGACACTGTGATTAACAACGCAACAGCCCCCACGAAGGCAACGTTAATCCGAACTTCCCAACTCTTAAGTTACACACGCGGCCTCACAAGGGCCCCGTGACCCCACTCGACCTAAATAAGGTAAACAGAGAAATGAAAGCTTTAGTAGTTATGGCCCTCAGCAGCTTGTGCGCCACCGCCGCCCTGGCCGACGAAGCCCCGACTGACGTAGCTAGCCGCAACGCCCCGATTGTCGAGGACTACACTTACAGCACCCACTTGGACGTCGCCAAAGTATTGTCGATGAGCAGCATTCCAGAAGTCTGCGAAGTGGTACCGGTAAAAATGGAATATGAAGACTCCCAAGGTCAGCGTCATATTCTTAATTACCATGTGATGGGCAATGGTTGCTCTAACGGATAACAACTTCGTTAGTTAACACCACACCCGACCTTACTCGCCGCAAGAAATCGTTCTTGCGGCAAAGAACCGGCCCTCCCCTGCCCTCGCTGCGCTCCCTCGAAAAAAATCCTGCCGCTCGTCCCTCCAGCCAACCCCAACAAACCCGTGACTTGGCTTGAAAAGCAGGCTTTTTGTCTGCGATCCGTGACCATCCGTCACAACACAAAGCTGATTTTTTCCCTATAATGCGCGGGTAAATCGGGCCTGCAACATCCCTTTACACTGGGATGAAGAGCCAGACCTGAGGCCTCCCGCTGGAGCAAGCACCTACCGCTCCGCACCTCAAGCCTCACGCAGAGCACCCGAACACCCAATTCCGTTTAATGCGTGCGCTAGCTGCAACAAACGATTCCTTAAGATCCACCGCGGCCTCAGGGCCGTGTGAACACCCAACCATCCGGTTTCACACGGGCACCTTTGAGCCCTCACGCAGGAGACGACACGTCATGCTGAGCTGGGACGAATTCGACAAAGAAGAAGAAGGCGAAGTAGCCACCAAAGGCGCCAACGCCGGCCACGCCACCGAAGCCAACATGGACCGCCTCGACGGTGCTGGCGCTGCTGCCGCGCTGGAAGCGCGTAATGTGACCGCCAACGACTCCGCCGCGATCATCCGCGCCAAGGCCGCCCTCGACAAACTCGACATCGCCGAAGGCCTCGCCGAGCTGGAAGGCTCCGCCGCCCGCGTCGCCGTTGACGAAAAGCGCATGATCAACTGCCGCGCCGACCTCAACCAACTCGTGCCGTTCAAGTACGACTGGGCCTGGCAGAA
>NZ_NKIG01000068.1:0-5057 GCF_002255865.1 Pseudomonas sp. PGPPP1 | reverse complement strand
GTCCCTATCTGCCGTGGACGTTTGAGATTTGAGAGGGGCTGCTCCTAGTACGAGAGGACCGGAGTGGACGAACCTCTGGTGTTCCGGTTGTCACGCCAGTGGCATTGCCGGGTAGCTATGTTCGGAATAGATAACCGCTGAAAGCATCTAAGCGGGAAACTAGCCTCAAGATGAGATCTCACTGGAACCTTGAGTTCCCTGAAGGGCCGTCGAAGACTACGACGTTGATAGGTTGGGTGTGTAAGCGCTGTGAGGCGTTGAGCTAACCAATACTAATTGCCCGTGAGGCTTGACCATATAACACCCAAGCAATTTGCTGACCTGAAAAGGCACCAGATTGCGGTGTGTGAAGACGAAATGAACCGAAAGTTCGACGTTCACAAAACACCGA
This sequence comes from Pseudomonas sp. PGPPP1, assembly GCF_002255865.1. NCBI lineage: Bacteria > Pseudomonadati > Pseudomonadota > Gammaproteobacteria > Pseudomonadales > Pseudomonadaceae > Pseudomonas > Pseudomonas sp. PGPPP1. The sequence continues at coordinate 4,666 of NZ_NKIG01000068.1, read as the reverse complement.
AAGCTGTCACATACCCAATTTGCTGAAGCGAGACCAACAGGTCACGACTCAGTACCCGAATTTCTTGACGACCATAGAGCATTGGAACCACCTGATCCCATCCCGAACTCAGTAGTGAAACGATGCATCGCCGATGGTAGTGTGGGGTTTCCCCATGTGAGAGTAGGTCATCGTCAAGATTAAATTCCAGAACCCCTGATTGCTAACGCAGTCAGGGGTTTTGTTTTGGGCGATCGAAAAGCGCTTACGGTAATCGTTTCTTCCTATGCAGCTAAAGCATTGCCTTTCTATGCAATGGCTTTGCGCATGGCTATCATGCCTGCCTCATTGTGAGGCGATCCTTGTATGCTGACGTTGTTAAATCTACTGAAAGACGGCCGATTCCATTCTGGAGAAGCGCTTGGCGCAGCCTTGGGCGTCAGTCGTAGCGCTGTGTGGAAGCAGCTCCAGCATATTGAGGCAGAGTTGAATCTGCCTATCCATAAGGTCCGAGGAAAGGGCTATCAGCTTGCATCGCCATTAGTATTTTTGAATGCTGAGGCAATTGCATCGAATGCGCCTGCTTTGCCATGGCCTGCTCATATTTCCGACACTATTGACTCCACCAATGCTGAAGCCTTGCGTCTAGTTGACGCAGGTTGCGTACCGCCGTTTCTAGTGCTCGCAGAGCAGCAGACAGCAGGAAGGGGGAGGCGAGGTCGTAAATGGGTCAGCCCATTCGCGCAAAATGTGTACTACAGCCTCGTGTTGCGTATCGAAGGTGGTTTGCGGCAGTTGGAAGGGCTAAGCCTCGTGGTTGGGCTTGCGGTCATGCGCGCCCTCCGTGAATTAGGCGTGCAAGGTGCTGCGTTGAAGTGGCCTAACGATGTGTTAGTCGGGGATAAAAAAATCGCCGGTATCTTGCTGGAATTGGTAGGGGATCCCGCTGATATTTGCCACGTTGTCCTTGGGGTTGGTGTCAATGTGAACATGCAGAAGGCGGAGGACGTTGATCAGCAATGGACTTCGGTTCGGCTTGAGACGGGCTTTGCAATTGACCGCAATCATCTGGTCGCGCAACTGGGTGTGCAGTTGCAAGACTATCTGAGTCGACATAAAGCCGGTGGTTTCGCCGCGCTCCAGGAGGAGTGGGAACAGAATCACCTTTGGCAGGGGCGGGCTGTATCGCTAATCGCGGGAGCCAACCAGATTGACGGTGATGTGCTGGGTGTCGATCATCAAGGCGCGTTACGTTTGAGTGTCGATGGTGTCGAAAAAATATACAGCGGTGGAGAGTTAAGCCTGAGGTTGCGTGATGATTCTTGAGCTCGACTGTGGGAACAGTTTTATCAAATGGCGCGTGCTTGAAGTTGATGGCTCGCTTGCCTCCGCAGAAGGTGTCGTTAGTTCGGATGCTGCGCTGATTGATGGCTTGATCGCCCTTCCTGAATTGTTGCTTACGCGCTGCCGATTGGTCAGTGTCAGGGCGCAGGAGGAGACGGGGCAGTTAGTTGACGCCCTGGTGAGTGCTTTTGGGGTTTCTGTGTCCTGCGCGGTATCTGCGCGAGAAATGGCCGGCGTGCGTAATGGCTATGATGACTTTGAGCGTCTAGGGCTGGATCGCTGGCTGGCGATGTTGGGTGGATATAAGTTGGCGTCTGGTGCTTGCCTGGTCCTGGATTTCGGCACGGCGGCAACTGCAGATTTTATTGCTGCCGACGGCGAGCACCTGGGGGGCTTCATCTGCCCGGGATTGCCGCTCATGCGCAATCAGTTGCGTACGCATACCCGGAAGATACGCTACGACGATGCGGCGGCTGAGCGAGCGCTGGAGCGCCTCCTGCCTGGTCATACAACCGTCGAGGCTGTCGAGCGAGGCTGTACTTTGATGCTGAGAGGGTTTGTATTGACTCAGCTAGAGCTGGCTCGAAGCTACTGGGGGGATGACTTTACTGTTTTCCTGACCGGTGGCGATGCTGATTTGGTTTCTGCGGCTGTGCCGCAGGCTCGGATTGTTCCTGACCTGGTTTTCGTTGGATTGGCGATGGCCTGCCCTTTGTCCTGAGGTTCTTATGCGCTGGCTGTTTTTGCTTTTACTCGTTCTGAATGTCTTCTACTACATATGGCATCAGCAAGAAGCGCCGTTGCGTGCCAAGGATGTCACGCCGCTTAGTCTCTACAAGGGTTCTCAGCAAGATATACGCCTTCTGAGTGAGTCGTCTGAAGCGGTTGCCCGTAGGGATCGTGCCAAGGCCACAGATGGGCAAAACACCTGTCTATATATCGGTGGCTTTACTGATCAGCGTCAGGCGCAATCTGTCGAGCAGCGTCTTACCAGTTTGGATATCAAGGCCAAGGTTTTGTTGCTGAACACGACTGACGCTTCGGGTTATTGGCTTCGTGTGGCCCCTGAAAGCAGGCGCCTGGCTGATGATCTGCCCTTTGAAAACCTTGCTAAGGAATTCAATGAGTTAAAACATAAAATAATGTTGTGCGAAGGCGTTGCAACTCTCGAATAGTTTGCATAGAATGGCGCCCGCTCCGCAGTGATGACCAAGTAGGTCAACAGCGCGAAGCAATCGTCAATGCAGCTAACCTCATAATTTAAATGAGAAAATGCTTGACAGAAGGTCGGCGTGATGTAAAATGCCGGCTCGCTTAGGAGGGGTTCCCGAGCGGCCAAAGGGATCAGACTGTAAATCTGACGTCTACGACTTCGAAGGTTCGAATCCTTCCCCCTCCACCATTTTTAGCGTGAGCTGCAAGCTCCGCGGGTATAGTTTAGTGGTAGAACCTCAGCCTTCCAAGCTGATGATGCGGGTTCGATTCCCGCTACCCGCTCCAAGTTTGCAGGTTGTGCAAGGTGTTTCGCTCTTGTAGCTCAGTTGGTAGAGCACACCCTTGGTAAGGGTGAGGTCAGCGGTTCAAATCCGCTCAAGAGCTCCATATAACAAGGCAGATATGAAAATATCTGCCTTTGTTTTAACAGCTGCCTCGGCTTGATGGTGTTGTGTCCGGTGTTGATGTCGGGCGATTTCAGGTCTCTGGGGGTTGGTTGTTGTAAAGTCTTTTTCAGGCCTGCATAATGGTCGGCCTGATTTTGTTTTAGGTCAGTAGCTCAATTGGCAGAGCGACGGTCTCCAAAACCGTAGGTTGGGGGTTCGATTCCCTCCTGACCTGCCAGATTCACGTGGTGTATCTGGCTTTCTTTTCACAGGATCTTCATAGATGACTCCTAAGGCTGAAGCTCAAAGCTCTCGTTTCGATCTGGTTAAGTGGCTCGCAGTAGTCGCTTTGGTGGTCGTAGGCGTTGTTGGCAATCAGTACTATTCTGCTTCGCCGATCCTGTACCGTGTGCTCGCTTTGCTTGTCATTGCTGCTGTAGCTGCCTTTGTAGGCCTGCAGACCGCTAAGGGCAAGTCGTTCGCGGTCCTGGTAAAGGAAGCTCGCACCGAAATTCGTAAAGTCGTTTGGCCGACTCGCCAAGAAACCACGCAGACCACATTGATTGTGGTGGCTGTTGTTCTGGTTATGGCGTTGCTGTTGTGGGGGCTTGATTCCCTGCTCGGCTGGCTTGTTTCCTTGATTGTTGGCTAAGGGTGTCCCGTGGCTAAGCGTTGGTACGTTGTGCATGCTTACTCGGGTTACGAGAAGCATGTTATGCGCTCTTTGCTGGAGCGCGTAAAGCTGGCAGGCATGGAAGATGGCTTCGGCGAAATTCTGGTTCCCACTGAAGAAGTGGTTGAAATGCGGAATGGCCAGAAGCGTAAAAGTGAACGTAAGTTCTTCCCTGGCTATGTGCTGGTTCAGATGGACATGAATGAAGGTACTTGGCACTTGGTCAAGGATACTCCTCGTGTCATGGGCTTTATCGGCGGTACTGCTGATAAGCCTGCTCCTATCACTGACAAAGAAGCAGAAGCAATTTTGCGTCGTGTTGCTGATGGTAGTGACAAGCCTAAGCCGAAGACGTTGTTCGAGCCGGGCGAGGTTGTTCGTGTCACAGATGGTCCGTTTGCTGATTTCAACGGTACTGTCGAAGAAGTTAACTACGAAAAGAGCCGAATCCAAGTGGCGGTGCTCATTTTCGGTCGCTCTACTCCGGTAGAGTTGGAGTTCAGCCAGGTCGAAAAGGTCTAGCTGATCAAGCATCCCAACCCCACAGCCTTAGGCTGTGGGGTTTTGTCGTCACTGGGATAAACGCGCAAGTAACCGGGGAGCCTCTCGAGGCGTTTGAACCCGTAATTGGAGTGCCTCATGGCCAAGAAGATTACCGCTTACATCAAGCTGCAAGTGAAGGCCGCTCAGGCCAACCCAAGTCCACCCGTCGGCCCAGCACTGGGTCAGCACGGTGTGAACATCATGGAATTCTGCAAGGCCTTCAACGCCCGTACTCAGGGTCTTGAGCCAGGTCTGCCGACTCCAGTGATCATCACTGTATATAGCGACCGTAGCTTCACTTTCGAAACCAAGTCGACCCCGGCTTCGGTTCTGCTGAAGAAAGCTGCTGGTCTGACTAGCGGTTCCGCTCGTCCTAACACCGTTAAGGTTGGCACCGTGACTCGTGCTCAGCTGGAAGAAATCGCGAAAACCAAAAACGCGGATCTGACTGCAGCTGATATGGATGCAGCCGTGCGTACCATCGCCGGTTCTGCTCGTAGCATGGGCCTTAACGTGGAGGGTGTGT
>NZ_NKIG01000035.1:0-62099 GCF_002255865.1 Pseudomonas sp. PGPPP1 | reverse complement strand
GTGCGCCACGCGCCGAACAGGAAAAACTCGATGCCAGCATCGACTTTGCCCTCGGCGTGCTGCCGGATATCTTCGCCGGTGAATGGAACCGCGCGATGAAAAACCTGCACAGCCAGAAGGCCTGACTCTTACCGAGGGGAAACACCATGGGATTCAATTGCGGCATCGTCGGCCTGCCCAACGTCGGCAAATCCACCCTGTTCAACGCCCTGACCAAGTCCGGTATTGCGGCGGAGAACTTCCCCTTCTGCACCATCGAACCCAACAGCGGTATCGTGCCGATGCCGGATCCGCGTCTGGACGCCCTGGCGGCCATCGTCAATCCAAAGCGCATCCTGCCGACCACCATGGAATTCGTCGATATCGCGGGCCTGGTTGCCGGCGCGTCGAAAGGTGAAGGCCTGGGTAACAAGTTCCTGGCCAACATCCGTGAGACCGATGCTATCGCCCACGTAGTCCGCTGCTTTGAAGACGAGAACGTAATTCACGTCTCCAACAGCGTCGACCCGAAACGCGACATCGAGATCATCGACCTGGAACTGATCTTCGCCGACCTCGACAGCTGCGAGAAGCAATTGCAGAAAGTCGCGCGTAACGCCAAGGGCGGCGACAAGGATGCAGTGGTCCAGAAAGGCCTGCTGGAGCAATTGATCGCACACTTCACCGAAGGCAAGCCTGCACGCAGCCTGATGAAGAACATGGGCGCCGATGAGAAGGCCGTGATCAAGGGCTTCCACCTGCTGACCACCAAGCCTGTGATGTACATCGCCAACGTGGCCGAAGATGGCTTCGAGAACAACCCGCTGCTGGACGTGGTCAAGGCCATCGCCGACGAAGAAGGCGCAATCGTCGTTCCGGTGTGCAACAAGATCGAAGCGGAAATCGCCGAGCTGGATGACGGCGAAGAAAAAGACATGTTCCTTGAGGCCCTGGGCCTGGAAGAGCCTGGCCTGAACCGTGTGATCCGTGCCGGTTACGAAATGCTCAACCTGCAAACCTACTTCACCGCCGGTGTTGAAGAAGTCCGTGCATGGACCGTCAAGGTCGGCGCCACCGCGCCACAGGCCGCCGGCGTGATCCACACCGACTTCGAAAAAGGCTTTATCCGCGCCGAAGTAATCGCCTACAACGACTTCATCCAATACAAGGGTGAAGCCGGTGCCAAGGAAGCCGGTAAGTGGCGTCTGGAGGGCAAGGAATACATCGTCAAAGATGGCGACGTGATGCACTTCCGTTTCAACGTGTAATCCACACCGCGGCGAATAAAAAGCCGATGCTCTGCATCGGCTTTTTTGTGCCCCTGCTTTTAATCCAGACATACTCGCATACACTGTCGACCTCATCTTATAAAACAACTTCCTGCTTAACACCTCGCCCATTCGAACAATTCGCCAAGTCTTTAAGACTTGCCTTACGCCAAGTAGAACGTATACGACAAACTTCCTCTTGCACTTCCTAAAAGCTTACTAATTCAGGCATTTCGTCACCCCTGCCTTTGCGCAAACTCAATGACAACTTCGATATTTTCCGTTTTACTTAGCCCTCCATCAAGTGGCAACAGTATTGGAGTGACAACAATATGTCGGCCCTTAATCAAAACATAAACATGCCTGCTACCGATCTATCATTCATTGACTGCCCTCTTATCGAGTCCACTGTCAACAATACTGCAGCGCTTAATATTGACGTTCTGTTACTCGGCGAAACCGGCACAGGCAAAGACACTTTGGCGCAACGTATACATTGTTTATCCGGGCGCAAAGGAAACTTCGTTGCGGTCAACTGTGCTGCCATACCGGAAACCCTTGCCGAAAGTCAGCTGTTCGGCGTCAACAGTGGCGCCTATACCGGCGCAATGCAATCGCGAGCCGGATTTGTAGAAGCCGCTCACTTGGGCACCTTGTACCTCGACGAAATCGACAGCATGCCATTGCCCCTGCAGGCCAAGCTGCTTCGGGTTTTGGAGTGCCGCGGAATCGAGCGCCTGGGTTCGACCCGTTTCATCCAGGTGGATATGCGCGTCATCGCTTCCGCCCAGCACTCCTTGCAGGACATGGTGGAGCGAGGGGCCTTCCGACGTGACCTGTATTTCCGTCTCAATGTTGTCAGCATCCAACTTCCCCCACTGCGCGAGCGAAGGGAGCGCATCATTCCGTTGTTTCTCGACATGATCAAACAAGAGGCCGACGCCTTTAGATGCCCGACGTTGAAGCCTGCGGGCACACTGCTGCAGCAACTGCTTTGCCACCGCTGGCATGGCAACGTTCGCGAACTTCGCTCAGCCGCCAAGCGCTTCGTATTGGGCTTGACCCCGATCCCCTTGAACCACGAGCCACAAACAAAAGTAAATTTAAAGGCGCAGCTGCAACAAATAGAAAGAGCATTGATTGAAGAGTCCTTGCATCGTCACGAACATAATGTTGACAAAACGGCAACAGAGTTGGGCGTTGCCAGGCGCACGCTCTATTATCGAATGAAACAGCTCGAAATACGCTGCAACTAACCTCATAAATACCAGCACACACCGAGCCAGCAACCATAGACACACACTAACTTAACAATCTGCGAAACATCTAAAAACAAATGCCGACGCATAACTCGGAACGCTCCCAACACAATTAACCACGCACAAAACGAGCACTTTGACGATTGCTCAAGACGCTGCAGGTGCCTAACAAGCGCTGTCAGCATTCCCATCGAGACGTATACAAAGGTGACCCTATGTCTTCTATTCCTTCTGGCGGTGGCATGAGCAGCGGTGCTCAAGCACAACTGGACCAAATCAACGCCAACAAAGAAAAGAAAGTTGTCGAAGAAGCTGCAAAAACAGCGGAGCAAGAGCTCACCACAGCAAAAGCAGGCCGCGTGAAATCTCTGCGATTCGCCTAAGTAACAGCGACCTCCTCGGCAGATCAGGTTGAGGGGGTCATCACGGTCATCGGGCGCAGCAACCGACAGATGTTCGAGGGAGGTTTATATGTATATCACCCACACAGGGCTTTCGGAAAACGGCACCTTTGCGACTCAGGCTCAAACGCCTGCAGCTCTAAGCGGAACTTCCGACATCAACTTCTTCAACGCCCAACTGGGTAATACCGGACAGGCCGGTAACGGCGTCGCGTCCTCCACGGCCACGAATCTGTTTACCGTGAGCGCACCTGAATCGATGGCAGCGTCCAAGCGCGTGAAAAGAGGCATGCGCGATACGATGCTCAACAAGCAGTCCAAGGAAGCCCACGCACTGCCCGAATCGCTTGCCGCTGCGAATCTTGGCGTGGTGCTACAGGTCAAGGTTGCCGGTTTGCTGGTGAAAGGCGTCGATAAAATTTCCACCATGGGATAGCCGCATGTATCGCTATCTATCCATCGCATTAATGTGTTTATCGGCGTTGATATTGGCTGGCTGCGGCGAGAGCGTGGAACTTCATCGCCAACTGTCAGAGCAGGAAGCCAACGAAGTCATTGCCGAGTTGGCAGACAAGCAGATCCGCGCGCAGAAGATTCCGGCAAAAGATGGTGTGGTCGTTCGCGTACGGGCCAATGACATCAGTCGCGCCGTTCGCACGCTGGAAGCCGTTGGACTGCCCAAAGTGGCCCGTTCGACCTTGGGCGACATTTTCCGCAAGGAGGGAGTGATCTCCACCCCCTTGGAAGAACGCGCACGCTACATCTATGCGCTGTCGCAGGAGCTGGAGGCCACCTTGTCGAACATCGACGGCGTGATCGTCGCGCGCGTGCATGTGGTCTTGCCTGAGCGTGTCGCACCCGGCGAACCGGTGCAGCCAGCGTCCGCGTCCGTGTTCATCAAGCATGACCCGCGCTTGGACCCTGACAATATTCAACCGCGTGTACGCAGAATGGTCGCCAGCAGCATCCCCGGCATGGCTTCAGCCATAGAAAATACGCAGAAGTTGACCGTTGTTTTCGTGCCCGCGACGGCCTATCAGGAGCAGCAGCAACTCACCTATCTGGGCCCATTCCTGGTACCGGAGAAAGACCTTGGCTTCTGGCGCACCAGCATCATGGCCCCCATGATTGCGATCGTGCTGGCAGGCACTTCCTGGCTGTTCTGGCGCCGACGAATCACAACCCCCCATTTGGTAGAACCCGCTGTCTTACGCGCCCATGAGTAAAGATCTCAAATGGGTCCAATGGTGGGCCTGCCCTTGGAAAAGTGCCCACCCTGACTGGCCTGCACCGTCGGGTTTTGTGGACATAGCTGCACTTTCTCACAGCCAGCATCACCAGGTAGGTCAGCTTTTTGGCATCACGCCTGAGCTCCCTCCTCGCCCTTCTGCCCCCGTGTTGCAACTGGTTCTGAGTCGCGCCCAACAACGAGACCTCGTACTTATGCTGGTCAACGAGGTGTGCAACCCCACCCCCGACAGCCGACTGAGTGAGGATCAACGCCTGTGGTGCCAGCGTCTAGCCAAGGCACTGGCACCCGATCCGACTCCGCTGGAGTTCGAGGACCCACTGCACTGCCTACGCGCCTGGGTTTCACCTGCTACATGGCAGCGGTTGCGCCTCAGCTTTGCCCGTCCCAGGGTGCTTGAGCTGGAGAAGTTTCCCAGGCTCGTCGGCCCCCAAGGCCGCTTGGATACCTTGTGGCAAGCGGCACTCTGGCGCGCAACGTCCACCCTGTTTAATGCCCCCCCACGCCAGCCCCCGTGAGAAATCCAACCATGTTCTGCGCCAAGAAAATCGAACTGCAAAGCATTGCCCCCAACCAGCCGACAACGCTGATCCCCTGGGAAGTGCTCGCCGATTACTCCCAGGCCCGTAAGTTGCTCGAACAGGCCCAAGCCCAGGCACAGGTGCTCATACGCCAAGCCGAAGCACAGTGCGCAAGTGTGCTGGAAACCGCGAGTGAACAATTCTGGGAACGTGCCAACGCCCAGTTGCAGCGCTGGGAGTCGGAGCGCCAAGCGATGCATGACAACCTGGAGCAGGTTGCCACCTCAGTGATTAATACAACCCTTCGAAGCTTTCTGGATGAAGCGCTGCCCGCTCAACGTCTTACAGCATTGCTCAACCAACTGCTGGACGCTCAATTGCCACCGATCAAGGCGACCCTTGTGTGCCATCCACTGGACCGTGAACACGTCGAGCAATGGCTCGCTTGCGTGGGTGATGTGCCCTGGACACTGCGAGTCGAAAACGACGCCGCCGCCCAGTCGCTGATGCTTGAAACGGAAGACGGCGGATTTCATATCAATTGGGGCGACGCCCTCGACCAGCTTATTCCCGTCTCGCCCTGCGCTGTCTTCAAGTAATCGGCGGCGTTGATATGCACCACTTTTTAACAAATGCGTCAGCCAGTGGAACCCGTCACACACAAGCGGCCACACATGAAGTAGCAACCAACTGGAGAAAACCCATGAGTGGTGATTACCGCGTACTTCCAAAGCTATACCGCCAAATGGCCCACACTGAAAAACGCTTAGATGAAATCAGCGCCGGCGCTTTGAACGCCGAAGACAGCGACGAGAGAGCGATGCTCTTCCAACAGATGATCGAGACAAAATCCAGCCTCGTTTCCGATATGGCGCTGAGCTCGACCTATCAGAGCTACCTGCAAGAGACGTTGAAGTTTGCCATCACTAACAGCGCCTGACCGTTGGCGCCAACGAGTGAGCGACTGTTTGAATCGCCGCGAACAGCAAGTCCAACTGTTTGAACAGGATGACGAGATTAGCCTGCATTGCCATGAGCATCAGGTAGTGCTGCGTGTTCAATTGACTCACCCCGGCCTCGAAACCTACCCCCTTCAGGCCTGGCAACGACTCGGGCAAGCCAGCTTGGCGCACTTCACGGGCGCACTGGCGCTTTCCCCCGTAACCGGCCATCTCTGGCTGGTGCAAAGCCTGGCGCGGGACATTAGCCAGGAGCATCTGCTGAGCGCTCTCGAAGCACTTCTCAACCAGCGCGACACCTGGCGCCGCGTCGTCGCTCGTTTGGCAAGGCCTGGGCGCAAGTTCCAGGCCATACCGTTACGTAAGCCCCTGTACTGAAACAGAGAATCTGCCATGCATAACAAAATCCACAAGCGTTCTGGCTTGCATTCAAGCTCGTCCGTTAAGGTTACAAAATGCGCTAATTGGTACAGCCTGATCGCTCTGCCCCTATTGTTGTTACCGCTGCATAGCAGCCTCGCTGCCATTCCTGCCGAATGGAAAAACACCGCCTACGCCTATGAGGCCGAACACAAACCGCTGCGGGAAGTCCTCGACGATTTCGCCCAGACCTTTGGTACCCAGTTGCAGATCGAAGGCCTGCTGGACGGCAACGTCCACGGCAAAATCCGCGCAAACACCCCGCAGTCGCTGCTCGACCGCCTGGGCATGGAACACCGCTTCCAGTGGTTCCTGTACAACAACACGCTCTACATCAGCGCCCTGGACCAACAAGAGTCCGCACGCCTGGAAGTGTCGAGCGAAACCGTGGCGGACCTCAAGCAGGCGCTCACCGACATCGGGCTGCTCGACAGCCGCTTCGGCTGGGGAGAATTACCCGAGGACGGCGTGGTGCTGGTCTCCGGCCCCAAGCGCTACATCGAGCAGATCAAGCAGTTCAGCAGCCAGCGCCGCTCGGTCGACGAAAAGCAAAGCATACTGACGTACCCCCTGAAATTCGCGAACGCAGCCGATCGCCAGATCGATTACCGGGGTGAAAAAATGATCATCCCCGGGGTTACCAGCATGCTGCGCGGGCTGCTCGAACCTCGCTCGCCTTCGGCCACCGCACAGGCTACTCAGGCGCCTTCATCAGGTGCAGCGGTGATTTCACCCATGGCCCAGGGTTTTCCCCGCCTTGGCAACCCGCTGCTGGGCCAGATGCTCGCCCCACCCAGCAGCCAGGCGCCACTCAACAACGGAATGTCGCTGACGCCCCGCGCGCCGGTGTCGGCGGGGCGCATTCGGGTTGAAGCCGATGTGCGCAACAACGCGGTAATGATCTATGACTTGCCGGAGCGCCACGGCATGTACCGCGACCTGATCACCCAACTCGACGTGGCACGCAAACTGGTGGAAATCGACGCCATCATCCTTGATATAGAGCGTACCCAGCTGCGCGAGTTTGGCGTTAACTGGGGCTTCCAGAACGGCAATTTCCGGGGTGGGGTCAATAACATTGCGCCGGGGACTTCATCGCAATTGTCCATTTCCAACCGGGACGGTTTTTTTGCCGATGTGCGGGCGCTGGAGCGGCGCGGCCTGGCAACCCTGGTATCGAACCCTACGGTACTGACCCTGGAAAACCAACCGGCGGTGATTGACTTCAACCGCACGCAATACCTCACTGCCGGTACCGAGGTCGCAACGATTTTGCCGATCACCGTCGGTACCAGCTTCCAAGTGATTCCACGGGTGATCACCTCGCGGGGCAGTCATCAGATCCACCTGGCGATCGATATCGAAGACGGTAATTTCGATGAATCCAACCCTAACCGCATCGGGCCCGATGTACGCAAGGGCGCGGTCAGCACTCAAGCCGTGATGGCGGAAAAACGCTCGCTTGTCGTGGGCGGCTTCCATGTGACGGAAAACGCGGACACCCTCAACAAGATCCCCCTTCTGGGTGATATTCCCTTGCTGGGCAAGGCACTGTTTTCGTCAACCGAACGCAAGAACAATCGCCGCGAGCGCCTGTTCATCATCACCCCCCGCGTTATTGGCGATCAGGCCGATCCTTCGCGCTACTTGCCGCAGGCCGACCAGGCAGAACTGCAGGCGGCCCTCAAGCCCCTGGCCCGCCGCGTGGCGCCTCACGCGCCCGAAATCAAACGCAACGACCTGATCCACGCGTTGGCCACCCTGGTCAGCGGGCAAGTGCCGACGGCCTTTAAACCAGGCCCGATGCCCCTGGGCCTGGACACCCTGTGTACAACCCGTGACCTGCTTGCGCTTAACACCGAACGTAGCCAGTGGTACGCCGGTCCTCAATTCAACGTCGCGGTCGTCGTGCTGCGCAACCAGTACAACCGTCATGTGCGTATCGATGAAAAAGAGTGCAGCAACTCACAAACCCTGGCGGTGACTGCCTGGCCACGCGCCTGGCTCAAGCCGGGTGAAGAAGCGGAAGTACTGATCGCCATGCGGCCGTTGGTGAAAGACGAACACATCGGCGTCTCACGCCCCTCCTTGATCGCACCCACCGGGAAGCAACCAGAATGACCCGCGTACTGTCGAGCGTCACCCTGATAAGCCTGCTGCTGGCGGTGGCCGGCTGTACAGCCACCTGCCGGGGCGACTCCTGCTCACGCCCACAATCGAGCGCCGACAAGATGGTGATCTGGTGGCCCGAGCACATGCGCACGCAGCCCGGTCCCTCCGGAGAACGTTCAGATCACCAGACCATTTCACTGGAACGATGACCTATAACCTGGACGACCTAGTGAGTGGCGCCACCACTCACGTGGCCCTGTCGAAAGGGGTTGATGTGCTCACAATGACGGCAGGAGCACAACGTGGCCTGGCGTTGCAGATCAACCGTGGGGCGCTGCAACCCAGGCAAGTAGAGCGTGTGCTGGAACGCCGTTTTGAACAGGCATTGGTGTACGACGGTTGTTACGTGTTTGCCAATGCCGACGGCGCGCTGGTGCTCTGGCATAGCGTTGTGCCGGGCGACAGGCCACTGGAGGACGTCCTAAACCGCTTGCTGTCGCTGGCGGGGCTTGATGCGTTGCATCGTCTATAAATCTCAACGTTGATCCAGTTCAGGCAACTCCAGGGTTTCGCGCTTTGACTCATCATCCAGCTCACGCAAGGTGCGGTAGATAAATGCAACCGCCTGCAATGTATCGCGAGGAATATTCGCGCCCAGCTTATGTGTGTAGAGCGTGCGCGCCAACCACACGCACTGGATCACTGGGATGTCTGCAGCCTTGGCCCGGTCGATTAATTTCCGAGCCTGGGCGTCAGTGCCCTTCTCCACCAACATGGGCAGTGGTGTCTTGCCTGGGCGGTAGTACAAGGCGACCGCAAAGTGGGTCGGGTTGACCACCAACATGTCGGACTCTTCCAACTTGGGCAACTTGACCTTGGGTTCCTCATTCGCCATCTCGTAAGCCAGTTGGCGGCGCTGACCCTTGACGTGAGGGTCGCCCTCCATGTCCTTGTACTCCTTGACCACTTCCACCTGAGTCATGCGCATGCGCTTGGCAAAGAAGTATTTTTGCAGCGCCAGGTCGATCAGTGCCAACACCAGCAATAGCCCAAGGCACACGTGCAGCAAGTGTCGAAACAACGCGATCAAGGCCAGGATGTAGCTCTGTAGATCGCTGCTTGCAAGGCTGACCAACACCCCTAACTCCGGCCCTATCACTGCGTACAGAATCAGGCTCAGCAACACCGCCTTGGCCAACCCCATCAGCAGGGTCATCAAGGATTGGCCAGAGAGCATCTGCTTGGCCTGCTTCAACGGGTTGAGCCGATTGAGATCAGGCTTCAAGGTTTCCGGGGCGAACAGCAACCCGAACTGCAGCCAGCTGCTGATCAGTTTGACGGCAATCGCCACCCCGGCCATCAACAACGCAAAGGAGAAGAAAACCAGCAGGCTTTCCAGCAAGACTTCCTCCAACGCGCGCACAAACGGTTGGTCCATGCGGCTCATTGGCAGCACCAACAGTTGTTGAAAACGCTGCATGCTGGGTTCGGCAGTGAATAGCGCGATCTCGCTCAGGGCGGTCAGCACCAGTAGCTTGCCAACGTCCTGGCTCTGCGCAACCTGGCCTTTCTTGCGTTGATCACGCAGCTTCTTGGGCGTGGCCGCGTGTTTTTTCTCGCCGGAATCACTCACGCTCCCATCCCTCGAAACATCATGCCGAGGGAATGCTTAAGGTCACCCAGCAAGCTCATGCGGCCGACGATCAGGTCTTGCAGCAACGGCATGTACAGCAGTAAAAACGCCAAGCCGGCCAGACACTTCACCGGCATCGCCAACGACGACACCTGTAATTGCGGGCTGTACAAGCTCAGCAGCGCCACGCCGAATTCCAGCAACAGCAACACCGCGATAAAGGGCGCCGCGTACAGCATCATATGGGTGAAGGTATCGCCCACCAGCCCCAGGAACACGCTGAAGCCGTCCGCCGCCGGCAGGGGCAGCCAGGTCGTGGCAGGCCAGATCAGGTAGCTGTCCCAAATCACCTGGGTCAGGACACCCAGCCCCAAGGTCACCATCAACAGGAAAATCGCCAACTGCTTGAACATGTGGCCGATGGGGGTTGCATCCGGGCCGAGGGAAGGGTTGATCTGACCGCCCGTCAACGCCCCACGTTGGTTATCCAGCAATGCCCCTACCGACTCGAACAACCAGAACGGCATGGACAGTAATACGCCGAGCAGAACACCCAGGGCGGTCTCCTTCAGCACCAAACCGACGATCATCAATGCCGAATGCTCCTCGGCTTGCAAAGCCGCATGAATACCCGGCATCGGCATCAATGCCATGACCATTACGATGACATGCCGGGGCATGCCGCGAATATGTTGGAAGCAGAACGCCGGCACGAGGATCGCGCAGGGATAGATACGCGCCATGCCGATCACCAGGCTGGGCAGATACTCAAGATAGACCTGCAAGCGCGTTACCTCAGGTCGATGCCGAACGGGCAATCATGTCAAAGGTCAGATTGATCAATTGGATCAACTCAACGCCAATCCAGCGCCCCGTCATCACCAACGTGATGCCCACCGCCACCAGCTTGATGCCGAAGGGCAGGGTCTGGTCCTGGATCTGCATCAAGGCCTGCACCAGGGAGGTCAGCACGCCAACGATCACCGCCACGATCAACGGCGGCGCCGACAGCACGACTACCAGCAACATGCCCTGCTTGAACAGCACGATCGGGTCCATAGGCGCCTCAGAGGTAAGACAGGAACAGGCTGTCGAGCAACCGCGACCACCCGGAAACCAGCACAAACAAGAGGAGCTTGAGAGGCAGCGAAATCGTCATGGGCGAGACCATCTGCATGCCCAACGCCAGCAGCAGGTTGGAGACAATCAGGTCGATCACGATAAACGGAATGTAGATCAGGAACCCGATCTCGAACCCCGATTGCAGCTGTGATAGCACGTAGGCGGGGACCAGCAGGATCAGGTCGTCACGGTGGGTGGACTGGGACATTTCCGGGGGCCACATGCGCACACTGTTTTCCACCAGGTGCGTCAGGATGTCAGGGTCGGTATTGCGCCCCATAAAGGCCCGCAGCGGTTGGATCGCGTGGCTGCTGGTGTCCTGAAACGCTTGCACGCTGCTCATGTCCACCGGGGTCACCTTGACAGCCTGCGCGATCTCATACCCCACCGGTGCCATGATGAAGAGCGTGGCCGCCAGGGCAATACCATTGATCGCCATGCTCGGCGGCACCTGCTGTACGCCGAGGGCATTGCGCGTAATCATCAGCACGATGACGATTTTCAGGAACGCGGTGCACACGATCAATAGCATCGGCATCAACGACACGCCACCGAGAAACAGCGCTAGCAGGAAAGGGTCGATACCTTGGAAACTCATCGAGAAAAAATCACTCGGGACAGTTGCAAGCCCAATCGCCCATCCACATCCACCAGTTTTCCATGGCCAATAGGGCGGTCACCGTAATACAGGCCAGCCATCCCCGGCGCGTATCCCGACACCCCCACCACCGCGCCGGGAGCGAGCTGGCGCAGTTCCCCAAGGGATAACTGCAAGGTGCCGCAACGAACGCTCAGCCCCATCGCCAATTCGTCAAACGGTTCATGCCCGAATACATCGACCGGGGCCTGCTCATCAGAAGGTGAAGGCTCAACCCAATCGTAGCCCTGGCTCTGGTCTGTTGACGCGTCATCCACACGTAGGTCCTCGATAGAAAAAACAGTAAAACGCAAAGTGCCGTTGTTATCGTCAAGACGCCCTCGCAGGTGATGGCGCCCCAAACACACGTGACCGTCACCACCGGGATTGAACATCGGCTGTTCCAGCATCAACACGTCACCGGGCCGTATGCTGCTCACCTTGCTGATGGACAACTGCGAACGCCCAAGCAGCAGCGACACCGACAGCGGTAACGACGAGGGCAGCGGCTGCGCCAGCGGTTGCCAGGGGCCCGCAGCACAGAGCGCCAGGAACGTCTCCGGAGTCATCCTCAGGCAATCGACGACCCGCGATTGCCCCAGCGTTACCGTCAGCCGACAACTGAACGGGGCTGGCCGCATACCTTCTTGCAATCGCAAGAAGCCAAGCAACGATTGCACTTGAGGACTGAGTTGATGCTGAAACAATGCCCAGAACCAGGCATCGGCGGCATTGCCCTGTGCCGCCAGCGTCACCGGGCAATCGCCGAGCAAACTGAGCACCGGCCCGGGCTCTGCGAACGTCAGCACGCCACACGCGGTTTCGAAGCCCAAGGCGCTTTGCCCGATAGGCGCATTACCTGGTTCAACGATCAGTTCGCCGCGCTGGCCGGCGGCTTGGAACGGCATGCGCAGGCCACGTCCCAGCCGACGAGAGGCGGCTACCGTCGCGCTGTCGAGCACAGGCAATGTGAGCGGTGAAATCATCATGCGCAGTCCGATGCAGCCAGCGACAGGTAAACAGGCTGCCTCAGGTCGGTACTCAAACGGTCCTGGCAGCGCTGGCGCACGTCGCCAAGCCACGCGCGCGTGCGCTCTTCCTCGGCATCCAGTTCAACGTGCCAGGCCCCTTGCTCGCGCCGCGCGCTGACGTCAACCCGGCCAAGGCGCGGCAGGAAAAAAGCCGCCTGCAACGGCCATTGGCTGACAGCGTTGAGACGGGGTACCAGTTGCTCAGCGAAGGCCTCGACCAGTGCCTGGTCGGCCTGCGTCATTGATGCGCCCAAGGAGCTGCTGAAGCCCTCCCCGTCGCCCTCGCCACTAAACAGTTGCGAAAAAAACCGTCCCTGCTCCCACGGCAGCACGGTGCCTGGCGTCGACTCGCGCTCGTCACGCAACGAGCGCGAGCGTTCAGGTTTGCTGGACGGGACCTGAGTCATGGCACTTCCTGCGCCAGCAGGACCGACAACTCCTGCAGCTTTTCCACTTGGCGCAAGCATTGGCTGGCTTGCTTTTGCGCGTATTGCACCTCGATTACCTGCGCCTGCGTCTGCTCATGCAGCGCCTGCAAACCGTCTTCCTCTCGACGCGTATCTGCAGACAGGGTGTGCTCCTTGGCGGTCCAGGATTTGAGTACCTGCAGCGTGACCACTTGCCCCTGGTGCTCGCTCAGTAACTGCGCGCTTTGTAGGACTTGCTGTTGGCGCGTCTGCTCCAGCGCGGCCTGGGCGTGATCGATGTGTGCCAATAGCGCTTGCTGCTCGCGCTTGGCCTCACGCAACGCGCGCTCGGCACGGTCGGCACGGTGCCTGCGCAACCGTCGCAGGGTCTCCAGTTCAGAAAGGGACATAAGCCGTCAGCTCCGTCAGTTGTTCGAGGGTGGAGGCCAGTGGCGAGGGCTCACGCAAGTCCTGGCGCAGGAAATTGTCGACGGCCTGCCGGCTCTCCACGGCCCTGTCGGTAAGGGCGTCGTTGCCCGCCTGGTATTCCCCCAGCTTGAGCATCAGTTCTATCTGCTGGTAAGCCGACAACAGCCGTCGCAGCGCGGTACCCGCCTGTATATGCCCGGGCTCGGCCACATTGCTCAGGATCCGCGAGAGGCTGGCCAGGATATCCACGGCCGGGTAGTGCCCACGCTCGGCGAGCTTGCGCGACAACACGATGTGACCGTCGAGCAGCGAGCGCACTTCATCGGCCACCGGGTCGCTCATGGAGTCTTGTTCGATCAGCACGGTGTAGATCGCGGTGATCACGCCCTCCCGGGTCACACCGGCGCGCTCCACCAGCCGTGGCAACAAGCTGTAGACCGAGGGCGGCAACCCACCCCGGCCCAACGGTTCACCCGCCGCCAGGCCGATTTCACGCTGGGCACGTGCAAAGCGAGTCAGGGAATCGATCAGCAGCAGCACGCGCTGCCCCTTGCGACGAAACCCTTCGGCAAGGGCCGTGGCTGTAAACGCGGCACGTGCCCGCTCCATGCTGGAGCGATCGGATGTAGCGCACACCAGCACGGCCTTGGCACGCAGTTGGTCGTCGAGTTCATGGTCCAGAAACTCACGCAGTTCACGCCCCCGCTCACCAATCAGGCCGAATACGATCACATCGCACTCCACGTTGCGGGCGATCTCGGCCAGCAAGGTGGTCTTGCCGCAGCCGGCGCCGGCAAATAGACCAACCCGCTGGCCTTCGCCCAAGGTCAGCAAGCCATCAATCGAACGCACCCCCGTGGCCAGTGCCCGGCTGATGCGGGGACGCTCGGTGGGCAGCGGCGCTTCACACAGCACGTTGGTCGCCGCCTGTGTGTCAGCATCGACAAACGCGCCAGGGCCGTCACCCGCAATCGGGCGCCCGAAACCATCCAGCACCTGCCCCAGTAAATCATCCCCCACACGCACGCGATGAGGCACGCCCAGGCGCTCCACGCTAGCCCCCACCTGCACCCCTTCAAGATTGCCCAAGGCACTGAGCACGGCATCCTGATGGTCGAAGCCGATGATCTCGGCAAGCATGCTGTCACCGCCGGTTTTATCCACCTTGCACAGGTCGCCAATGCGCGCCTGGGGTAACCGGCATTGCAGCAACATACCGTTGACGCGCTGGATACGGCCCCGCACCGCCACCGGCGCAAATGCGGCCAGGTGACTGGCTTGGCGCAATTGCCAAGCGTCGAGGCGGCCCTGCAAATCCTGGGTCACCAACGCACCTCATAGCGCTGCCGGCCGTCGAAGATCAGCCGGCCGTTGTCAATGGAGACCAGGCGCAACCCCTCCACCTCGTCCCCCAGAAACAAGCGCTGGCCACCTTCCAGGACTACATGCCCATTCGCTCCGCCGACGATCTGCGTGATCTTGAATGGCGGCTGGCTGCTGCCCTCGCGCACCCGGCTCATGACCGGCACCGGGCTCTCGAACTGCTCGCCAAACCGGACGAGCATGCGCGACAGCAGCGCCATCTGCTCCTGGGTCACCTCACCATTGAGCGAAACCTGCCCGTTGATCATCTCCAACTTGACCCGCTGCGCCAGGTCTCGTTCGTTAAGCATCTTGAGCAACTGCTGGCGGACTTCGGGGGCGGTGGCCAGATCTATTTTTGGCGAGGCCGCCTGCATCAGCGAGGCTTGGGGCTGATGATCGTCGGTGTTCATCAAGCCCGCTGCCGTGACCAGAATGGCGACCACCAGCAACCCTCCCATCCAGCGTTTTTGTGTCACCTTCGGCATCGTGCTCAATGGCAGTTCCGGCGATGTCCCAGGAGACGTCTCCAGCACCACGGGTTCAGGCTCAAGCGGCCATGGTTGATCGGCAAGTGACACACAGAGCCGAATACCACTGATGGAAAATGGCAGGTCCGCAGACAGGTCGGCAATCTGCGCGAGCAACTGCCCCGAGTCGTCTTGCACCAGCCCTTCCTCGGCCTGCACGCACCATCGCTCGACTATTCGGCGCAACCACACGTGGCGGCCCGCAATCGCCGGGTCATAAAGCACCAGGTCAGCCTCGGCACTGCTACCGATACACCATTGCTCGCCAAACAGCGGCAAGGCCGCACCCTGTTGCGAACCGTTGAGCACACGCAACTCAAACATCGCCAGTCCTCATCGCCGCTGAAAAACGATCGACTTTTCGCCACGCACTCATGCCACTGCCTCGTGCAGGTGGCCGTCGCCGTCCAAGTCAAAACGCCCCAGCACTTTGACTTTGGAAGCACTGCCCAACTCGGCAAAAGACAACACAGGTACGTGGTTGAACTCTTCCAGTAAAAGGGTCCGCAACGGGCTGCGCAGGTCCTGCGCCACTAGCAGCACAGTCTTGCTTTTGGCACGCAGGGGGAAAGCTTGTTTGAGCAGGCCGACAAGTACCGCACTGCTGTCGTTGTCGAGAGCAAAGAACACCCCGGTCTGGGTCTGGCGCAAGGCTTCGCGCAGGGTGTTTTCGGCCTGGGGTGACAGCAACCAGGCATGCAAGCCATCGGCTTCGCTGTGCTGATGAAAGATATGGGCCTTGAGGGCAATTCTGGCGTAATCCGCCAGCGCTTCCGGCTCGCGCTCATGCTGGCCGTACTCGACCAGTGACTCGACAATCAAGCGCACTGCACGCAGTGGCACGCCCTCACTTGCAAGGCGTTGCAGCACAGACGAAAAGCGCGACAGCGGCATGATGCGCTGCAGTTCCTGCACCAACTCAGGCTGGGTTGACTCCAGCCAACTGAGGACCGACTTGCTTTCCTGCACGCCCAAAAATTGCGGGCCGCTGAGCATCATCGCCCGGCTCATGCGTTCAAGGATCAAGGCCTGTGCGGTGAACCGCTCTAGCTGTTCGTCATCAAGCAAGGGGTGGTCCGGTGCCAACCAGGTCCACTCGTCTTCCTCCCGTGATACCTGCCCCCGAGTGCCCTCTTCTATTTGCGCAGTCAGGGCAGCATGCGCCACCGCCACCCAAGGTCCGATCGTCGCCTTGAGGACCGGAATTTCATGCACACAAAAGCGCAATTCATCGTCCTCAAGCGTGGGCAAGAACTCGATTTCAAACGCCGGGAGGGTCAAGCCCAGGTTGGTCACCAGCCCGTTGCGGGTCTGGCGAATACGTTGCACCAACTCCGTTACGACGCGACTGCCGTGTAACCGTGTAGGGAATTGCAGCAGGTAAGGTCGCGAAGGGTCAAAGGCACGCAGGTCTTCATCGCCATTATCTTGCGGCGCCACGGCGTTGGTGTCCTGCCCTTCAGGCATGTCCTGTTTTTTACGCGCCTGCGCCAGGTAATAGCCCAGCGAACCGGTTACCAGCGCAATGAAAATAAACACCAGCGTAGGCATCCCCGGCAGCGCAGCGAACGCCAGCATGCCCACCGAGGCAATCATCCAGCTCTTGGGTTCGCTGGTCATTTGCCGGGCGATCTCAGCACCCATGTTAGTAACGCCCCGACGAGCATCCGGTGCGACGCGGGTGATGATCATGCCGGCGGTCAAAGAGATCAGCAGGGCCGGAATCTGTGCGATCAGGCCGTCACCGATGGTCAGTACCGAGTACAACGCCATGGAGTCGGCGGCGCTCATGCCGTGCTGGAACATACCGGTGGAGAAGCCGCCCAGCAGGTTGATCATCACGATCACCAAGCCAGCAATTGCATCGCCCTTGACGAACTTCATCGCCCCATCCATGGCGCCGAACAACTGGCTCTCGCGGGACAACTGCTCGCGCTTGTCTCGTGCCTGCGCGCCGTCGATCAAGCCGGCACGCAAATCGCTGTCGATGGACATCTGCTTGCCGGGCATCGCGTCCAGGCTGAAACGCGCAGCCACTTCCGCGACCCTTTCCGAACCCTTGGTGATCACCAGGAAGTTGACGATGGTGAGGATCATGAAGATCACCAGACCCACCGCCAGGTTGCCGCCCACCACGAAATTACCGAACGCCTCGACGATATCGCCGGCGTCCTGTTCCAGCAGGATCAAACGCGTGGTAGCAATCGACAGCGCCAGGCGGAACATGGTGGTCAGCAACAAGATCGACGGGAACGACGAGAAGGCCAACGGCCCCGGCAAATACAGCGCCAGCACGATCAACAGGCAGGAAATGCAGATGTTGAGCGCGATCAGAATGTCCACCAACCAGGTGGGCAGCGGCACGATAAACATGAACACGATGGCCAGGACCACTACCGCGCCCAGCACTTCGGCGCGTTGCGCCACTTTGAGCAGCACGCGGTTGGCGGTCGCCAGCGCGGTCACACCTCGGCCCTCGAATCATCACCAGGGCGTGCGGGGAGTTTCTCCTGGCGAGTGAGCTCATCCATCACCAACAGAACGTTATGCAGCCCTTCCTGACGCCCACGATTATCGCGCCACAACGCCAACGGCAAACCTTTGAGCATCGGGTAAATCCCGTTGAGCGAGACCAACTGACCTGCGGACGACTCATGGCTCAAGTCACCGGCCAACCGCTGGACTTCGGCACACGCAATGCCTCCACCGGCATACCCCAGCAAACGTTGCAACAGCACCACTGCGTCGTGCTCAACCTTGAGGCGCTGAATCAACGACTCACAACTGCTCAACACCCCGCTCAAATGCCCGCAGCTTTGCAGCCCCAGCAGCAACGTGCGCAACTTGGCGCCAGGAATCGATGAGGCCTGCGCCGCAATATCATCTGCCAGGGCCCGACGCATCACATTGAGCCCGGCTGCAAATTGCTCCCCACCGTACACCCCCAGCAGGGCCTGCATCATGGTCGCCAGGGATTGGCGTACCACCACGCTGGCGTAGTACAAAGCACGCATTGCCTGGCGCTCTTGAGGGTCATCCGTAGCAGACTGCAGCGCCATGGCGATGTTCAGCCCAGCCTGGATCTCCCGCCTGTAGCGCACCTCGAGCTTGGCCAGTGCATCGCGCGCCAGCGCCGCTTCGGTCTTGCGCACTTCGGCTTCGGCCTGGGCTGTCACCTGCCGGAGTATCACGTAGGTACGAGCCGGATCGTTGCCGGTGATTTCCAGGAGTTTGTCGACGCCGGGCTGCTGCAACAGTTGCAGGCGTACGCGACGAGAGATAGCCGCCAGACTCGCCTGGGCCGGGTGCCCCAATTGATCATAGAGTTGCGATAGCTGCTCGACCGGGGTGATGCGCACGCCCATCGAACGCTGGCTCAGGGCCTTACTGTTAAACGCCACTTCCTGGCTGAAAAGATTGGCAAGGTCATCGACAACCGGCGCCGCTACCTGCACTTGAGAGCGGGTCGTACCACCAACGACAGGCTGATCCAGGCTTTGCAGCGTTTGCACATCGGGAGTGGATTCAACTTTCATGGGCGGGCCAGGACAGGAAGTGTGTGCTTGTGTGGCAAGCCTTCCCGGTTCGGTTCCATGAATAACAACATTGCCTGAAATATTGAAAAGACCGGCACGGCTTCAGACGGCTGCGTGCAAGCCGCTGCACAAAAAGCACCCATTTCAAGATATTTAATTATATAAATCAGATAGTTATGTGTTTTTTCCGCTTGGCACAACCAGTGCTAAAGGGCTTTGCGTCGACACCATTTCGATAGCGTCTACCCTGAGGAAAAAATCATGGATATCCCTATTGGTGCTTTAGCTCACCTTGTTGGCGGCTCGCCTCAATTCATGCTCCACCTGACGGACGACCATCAGAAAAAACTCCGACGTTTTATCCATAAACGCGTACTCAACCCCGAGGATGCCGACGACATCCTGCAACTGACCTACCTGGAAGCCTGGCGCAGCAGAGATCGCTTCAGCGGCCAGGCGACGCTCAGCACGTGGATGTGCGGCATTGCACAGAACCTGATTCGCAACCACTTCCGGCGGCTGTATGCCAAACCGGTGCACTGCGAATTCGATGAGGCCCTGTGGCATGGCCAGGAGGAAAACAACAACTTGGATTGGGAGTTCGAGATCAACCGCCGACTGGAAAAAACCCTGATCGCTATCAAGGGCCTGCCAGTGGAAATGCGCAAAACGTTGTACGCATCGCTTGAGACCGACGGCAGCTACCAGGACACTGCCGACGTGTTGGACATCCCCATTGGTACCGTGCGCTCACGCCTGTCGCGGGCGCGCGAACAACTCAAGCGCGCCACCCACAACCCGTTGCATCCGTAAGCCAGGCCAACCGGCCATTGTTGGGCGGCAGGGATATCTGCCCAACTTGATGAAGCCGTCGCAACCCCCTCGCCCACCCCGCCACTCGTCGCCCAATCGCCTGTATTTCCTTAAACAGTTGAAAGCGTAGAAAAAATTTCGATAAAAATGCTTGACGCATTGCCGTTCCAGGCGAATAATGCGCGCCACTTGGCTACATAGCTCAGTTGGTTAGAGCATAGCATTCATAATGCTGGGGTCCGGGGTTCAAGTCCCTGTGTAGCCACCAAGTACTAAAAACGGCTTACCGAAAGGTAGGCCGTTTTTTTATGCCTGTAGAAAAGTGCTGAGGCATACTTCCTGCGGTTCAGCCCCTACAGGAACTCGCAATCATCATGTTCGGCGCTGCACGCCACGCCACCAGGAACGCGGTAGTCAAAAGCGGCGGCCAGCAGCGAGTTTCTACTGTCCGAGGGACAGAAAAAGAGCCTGATCCTGGCGCTGATCAACGCGCGGGGCAACCCCGCTAAGCCGAGCAGTGCATATGCGCTCAAAAAAAACTGCCATCTGTATCGCGACGCTCCCCTACCCCACTGTTAGTGTCCTGCATCCCCCACACGGAGTGCCCCTGATGAAACTGGACATCTATCAAGTCGACGCTTTCAGCCAACACGTTTTCGGTGGCAACGCGGCTGCCGTCTGCCCACTCACCGAGTGGCTGCCCGCCGAGCAATTGCAGCGCATCGCCGCCGAAAATAACCTCTCGGAAACCGCATTTTTCGTGCGCCGTGACGACATTTATGAATTGCGTTGGTTTACTCCGGAAGTCGAAGTGGACCTGTGCGGCCATGCGACGTTGGCAGCCGCCTGGGTGTTGATCCACAAGCTTGCGGATGCGCCACAGGTGCTGCGCTTTGCTACCCGCAGCGGTGAGCTTCGGGTGACCCGCAACGGCGACGAACTGGCGATGGACTTCCCGGCCAAGCAACCCGAGCGTTGCGAGCCGCCGGCGGGAATGTTGGCCGCCTTGGGCATCGAACGCGCCGACGTATATGGCACCGACGATTACATCGTGCTGGTAGACGATGAAGCGCAGATCGCTGCGTTGAAACCCGACTTCGCACGCCTCAAGGGCCTGCCCAAGCGCGGGATCGCCGTCACCGCCAAGAGCACGCGCTTCGACTTTGTTTCCCGCTGGTTCGGCCCGAACGTGGGCGTCAATGAAGACCCGGTCACCGGCTCGGCGCACACATCGCTGGCACCGTTCTGGGCCGAACGCCTGGGCAAGTCGCAATTGACCGCCGAACAAGGCGGCGAGCGCCGTGGCCAGTTGCGTTGCGAGCTCAAGGGCGACCGCGTGATCATCTCCGGGCATGCCGTGCTCTATCTTCAAGGCACGATTTACCTGTAAAAAGTACGGCCCAAGGACAACAGATCATTTTCACAATGAACGGAGTTCAGCGCGTGCTTTTGATTTCCCGCCGACGGTTGTCGGTGATTGCGGCAGCCCTCACCCTGGCGGCGTGCCATACCCCGATCAACGAACAACCGCCGGCACCGGAGTTGGGCTCGGGCTATCGCACCGACCTCAGCACCCGCCACGCCGAGCGCCATATGGCCGCTGCCGCCAACCCGCTGGCGGCCGAAGCCGGGCGTGAGATGTTGCGCCAGGGCGGTTCGGCGATTGACGCAGCGATTGCGATGCAAGCCGTGCTGACCCTGGTGGAACCGCAATCGTCCGGTATTGGCGGCGGCGCGTTCATCATGCTGTGGGACGGGAAAAACGTGCACGCCTATGACGGCCGTGAAACGGCGCCCGCCGGTGCGACCGAGCGGTTGTTCTTGCGGGCCGACGGCACACCGATGACGTTTCCCGAAGCGCAGATCGGCGGGCGCTCGGTCGGCACGCCGGGCGTATTGCGCGCGCTGGAGATGGCGCACAAGAAGACTGGGCACCTGCAATGGGCCAAGCTGTTTGAACCGGCTATTCGCTTATCGGAACAGGGCTTCGCGATTTCCCCGCGCCTGCACGCGCTGATCGCCGCCGACCGTTATATCCCAAAGTCACCAGAAATGGCGGCGTACTTCTTGAATGCCGATGGCACCGCCAAGGCCACCGGCACGCTGCTGAAAAACCCGGCGCTGGCCGCCGTGTTCAAACGTATCGCCATGGAGGGACCGGACGCGCTGTATCACGGGCCGATTGCCGACGAGATCGTGCGCAAGGTCCAGGGCAATCGCAATCCAGGCAGCCTGTCCCAGGCCGACCTTCAGGGCTACACCGCCAAGGAGCGTGCTCCGCTGTGCACCGACTATAAGCAATGGAAGGTGTGCGGCATGCCGCCACCGTCGTCAGGCGGGATTGCCATCGCGCAGATCCTGGGGACATTGCAGGCGCTGGAGGCCCGCAACCCTCAATTGGCCATCGCATCAATGCCGCCAGTGAAGAGCACCTCACCCGCCGGCCTTGAACCCACTCCCGAAGCGGTACACCTGCTCGCCGAAGCCGGCCGCCTGGCCTTTGCCGATCGCGGGCTGTACGTCGCCGACGCCGACTTC
The DNA here is from genome assembly GCF_002255865.1 of Pseudomonas sp. PGPPP1. Classification (NCBI taxonomy): domain Bacteria; kingdom Pseudomonadati; phylum Pseudomonadota; class Gammaproteobacteria; order Pseudomonadales; family Pseudomonadaceae; genus Pseudomonas; species Pseudomonas sp. PGPPP1. The sequence continues at coordinate 39,893 of NZ_NKIG01000035.1, read as the reverse complement.
GTGCCGGTACCGGTGGCAGGTCTTGTCGCCCCCGACTACCTGGCCAAGCGTGCAGCCTTGATCGGTGAACGCAGCATGGGCACCGCCAGGCCGGGCACCCCTGCGGGTATCCAGGTGGCGTACGCACCGGACCGCTCGCCACTGCGTATTTCCACCTCGCAAGTGGTGGCGGTGGATGACTGGGGCGGCGCGGTATCGATGACCACCACGGTGGAAGCGGCGTTCGGCGCCCATGTGATGGTTCAGGGCTTTTTGCTCAACAACCAGATGACCGACTTTTCGTTCATCCCCGAAGAACACGGGCAGCCTGTGGCCAATCGTGTCGAGCCCGGCAAACGCCCACGCTCGGCCATGGCGCCGACACTGGTGTTCGACCGCCACAGCGGCGAGCTGCTGGCCACGGTGGGCTCGCCCGGCGGTTCGCAAATCATCGAGTACGTGAGCAAGTCACTGGTGGCGATGCTCGACTGGAACCTCGACCCGCAAGCCGCCATCAGCCTGCCCAACTTCGGCAGTCGCAATGGTGCGACCGAGCTGGAACAAGGGCTGTTCAGCCCGGCCTTGAAACAAGCCCTGAAAGACAAAGGCCACGTGCTCAACGAGATCGACATGACCAGCGGCATCCAAGCCATCGTCCGCACGCGTGATGCCAACGGTAAGGTGTCGCTGAACGGCGGCGCAGACCCTCGGCGCGAAGGCGAAGCCGTCGGCGACTGACCTTTTGATCAACGGAGAAAGCCCTGTGCAGCAGGCAGACAATCTCGGCGCCATTCCCGGCGTCGAACACGGTTTTTGCACGATCAATGATCCACTGTGCCCGGCTGATGTATTCATTGCCAAGCAGGTGCACAGTGCTTCAGTCATTGATTGGCAAGCGGGCCAGCAGACCAACACAATACCGGCCGACGGCGTTTTTACCGATGAGCATCAGCCGATCGCGGTGATCACGGCTGACTGCTTGCCCATTCTTATCGCCGCAAAAAACGGCGAGAAAGTCGCGGCGGTGCATGGCGGCTGGAAGGGTTTGCAAGGTGGCATCATCGCCAATGCCGTGCAGCGTTTTGCTGACGCGGGGATTGCCGTCGACCAACTGCGGGTGGCAATCGGGCCATCGGTCAAACCATGCTGCTATGAAGTGAGCGATGAGTTCATCGCCCAGTTCCAGGCGAACCAGGGGCACTTGTGGCTGGACGGGAGGGCGCCGTGGAGCGCTGTGCAACCGGCGCCATTGCTGGCGCCGCAGATCGCACCGCCCCATGCGCGGCAGGCAGGGAGCGCGTGGTTTGACTTGAGTGGGTATGGGTTGATCTTGCTGCAGGCGGCCGGCGTTTCGCGTGAGCAGATTGAGGTGAGTGAGGTATGTACTTACTGCACCTCGTCGGCATTTGCGAGCTATCGCCGAAGGACGCATAACCCGCAGGAAGCGAGGACGTTGATCTATTCGTGGATTGCGACCAAGCACTTGTAGTCAGCGGCTGATCTTCAAGCCCTTGCGCGCGGCATGCCGCTCCAGCGCCAGTTCGATCAAGCGGCTGACCAACTCGCTGTAACTCATCCCCGCCGCCTGCCACAGCTTGGGGTACATGCTGATACGGGTGAAGCCGGGCAGTGAGTTGATCTCGTTGATCAGCACTTCGCCGTCGTCGGTGAGGAACACGTCGACTCGCGCCAAGCCCGCGCAACCCAACACCTCAAACGCTTCGATGGCCAGGCGACGGATACGCTCGCTGGCCTCGCTGCTGATATCCGCCGGCACCACCACCTGGGCAGCCTGGCCGTCGATGTATTTGCTGTCGTAGGAATAAAAGCCACTGCTCACGACGATTTCACCGCAGCCGCTGGCGATAGGGTTGTCGTTGCCCAACACGGCGCATTCGATTTCACGGCCCCGAACGGCAGATTCCACCAGCACCTTTTCATCAAAGCCCAAGGCCAGTTCGACGGCGGCGTGGTACTCGGCTTCATCGGCGACTTTGCTCACGCCCACCGATGAACCCTGGTTGGCGGGTTTGACGAACATCGGCAAGCCGAGCGTGTTCACCGCCACCTCAAAGGTGGTGCGTGCAGCATTGCGGCGGGTCAGGGTGATAAACGGTGTGACGCCAATGCCCGCATCGCGCAGCAGGCGCTTGCTGATGTCCTTGTCCATGCACACCGCCGAGCCGAGGACATCGGAGCCGACGAAGGGCAAGTCGGCCATGCGCAGCAAGCCTTGCAGGCAGCCGTCTTCGCCGAGGGTGCCGTGGACGATCGGAAAGATCACGTCGATGTGTTCCAGCAGGCCGCTGCCGGCGGTTTCGACCACTTGCTGGCTGGCCTTACCGGGCACGACCGCCAGTTCGCGGTTGGATTGGTTGAGCGCGATCAGGGCCGGGTTTTCCTGGTTGATCAGGAAGTTCGACGTGTCGTTGAGGTGCCAGTGGCCGGCCTTGTCGATGCCGATCAGCACGGGCTCGAAGCGTGTGCGGTCGAGGGCATCGACGATATTGCGCGCCGACTGCAACGAGACTTCGTGCTCAGCCGAACGGCCACCAAAAATAATCCCTACACGCACTTTGCTCATGACCCGGCCTCACTGTTGAAAGTAAGGCTTCTTACCACGGGCCGTCAGCGATTCGCTACCAGATGTGCGCCGAACAGCACATAGCAACCACCCGCAAAGCGGTCGAGCCACTTGCGCGAACGGCTGTAGAGGTTGGCCATGCGCTCGCTGGAAAACACCAGGGCTACGCTGGAGTACCAACTGAAAGACAAGGTGGCCATGGTGATCACCGCCAAGGTCAGCAGCATCGGCGACGGCGAAGGTGGCATGGTGGAGGCAAAGATAGTGGCCACGAACAGCGCGGCCTTGGGGTTGGACAGGTTACCCAGCAACCCCAGGCGCCACGCAGAGAACAGTGAGCGGCGAGGTTCGTCCGGCAGCAGGTTCTGGCCCATGGCCGGCGCGGAGCGTTTGAACAGTTTCAGCCCGAGGTAGATGAGGTAACAGCCACCGATGATCTTGAAGGCCAGGTACAGCATCGGCGCGGCAGTAAACAGCGACTTGATCCCCAGGCCGCCCGCCAGCCCCCACAGGACAGTACCGGTGGCTACGCCGGCCGACGCCACTACGCCATGGCGACGCGAACAACTGGCGGCCAATTGCGCCGTGTTGAAGAAGTTGGGGCCGGGTGTCACCACCGCCACGGTCCACAGCAGGGCCAGTGATACCAGTGGCGCCGTTAGGCGGGGTTGAGAAAATCCATGGGGGCAACTCCATCAGCGCAGGGCACGAATGGCGATCATAGGCCCCGCCACTGAGCTGCACAATCGTACAAGACACCGGCAGACAGGGAATGCAAGACTGGGTTACCGTATTTCCACCTCAATTTGTGACAAGCCACCATGGGCCATCCCACCTCGCCCCTCGATTGGATGCACCGCGCCCCACACGCCAGCGGCATGGACCGCATCGAGGCGTACTTTGCCGGCTTCGCGTTCGACCCGCATCGCCATGACACCTACGCCATTGGCCGTACGTTGTTCGGCGTGCAGAGTTTTCATTATCGCGGCTGCATGACTCACAGCCTGCCCGGCACCACCATGGTGATTCATCCTGACGAGACCCATGACGGTCGCGCCAGCAGTGTGGAGGGCTTCCGGTATCGCATGATCTACGTGGAGCCGGCGCTTATCCAGCAGATCCTCGGCGGCAAGCCTTTACCGTTCATTCCCAATGGCCATACCACCGACCCGCGCCTGTTTCGCGCGAGTGAAGTGCTGTTGCAGAACCTGGATTGCCCGATTGATCCGTTGCAAGAACAGGATGCGATGTACGACGTTGCCCAAGCGCTGAGCGAAGCCTCGGGCGTCATCGTCAGCCGCAAGACCTTCGACTACGTCGCCGCCGAACGTGCGCGGGAATTTATCCACAGCGCCCTGGGCCGCAGCATTACTTTGGATGAAATGGCCGACCACGCCGGGCGTGACCGCTGGGCGTTGTCGCGAGATTTTCGCTTGTTGTTCGGCACCAGCCCCTACCGCTACCTGACGATGCGCCGCCTGGACCTGGTACGCAGCCTGCTGGCCCAAGGCACATCGCTGGTAGACGCCGCGATGACCGCCGGTTTCACCGACCAGAGCCACATGACCCGGCAGTTTCGCAGCACCTACGGCATGCCGCCGTCGCGTTGGGTGAAGATGCTGGGTCGCTGAAAATGACCTGCTTTGAAATGCGGTCAATGTGGGAGCTGGCTTGCCTGCTCCCACATTGACCTAGGTTGTTTCCAGAAACGTGGCCGGCTTAAGACTGCTTCCCTTAAGCCTTAGCGCCAAGATAGCCCCCACCAACGCAATCCCCGCGCTCCACCACAACGCCAGCTCAATCCCTCCGGCATTGGCCACCGACACCAGCACCGCCAGCCCCAGCGCGCCACCAATCTGCTGGCTGGTGGACGCCATCCCTGCCGCCACCCCCTGCTCTCCAGGCCGAATACCCAGGCCCGCCGCTACCCACATTGCTGTCCACGTCATGCCTTGGCCGATGCTCAAGATGAATATCCCCGGCAGCAACGACCAAAAACCCACCCCAGTCGGCAACGCCCAGCACACCAGCGCAATACCCACCGCGCCCGCCAGTTGCCCGCTGACCAGCGTATGACGCAGGCCAATCCTGGCCAACGAACGCTCGGCCAGCCAGATCCCGAAGGTGCACACCAGCGTCGCCGGCAAAAACGCCAGGCCTGCCTGCAACACGCTGTAGCCGTAGACCTGCTGGTAATACAAGGCAAGGAAGTAGTACTGCACGCCAAAGCTGCTCATGAACACCGCCGTCAGCACCATGGCCATGCGCAGCTCGCGGTAGGCGAACAACCGCAACGGCATCAGCGGGTCGCGCCCGCGATGTTCGATCCAGGCGAACAGCCCCAGCAATGCTGCGGCAGAGGCGATGCACCCCAGGGTTCGCGGGGCCACCCAGCCCCACTCCGGGCCTTGCACCAAGGAGAACACCAGCAAGGTGCCACCGACGGTCACGGTCAACGCGCCGCTGATATCAAAGTTGCGCCCCTTGGCCCGTTCGCCATCGGCCGGAATCCAATAACGCGCCGCCCACGCACAACCACCGGCCAGCGGCACGTTCACCAGGAACACCGCTTCCCACCCCCACACCTGCGTCAGCACACCGCCGAGCAGCGCGCCCAATGCCAAGCCTGCCGCCGACGCGGCGCTCCACACCGCAAATGCACGGTTACGCTCTGGCCCTTCGGCGTAGTGGGTGTTGATCAATGCCAAGGTTGCCGGAAACAACAACGCCCCACCCACGCCCTGCACCGCCCGCGCCAGCACCAGCAACATCGCGCTGCCACCGAGCACCGCTGCCAGGGACGACAGCGCATACAGCGACTGGCCCACCCGGTACAGCCGACGCTTTCCGAGCAGGTCCGTGGCCCTTCCACCCAATAACAGGAAACCGCCAAACGCCACGCTGTAGGCGCTGACCACCCACTGCAGTTGCTGGGCGGAAAAATCCAGGTGGCTGCCGATCTGCGGCAAGGCGACAAACACGATGGTCGCATCGAGGGCGATGATCAGTTGCGCAGTGGCCAGCAGCAACAGCATCAGGCCAGAGGGTCGAGAGGGAGACATCACAGCGTCCTGTCCGAAAATGAAGGGCGCCAGTGTCTTTCATGCCCAGCAGATGATAAATAGCCATATCACTCTTTCAGTAATGACTTTAATCATGGATCTGAATGCTGTTCGTTTGCTCGTCCGCGTCGCCGAAACCCGCAGCTTCACGCGCGCTGCAGGAGACCTTGGGCTGACCCAATCCGGACTGTCCCGCGCTATTTCCCGCCTGGAAAGCGAACTGGGTGTGCGCCTGCTGCAACGCAATACCCGCAGCGTCAGCCTCACGCCCGACGGGCAGATGCTCTACGAGCGCAGTGCGCCATTGCTGGCGGAACTGGCCGAAGCCGAAAAGCTCATGCTTGATCGACGCAGCACCCCGTCAGGCCTGTTGAAGATCAGCACGCCGTCACTGTTCGGGCGCAAAGTGGTGATGCCAGTCATCGGCGAGCTGACGTTGCGCTACCCCGAGTTGCGCATTGAAGCGGTGATGACCGACCGCCTGGTAGATATCGTCGACGAGGGCTTCGACGCCCTGCTGCGCACCGGCGAGATTCAGGACCAACGCCTGATCGCTCGCTCCCTGACGCCGCTGCGCTGGGTCACCGTCGCCGCCCCTGCCTACCTCGCCCGCTTCGGCACCCCGCACAGCGTCGATGACCTGAAGAACCACAACTGCCTCACCGTGCGTAACTTGCGCAGCGGGCGCATGGTGGATTGGCAGTTCATGCTGGAAGGCAAGGTGCAAGACGTGAGCGTCGAAGGACGGCTGATCTTTGATATCGGCGACGCGCTGGTGGACGGCGCCGTGGGCGGGTTTGGTATCGCCCAAGTGATGGATTTTGCGGTGCGCGACGATCTGGAGACCGGACGGCTGGTGCCGGTGCTGGAAGCCTTCGCCGGGCGCAGCCGAACGATCTCGTTGGTGTATCCGCCGTCGCGGCAGTACTCGCCAAAACTGATGGCGTTTGCCGACGCACTGGCAAACGCCCGCTGGTAAGGCTTACAACTGGCGCCCGGTAATCGGCTCGCCGATGGTCAGGAAGTTGCCGCCCGCGATGTGATGCAAGGTGCGCAATTGATCGTGGCCCTCGAAGTGCCAATGCCCTTCGCTGAACACGCGTTCGTCGGCATAGGCCGCGACCACTTCGCCGAGGAACAGGTCATAGGTTTGCTGGTTGTGGGGCTCGGGCAGCAGACGGCACTCCAGCCAAGCGACGCAACCTTCCAGTAGCGGTGCTTCGGTGTGCTCGCCGTTGAACGTCTGTAGGCCATAAGTGGCGAATTTGTCCGTCTCGGCACCGCTGGTGTTGCCCACCGTTTGCACCAGGTCGGCCTGGGCTACGCACGGCACTTGAAGCACAAAGGTGCCAGCGCCTTCCAGCAGTTGGCGGGTCCAGGTGGCCTTGTCCAGCACCACCGCGACTTTCGGCGGTTCGAAATCCAGCGGCATGGCCCAGGCGGCGGCCATGATATTGCGCCGGCCATTGTGCGCAGCGCTCACCAGCACGGTCGGGCCGTGATTGAGCAAACGGTAGGCCTTGGACAGTGGAACGGGGCGACGGTGGGTAGGGCTCATGGACAGTCGGCTCTTCAAGCGAGAAAAAACCTACGATACCTGAGCCCTACGCTCAGCTCGACAGTTGATTGGCGAACTGACCGACAGCGCTGACGACTTTTTGCGCGCCGTCCTGGATCTCCACAATGACCGTGCCCGCCTCGGCCGCCAGGGCCAGGCCTTGCTCGGCTTGCAGACGCCCGTCGGTCATCAGGGTGACCGCATCGCGCGCCATGTCCTGGTTCTGACGCACCACGCCAACAATCTCCTCGGTCGCCTTGCTGGTCCGTGAGGCCAGTTGGCGAACCTCATCGGCCACCACCGCAAAACCTCGGCCCTGCTCACCGGCACGCGCGGCCTCGATGGCGGCGTTGAGCGCCAGCAAGTTGGTCTGCTCGGCAATCCCGCTGATGGTCTTGACGATGGTGCCGATCACTTGGGATTGAGCATTCAGTGCCTCAATGCCTTCACCGGCCTGTTGCATGTGCTTGGCCAGGTCGCGCATCACATCCACCGCCTGCGTCACCACGGTGGTGCCGCGCTGGGCGCAGTTATCGGTTTGCAGCGAGGTGCTGTAGGCAATGTTCGCGGCTTCGGCGACGGCTTGCTCCTGGTTGACCTGGTCGGTGATCACGGTGGCGAACTTGACCACTTTGTACAGGCGATCCGTGGCGTCCAGTACCGGGTTATACGTCGCCTCCAACCACACCACGCGGCCGTGGCTATCCACGCGCTTGAAGCGAGCGGCCACAAACTCGCCGTTATTCAACCGTTTCCAGAACTCCTGGTACTCGGTGCTGTTGGACTCTTGCGGGTCACAGAACATGCGGTGATGTTTGCCTTGGATCTGCGCCAGGCTGTAACCCATGCCACTCAAAAAGCGGTCGTTGGCGGTAAGCACATGCCCCGCCAGGTCAAACTCGATCACCGCCGTGGAACGCACCAGTGCCGTGATCAGGTTTTCATGCTCACGCGAGGCTTCAATCGTGCGGGTGAGGTCACTGGAGAAAATCGAAAACTGCTTGATGCGCCCATCGGAACCGCGCACCGGCTGCACGATGGAGCGCAGCCAGGCTTCCTGACCATTGCCGCGCATCAGGCGCACGGTCCCGGCAAAGTGTTCACCGCGCACCAAGGCGTTCTTGAAGCGCTGCTGGAACTCATCCTTGCGCACATGAGCCGGCGCCAGGTCTTCGATAGGGCGCCCCAGCAGTTGAGTGCTCTGGTAGGCCAACTCCTGCAGGAAATTGCTGTTGGCCCATTCAACACGGCCTTCGGCATCCAGCGTCAGGCACAGCATTTCGCTTTCCAGGCTCTCCTTCACCTGTTGCATGCTGGACAATTCTTCGCGAAGAGCCGACAGCTCCTGCTTCAAACGGGTGTTGAACATTGGGCACCGATGGTCAATTAGGCAGAGTGATCTGACCTGCATCGGCCCTGCGGGCGTTTTCTGAAGAGCACTTTAGCGCTGCGCCCAACTCTTTTTTTGGATCCATCAACCCCCGTTGTTTCGGCATACACCCATCACTTGATACTCCAGGGTATTGAGCTTGCCGTTGGAGTCTTCATACGTCATGCGCGACGGCACCGGATTGCACGAGCGAATCGGCGGGGTGACGTTGACCACCTTGGCAATGTCCAGCTTCATGCCGTAGCGATAGGTCTGGACCACCGGCGCAGGCCGCCCGTTCTTTTCGGCATACGCCTCCATCGCTCGCTGATTGCGCTCCATCATCTGCGCAAACGTGCGATCGCCACCGCCCTCGGCCAACGCACCGAATGACAAGACGGCCGTTAATACACCCAGGCTAAGTTTATAAAAGTTCATCACAGGTTCCTCGACTGAAAGTTCAGTGCCGAGAGTAACCAGCGAACCCTGACGCGATGTTCACCAGAACATTACTTATTTGTTAGGTGGGCACAACGTTCCAGAATTGTAATGTTCGTGCAACGAACGCGTTACCTGCCATTTGCAACTATCGGCCCGGGCCATATCAATAAGAACGCCCACCTCATAAGAAGCTGATCACTGCCAATACCGAGGAGCGCAACATGCACACTGTTTATTACACCCTTCCCTTTTCATTGATTGCCGCACTGCCACTGGCCGCCGCCGCGCTGGAAGACAAGCCCAAAGGGTTTATCGAAGGCAGCAGCGTGAACCTGCTGACGCGCAATTTCTATTTCAACCGCGATGACCGCAAAGGCCAGTCCAGCCCTACCGGCAACGGCTATTCCGAAGCCTGGGCGCAGGGGCTGATCGGCAGGTTCGAATCCGGCTTCACCCAGGGCACCGTCGGTTTTGGCCTGGATGCGTTTGCCATGTACGGCCTGAAACTCGACTCTGGCACCGGCCGCAGCGGCGGCAAGGGTTCGTTCGGCGTACTGCCGGTGGACAGCGACAACCACCCCGAAAGCAGCTACAGCAAAATCGGCGGCGCCGCGAAACTGCGCGTGCTCGACACCGTCGTCAAGGCGGGCGACGTATTCCCACTGACGCCTGTGGTGGCCTACGGTGACTCGCGCCTGTTGCCGGAAAGCTTTCGTGGTGTGACCGCGCAAAACACCAGCCTGGAAGGGTTGAGCCTGCAAGGCGGGCGCCTGAGCGGCATGAGCCAGCCCACCGAAAGCGGCATGAACAAAGGGTTTGCGACGTTTTACGCCGGCAAGGTCGACTCGCCCTGGATCGGCTATTTCGGCGGCGACTACACGGTAAACAAACACCTCAGCGTGAGCCTCTACAGCAGCCGTTTGAAGGATGCGTGGGATCAGTATTACTTCGGCAGCGCCGCCAGCTACCCGCTGAACGACGACGTCTCGCTGTTCGGCGATTTCAACTATTACAAGGCCGTGGACGAAGGCAAAAAACTGCTCGGCGAGTTCGACAACAACATCTGGAGCGCCCGCTTCGGCGTCAAGGTCGGCGCCCACAGCGTGGCCGTGTCGCACCAGCGCAACAATGGCGATGATGACTTCGACTACTTGCGCCAGTCGGACTCGATCTTCCTCAACAACTCGATCCAATACAGCGACTTCAACTCGCCCAAGGAGCGTTCCTGGATGGTGCGCTACGACTTGGACATGCAGCCGTTCGGCATTCCCGGTCTGTCGTTCATGACCCGCTACGGCAAGGGCACCGGCGCGGATTACAGCAACGCAAATGCGGTGTATATGCGCCGCGATGCGGCGGGCGACCCGCTCACCGATCAACGTCGCTGGGAGCGCGATATCGAGGCCAAATATGTGGTGCAAAGTGGCCACTTGAAGGATTTGTCCCTGCGCTTGCGCCAGGCCACGGTGCGCTCCAGCGCGTTTGAGTCAGACCTGGAAGAAGTACGCCTGATTGCCGAATACCCGCTGGCAGTTTTGTGAGTCATTACATTCGGTCGCGTTTAACTAACATCTGTTCACAAATAGCCTGTTATCAAAACTGTAATATTGGCCTCACCTTCTCGTTAAGTTGAACTTCGTACACTGGCTTCAACTTGCAACACCGAGCACATTCATCTCTGAAGCTTTTGTGTAGCTCCTTTGGAAAGAGATGGATTTTTAACGCCCCATTGGGGCGTTTTTTTTGTGCTCGCTTAGTTGCGACCGATGGTCGCAGTTGACCTTGAAGTCACTTCACGGTTCAGACTTTCCCGACTCCCCCAACAACACCTTCCATAAGGAAATGGATCCCCCCTTCTCTTTTCGAAAAAGGTAAATCCCCCATGCGTATCCTTGTGGTCGAGGACGAGCAAAAAACCGCGGCCTACCTGCAACAAGGCCTCAGTGAAAGCGGCTATGTGGTCGACTGCGCTGCCAACGGTATCGACGGCCTGCACCTGGCCGGGCAACACGCCTACGAACTGGTGATCCTTGACGTCAACCTGCCCGGCAAGGATGGCTGGGAAGTGCTGGACCACTTGCGCCGCACCGGCAGCCAACGCGTGATGATGCTCACGGCACGCGGCCGACTGGACGACAAGATCAAGGGCCTGGACATGGGCGCCGATGATTACCTGGTCAAGCCCTTCGAGTTTCCCGAACTGCTGGCTCGGGTGCGCACCCTGTTGCGCCGCAGTGAACATATTCCGCAGCCGGATGTGTTCCGTGTCTCGGACCTGGAACTGGACCCGCGCCGCCATCGCGCCTATCGCGGCAGCCGGCGGATCGACCTGACCACCAAGGAATTCGCCCTGCTCCAGGTGTTGATGCGCCAGACCGGCGAAGTGATGACCCGCACGCAGATCATCTCCCTGGTGTGGGACATGAATTTCGATTGCGACACCAATGTGGTGGAAGTCTCCATCAGCCGCCTGCGGGCCAAGGTGGATGACCAGAGCGAGGTCAAGTTGATCCACACCATTCGCGGCGTAGGCTACGTGCTGGAGGCGCGCCCATGAAGACCAGCAGCTTGTCGATGCGCCTGGGGCTGACCGTCAGCCTGATGGGCGCCGGCCTGGTGGTGTTGCTGGCGACCCTGGCCTATCTGGCCCTGACCTTTGAGCTGGAAAAACTCGCGCGCAAGGGCCTGGAAAGCAAAATGGAGCAGATCCAGCACAGCTTGGCGCAAGGCCTCGACACCCGCGCCATTCGTGCGCGCCCGCATGCGCTGATGGACCTGGTGATGGGCCACGACAACTTCTACCTGACCATCGTCGCCACTGCGCCCGATGACAGGGTGTTGCTGAGCGTTGGCGCTAAACCACAAGAGCCGTTGCTCACCACTTATGCCCACCGGGAAACCCTGGGTTACCTCAATTGGGAAGACAGTTTCGGCAATCAGGTGCTCAGCGCCTCCAGCCTGATGCGCCTGGCCAGTGGCGAGCGGGTGCGCGTGTTGCTGTCCCTCGACCGCATGGACGACCAGGCTTTGCTCAGTGCCTACCTGCGCGCCACGGTGATCGCCTTGCCGATGCTGTTGATCCTGATCGGCATGGGCGCCTGGTGGTTGGTGCAGCGCGGCTTGGCGCCGTTGAAGCAGTTCAGCCAAGTGGCGGCCAAAGTCACCACCCAGGACCTGACCCATCGCTTGGCGGTTGATAACCTGCCCTTTGAACTGGGCGAATTGGCGCAAGGTTTCAACGTAATGCTCAAGCGCCTGGACGCGGGGGTGCAGCAGCTTTCGCAGTTTTCCGACGACCTCGCCCACGAATTGCGCGCGCCCCTGACCAACCTGATGGGCAAGGCGCAGGTGACGCTTTCGCGCCAGCGGCCGCCCGATGAATACAAGGCCGTGCTGGAGTCCAACACCGAGGAGCTGGAGCGCCTGGCGCGCATCGTCTCCGACATGTTGTTCCTGGCCCAGGTCAGCCACCCGGCGGCACGGGCTTCGTTCATGCCTGTGTCGCTGGCAGATGAAGCGCAGCGGGTGATGGAACTGTTCGCCCTGAGCGCCGAGGACAAACAACTGAGCCTGACCCTCAGTGGCGATGCCCAGGTGCACGGTGACCGCCTGATGATCCAGCGCGCTCTCTCCAACCTGCTGTCCAATGCCATCCGCCACAGCCCGCAGGGCGCGCATATTTCGCTGCTGGTGGAAGCCTATGACGGCCACGCCTCGATATCGGTCAGCAACCCCGGCGCCGGCATCGAAGCGCACCACCTGCCGCACCTGTTCGAGCGCTTCTACCGCGTCGACAGCAGCCGCGCCCGCACCGAAGGCGGCACCGGCCTGGGGCTGGCCATCGTGCGTTCGATCATGATCCTGCACCAGGGGCAGGCCGAAGTACGCAGCCTGCCCGGTGGGTTTACGTTGTTTCGGTTGGTGTTTCCTCTTCCTTGCGATGCGCCCACTGGTATAGCGCCGGCAGCACCAGCAAGGTCAGCAGCGTCGAGGAAATAATCCCACCGATCACCACCGTCGCCAGCGGCCGTTGCACTTCGGCGCCGGTGCCGGTAGCGAGCGCCATGGGGATAAACCCGAGGGAGGCCACCAGCGCCGTCATCAACACCGGACGCAGCCGGGTCAGCGCGCCTTCGTTGATTGCCACCGTCAACGAACGCCCCTCCTCACGCAGGTTGCGGATAAACGCGATCATCACCAGCCCGTTGAGTACGGCTACGCCGGACAACGCAATAAACCCCACCCCCGCCGAGATCGACAGCGGAATATCCCGCAGCCACAGCGCCATGATCCCACCGGTCAACGCGAACGGAATGCCGGTGAACACCAGCAACCCGTCCTTGAGGTTGTTGAACATCATGAACAACAGCCCAAACACCAGCAGCAACGCCACCGGCACCACGATGCGCAGGCGCTCGGAGGCGTCCTTCAACTGTTCGAACTGACCGCCCCAGGTGGTCCAGTAACCGGCCGGCACGTTCACTTGCGCGATGATGGCAGCCTCGGCCTCGTCCACGAACGAGCCGATATCACGCCCGCGCACGTTAGCGCTGACAATGACCAAGCGCTTGCCGTTTTCGCGGCTGATCTGGTTCGGGCCGAGCACCAGATCCAGGCTGGCCACTTGCGACAAGGCGATAAAGCCCAACTCGCCGGACGCATTACCGGGCACCGGGATCAACAGGCGTGACAGCCCGTCGATGTCGGTACGCAACGCGTCGGACAACCGCACGACCATATCGAAACGCCGGTCACCTTCGTACAACGTACCGGCCTGACGGCCACCGACCGCGACGGCAATGGTGTCCTGCACATCGCCGACATTCAGGCCAAACCGTGCGGCCTTGTCACGGTCAATATTGATCGTCAGTACCGGCAGGCCGGACGTTTGCTCCACCTTCACTTCCGATGCGCCGTTGAGCTTTTGCAACGTTTCGGCGATCTCTCCCGCTGTCTTGTTCAGCACCGCCATGTCATCGCCAAACACCTTCACCGCCACATCGCTGCGTACACCGGAAATCAACTCGTTGAAGCGCAGCTGGATCGGTTGCGACAGTTCATACGTGCTGCCCGGCACAATCGCACTGGCGCGCTGGATATCGGCGATCAACGTCTCACGGGACTTTTTCGGATCGGGCCACTGGTCCTTCGGCTTGAGCATCACGTAGCTGTCGGAAATATTCGGCGGCATGGGGTCGGACGCAATTTCCGCCGTGCCGGTACGCGCGAACACCCGCTGAATTTCCGGTACCTGGGCCATCAAGGTTTTTTCCAGCTGCTGCTGCATCTGCACCGATTGCGTCAGGCTGGTGCCGGGCACGCGCAACGCCTGTTGGGCGAAGTCGCCTTCACTGAGGCTGGGGATAAACTCACTGCCCATGCGGCTGGCGACCAAACCCGAGCCGACGATGGTCAACACCGCCAAGCCAAACACCAGCGGTCGGCGCGCCATCACCCAATCCAGCACCGGCGCATAGGCGCGACGCGCGGTGCGCATCACCAGGTTTTCTCCTTCCTTGACTTTGCCAGTGACGAACAGCGCAATCGCCGCCGGCACGAAGGTCACCGACAGGATCATCGCCCCCAGCAAGGCGATCACCACGGTGAACGCCATCGGGTGGAACATCTTCCCGGCCACCCCGGTGAGGGCGAAGATCGGCAGGTACACCACCATGATGATCAGTTGCCCGAAGATCAGTGCGCGGCGCGCTTCCTTGGCCGCCGAAAACACTTCGTGCAGGCGCTCGCTGCGGGTCAATAATCGGCCGTGACGCTGTTGCGCATGGGCCAGCCGGCGAATGGCGTTCTCGACGATGACCACCGCACCGTCGACGATAATGCCGAAGTCCAGCGCGCCGAGACTCATCAGGTTGGCGCTGACTTTGTTGGTGAACATGCCGGTAAAGGTGAACAGCATCGCCAGCGGAATCACCATTGCCGTGATCAACGCGGCGCGGATATTGCCGAGGAACAGGAACAGCACCGCGACCACCAGCAGAGCGCCTTCGAAGAGGTTTTTCTTCACCGTGGCGATGGCTTTTTCCACCAGGTTGGTACGGTCGTAAACCGTGACCGCCACCACACCCTCTGGCAGCGAACGGTTGATCTCTTCAAGTTTTTTTGCCACCGCCTGGGACACGCTTCGGCTGTTTTCACCGATCAACATGAACACCGTTCCCAGCACCACCTCACGACCGTTCTCGGTGGCCGCGCCGGTCCGCAGTTCACGACCGATCTCGACGTGGGCCACATTGCGCACGCGAATCGGCGTGCCGTCCGAGGAGGTGATGACGATATTGGCGATGTCATCGATAGACGCCACCTGCCCTGGTGCACGGATCAACAACTGTTCACCGCTACGCTCGATATACCCGGCGCCGACGTTGGCGTTGTTGCGCTCAAGCGCCGTGACCAGATCATTCAAGGTCAGCTTGTAGGCCGCCAGACGCTTGGGGTCAGGGGCAATCTGGTATTCCTTGGCGAAGCCACCGATGGTGTTGATCTCAGCCACACCGGGCACGTTGCGCAGCTGCGGTTTGATGATCCAGTCCTGGATTACGCGCAGGTCGGTCGGCGTATAGGGCGTGCCATCCTCCTTGAGCGCGCCGTCTTCGGCTTCGACGGTCCACAGGAAAATTTCCCCGAGACCAGTGGAAATCGGTCCCATCGCGGTTTCGATACCCGGCGGCAATTGTTCGCGGGCCACTTGCAGGCGTTCGTTGACCAATTGACGGGCGAAGAACAGGTCGGTGCCGTCCTTGAAGATCACCGTGACCTGGGACAAACCCGAGCGCGACAGGGAACGGGTTTGCTGTAACCCCGGTAACCCGGCCATCGCGGTCTCGATGGGAAAGGTGATGCGCTGCTCGGTTTCCAGCGGCGAAAAACCGGCCGCTGCCGAGTTGATCTGCACCTGCACATTGGTAATGTCGGGCACCGCGTCGATGGGCAACTTTTGATAGCTGGCAATGCCGACTCCGGCCATCAACAGCACCGCCAGCAGCACGATGATGCGCTGCTCGATGGCGAATTGGATAAGGCGCTCAAACATGGGGAATCACTCGCAGGATCAATGGGCGTGCTCGGCCGAGCCTTTACCCAGTTCGGACTTGAGGATGAAGCTGCCAACCGTGGCCACCTGCGCGCCGGCGTCGAGGCCCTGGCGCACTTCGACGTAGCCGTCCTCGCTCACGCCTAACTCAAGGTGGCGCGTGACAAAACCGTGCTCGGTACGCTCGAACACCGAGGGTTTGTCCTCGATGGTCTGGATCGCGGCCTGGGGCACGGTGACCTTGGCCTGGTAGGTGTCGGTGGCCAGTTGCACGCTGACAAACAAGCCGGGGCGCCAGGCGTCATCGGGGTTGGGCACCGTCACGCGCACCGTGGCGGTCCGCGTCTGTTCACCCAGCAGGCTGCCGACGTAGGCCACGCTGCCACGCACGTCGGTGCCCATTTCGGTGGAAGTGACTTTCACGGTTTTACCGACGCGCACTTTGTTCAAGTCTTTGGGGAACACGCCAAAGGTGACCCACACCTGGGACAGGTCGGAGAGGGTGAAGGCGTTGCTGGTTTCGCTGACCACTTCGCCGACGCCCAGGTGTTTTTCCACCACGACACCGGCGAACGGCGCGCGCAGTTCATAGCGATTGCCGCCGACCAAGACGGCACTACCGCTGAGGGCGCTCATTTTCTGGCGCGCGTTGTTCAAGGCGATTTCGGCTTCTTGCAGGGTTTGGCGCGCCAGCAGGTAATCCTGCTCGGCGGAGATCTTGTCCTGCCACAACTGACGCTCACGCTGGAAGGTGGTGCGCGCCAGTTCGACCCGGCGTTCGCTGGCGGCCAACTCACTGCGCTGGTCGGAAATCTGCTGGCTGGCGATCACCGCCAACAGCTCACCTTTCTTTACCGACTGGCCGAGATTGACCTTCACCGCCTCCACCACACCGGCCGCACGGGGCACGATGTGCGAGGTGCGGTCTTCGTCGAACCGCACCTCTCCCGGCAGCGTCAGCATCGTGCTGAGCGTGCGCGGTTGGGCCTGGGCCAGTTGAATGCCGGCGGCCTGGATCTGCTGTTCGGTGAGCTCGAGTTCGCCTTCATCTTCATCGGCCTTTGCAAAGCCAGACAGCATCAGGCTCAAGGCGATGGCAAGCGCCACGCCGTGTGGTTTATTCATGGGTCACTCCTGGAGAAATCAAAACCGGGCGAGGTCGCCGTAGATCCGTTCGATGCGCACCCAGGCGTCGGTGGCCTGGGCGGTCGCCGTGAGGTATTGGGTGCGGGCCGCGATCAGGGTGCGCTGGGCGTCGAGCACGTCGAGGAAGTTGAACTTGCCCATTTCGAAGCCACGGGTAGCGCTGTCGACTGCGTTTTGTGCCGCCGGCAGGATCTGCTGGTTGAACGCACGCACCTCGGTATTGGCGGTTTGCCACAGGTCCAGTGCTTGTCGGGTTTCGGTACGCAGGCGCAGCTCGGCGGCATTGCGCAGGTCGCGCGCCTGGTCGGCGCGACGGCTGGCGGCGAGCACGTTGCCCTGGTTGCGGTTGAACAACGGGATGGGCATCGACACGCCCACCACGTTCACCCGCTCACGCACGCTGGCGTCGTATTGGCTGCCGATAGACACATCGAGATCGGGAATGCGCTGGGCTTTTTCCAGGCCTACGCTGGCCTCGTTCTGCAAGACCTGCAGTTCGGCCAGGCGCAACTCGGCAGTTTGTTCAAGGCGCGCCAACAGTAGCGCCGCCGCTGGCAGGACTGGAGTGGACTCACGTTGTGACGCGACTGCCTGGAAGTCCGGCGTGGCGCTGCCGGTGCTGGCGGCCAGGCGACGATAGGCATCGGTGAGGCCAATCTGCGCACGGTTCAGTTCCAGGCGTATTTCCGAGAGTTGCACCTGAGCGCGTGTGGCCTCTACGGGCGATGACTTACCTGCGCTGACGCGACCGTTGGCAACGACTAGGCCGCGCTCGGCCAACGCCAGGGAGCGCTGCGCCAGATCAAGCCGTTCCTGGGCACGCAGGGCCGCGTAATAACTGTCGATTACGTCGGCGCGCAAGCCATTGCGGCGCTGCTCCAGGGTCAATGCGGCGGCATCCTGGGCGCGTGTGGCCACGTCGATGCGAGCCCCCCGTTTGCCGCCCAGTTCAAGCGTTTGGCTGAGTTTGATCGTGGTAGTGCGGCTATCACGGCGAGTGTCTTCGGCATCCCAGGAGACCACCGGGTTGGGGATCAAACCGGCCTGCTGGCGACCGCCCTCAGCGATATCGATTTCCCAGCGGGCTGCGGCCAGCTCGGGGTTGTTGGCAAATGCGTTTTGCAGGGCTGTATCGAGGGTCAGTGTTTGTGCCTGAACGGCACTGGCGGTCACCCAGAGCAGCGTCGCCACAAGGAGGTTTCTAACGGAAATTGCCATAACGAGAGTTCCAGGCCATGAAGTCGAAGCCGGGGCAATGTAGCGTTCGCGACTTATCAGGGCGGTGGAGGGAAGATTACAAATACGACAGCAATGGCTCTGCGGCGGGCGTTGGCGACGACTACCGCTGATCGCACCAAAACGGTACACCGGCACTTGGCCAGTGCGGGATCAGGTATGCTTTTCGAGCAGGAAACAAAAAGAAACAAATTCCCCTACCTGTTCGATAAGGAGTCCCGCTTTGGAGTTATCGACTGCCGCGTGGATGGTTCACGACACCCGTCTCATGTTTTGCGTGTTGCTGGCCATCGCCAGCATCATCGTGCTGATCAGCGCGACCAAATTACCGCCATTTCTGTCGATCCTGATCGGCACCTTCATCGCCGGCGTCGGCGCCGGGCTGCCACCGGAAGAAGTGGCCAAGGCCTTCAGCAAAGGCGCGGGGGCGATCCTCGGCGAGGCCGGGATCATCATTGCCCTGGGCTCGATGCTTGGCGCGCTGATGGCAGAGTCCGGTGCTGCCGACCGCATCGCCACCACGTTGCTCGGGCTGGGCAAGGGCAAGTCCTTGCCGTGGGTGATGGCGCTGGTGGCGATGGTGATCGGCCTGCCGCTGTTCTTCGAAGTGGGCCTGGTGATGATGGTGCCGATCATCTTTGTGATGGCCAAGCGCTCGAACCAACCGCTGCTGAAAATCGCCATTCCCGCACTGGCCGGCATGACCACGCTGCACGCCCTGATGCCTCCGCACCCAGGGCCGTTGATTGCGGTGGGCGCGTTGCACGCCGACCTGGGCCTGACCATGTTGCTGGGCTTCTGCCTGGCGGTGCCGGCAGTGATACTGGCGGGCCCGATCTACGGCAACTGGCTGTCCAAGCGCCTGCACGTAGATGAACCAGCCGACATCGGCGCGCTGTTCAGCGCACCGCCCAAGGCACCGCGCCAGCCGAGTTTTGCGGTGTCGTTGCTGATCATCTTGCTGCCGGTGATTTTGATGCTCGGCAGCACCTTGGCCAAAGTCGCCATGTCGCCGGAAAGCCCAGTGGCGCTGACCTTGAAATTCCTTGGTGAACCGCTGATCGCCCTCGGCCTGGCCGTGATCGCTGCCGTGATCTGCCTGGGCTGGGCCGCCGGCATGCCGCGTAGCGACGTTGGCAACACCCTGCGCAAAGCCCTCGCCCCCATCGCCGTGTTGCTGCTGACCATCGGCGCCGGCGGCGGACTCAAGCAAACCCTGCTGGACGCGGGCGTGAGTCAAACCATCAGCAAAGTCGCCGAAGGCGCGCACATGCCGTACCTGCTGCTGGCGTGGCTGATCGCCGTCGCCCTGCGCCAGGCCACCGGCTCGGCCACCGTCGCCACCACCACGACCGCGGGCATCCTCGCGCCAATGATGATGGGGCTGGCCGCCACCCAAAGTTCATTGGTAGCGCTGGCCATTGGCGCAGGCTCGGTGTTCTTCTGCCACGTCAACGACGCCGGCTTCTGGATGGTGCGTGAGTACTTTGGCCTGCAGCTGAAGCAGACGATCTGGGTGTGGTCGGTGCTGCAGACCATCGTTTCAGTGGTCGGCTTGGTGGGTACGCTGCTGCTCTGGCACTTCCTGACGTAAACCTAGGCTGCCAAGGTGTGGCGCTTACCAAACAGCGCCACACTCATCACCCCCACCGCCCCCATCACCAGGCAATAGCCCACGCAAATCCACGGGCTGGTCGGCATCAGCGCAATCAACAGCAGTGGCGTGGTACTCGCCCACAGCGCGTACGCAATGTTGTAGGTAAAGGAAATTCCCGACACCCGCACCGGCGCCGGAAACAACCCGACCATCACCGACGGCACCGCGCCCACCACCCCACAACTCAAGCCCGCCACGGCATACGCCGCGCCCAGCCAGATACCACCGCTGATCAGGCTGGCGTACAACACCGCAATTCCCACTGGCAGCAACAGGCTGTAGACCAACACTGCGCGCCAAGCACCGATGCGATCCACCAGCAGGCCGGCAAGAACGCAGCCGATATTCAGGAACACAATACCCAGCGCACTCAAGGCGAAGGTGTGGCTGGGGCTCATGCCGAAGGTTTTTTGCATCATGGTCGGGGTGATGACCACGAGCACCACCACGGCGGAGGTGAGTACGCAGGTGAGGATCATCGCCGGTAGCAGCACGGCGCGGTGGTCGCGCAATACGGTGCGCAGTGGCATTTCGGCGGCGGCTTGGCGGCGGGCCTGCATTTCGAGGAACACCGGGGTTTCGCTGAGCCAGCGCCGCAGCCATACGCCGATCACGCCGAACACGCCGCCCAGCAGGAAAGGCAAGCGCCAGGCGTAGTCGAGAATCTCGGCAGGCGTAAAGACTTGCGCCAGCAGCGTGGCGGTCACTGCGCCGAGCAGGTAGCCGAAAGTCAGCCCCGCCTGTAGGAAACCCAGCGCGTAACCGCGATGGCTCCTTGGCGCGTGCTCGGCGACGAAGGTCCAGGCGCTGGGCACTTCGCCGCCCACGGCGGCACCTTGCAATACACGCAGCACCAGCAGGATCAGCGGTGCGAAATAACCGATTTGCGCGTAGGTGGGCATGATCCCGATCAGCAGGCAGGGCAACGCCATCATCAGGATGCTCAGGCTGAATACGCGCTTGCGCCCAAGGTGATCGGCGAAGTGCGCCATCAGGATGCCGCCCAATGGGCGTGCCAGATAACCGGTGACGAAGATGCCGAAGCTTTGCAGCAAGCGCAGCCACTCGGGCATTTCCGGAGGGAAAAACAGTTGGCTGAGGGTCAGCGCAAAGAATACGAAGATGATGAAGTCGTAGATTTCCAGCGCGCCGCCCAGGGCGGCCAGGCCCAGGGTTTTGTAGTCGGAGCGGGAAAAACGCTGCGCCTGTGGGGAAAAGGTGGCAGTCATGGTGAGGCTCGGCAGACAAACAAAATGGCGTGCAGGTTATGAGCTGAGCAGGATGATGGCAATCGCGACAGATATATTTGTTTTCCTCATGGATCGATGAAGATAACTGCATTCCCATATCAAGGAGCGTAGCGGAACATGCCGGAAA
This sequence comes from Pseudomonas sp. PGPPP1, assembly GCF_002255865.1. NCBI lineage: Bacteria > Pseudomonadati > Pseudomonadota > Gammaproteobacteria > Pseudomonadales > Pseudomonadaceae > Pseudomonas > Pseudomonas sp. PGPPP1. The sequence continues at coordinate 18,433 of NZ_NKIG01000035.1, read as the reverse complement.
ACTGCCTGCCCCCTAATAACTATAAGAGGAATGACTCGTGGCCGATGCTATCGAAGAAAGCCGCTATGCCCGCTTTGCCCTGCGCTGCTCCAACTTCGCCGAACGCTGGTTTCCTGACTCCTGGGTGTTTGCCGCCCTCGCCGTGATCATTGTCGCCGTGGCGACCCTGGGCATGGGCGCAGCACCGACCGAGGCCGCCAAGGCTTTTGGTGATGGGTTCTGGAGCTTGATCCCGTTCACCATGCAGATGGCCTTTGTGGTGATCGGCGGTTATGTGGTCGCCAGCTCGCCGCCTGCGGTGAAACTGATTGATCGCCTGGCGCGTATCCCCAAGAACGGCCGCTCCGCCGTGGCGTGGGTGGCGTTGATCTCCATGGTCGCCTCCTTGCTGAACTGGGGCCTGTCGTTGGTGTTCGGCGGTTTGCTGGTGCGCGCGTTGGCGCGTCGTACGGATCTGCGCATGGATTACCGCGCTGCCGGTGCCGCAGCCTATTTGGGCCTCGGTGCGGTGTGGGCCTTGGGGTTGTCATCGTCGGCCGCGCAGTTGCAGGCCAACCCGGCCAGCCTGCCGCCGTCGATCCTGTCGATCACCGGGGTGATCCCGTTCACCGACACGATCTTCCTGTGGCAATCGGGCGTGCTGTTGCTGGCACTGATTGTGGTGTCGCTGATCATCGCCTACGCCACCGCGCCCGGCCCGAACAGCGCGCGTGATGCCAAGGCATGTGGCGTCGACCCGGCGTTCAACTTGCCCAAGATCCATGCGCCGACTCGTCCTGGTGAATGGCTGGAGCACAGCCCGCTGCTGACGATTTTGCTGGCATTGCTGGCGGCCGGTTGGTTGTTCCACGAGTTCTCGACCAAACCGGCGATCAGCGCCATCTCGGGGCTGAACACCTATAACTTCCTGTTCATCATGGTCGGCGCATTGCTGCACTGGCGCCCGCGCAGCTTCCTCGATGCGGTGGCCCGTGCGGTGCCAACCACCACCGGCGTGCTGATCCAGTTCCCGCTGTACGGCTCGATTGCCGCGCTGATGACCGTGGTCAAGGGCGGCGACGGCCAGACGCTGGCGCACCATATCTCAACCTTCTTTACCTCCATCGCCTCCCACGACACTTATGCGCTGTTGATGGGCGTGTACTCGGCGGTGCTGGGCTTCTTTATTCCATCGGGCGGCGGTAAGTGGATCATCGAAGCGCCGTACGTGATGCAAGTGGCCAATGACCTGCAATACCACCTGGGCTGGGCGGTGCAGATCTACAACGCCGCTGAAGCGTTGCCGAACCTGATCAACCCGTTCTATATGCTGCCGTTGCTGGGGGTACTGGGGTTGAAGGCGCGGGACTTGATCGGCTTTTCGTTTGTGCAGTTGCTAGTGCACACGCCGCTGGTGTTGTTCCTGCTGTGGGCGTTGGGGACGACGTTGAAGTATTTGCCGCCGGTGATGCCGTAATCAAAAAATGACGCATCTGTTGTTACAGCAGATGCGTCATGCAGGAGAATCAGGAAGGCGTTTCAGCAAATCGGGTAATGCACTTTGAATGGTGTCCCAAACTACGTCGAGGTTGATATCAAAGTAACCATGTGCGATCCGATTGCGCATCCCACGCATGCTGCGCCAGGGTATCTGAACATGAACCGCGGTGAAATCCGGGTGCAGGTCCATGATTTTGGTCGATGCTTCACCAATAATGATCAGACTCATCACAACCGCTTGCTGAGTGCGCCTGTCTTCCAAAAACTCATCTTTGCTCAGCCCTTCGACAAAGCTGATCGCGTCACTGGCAGCCTGTCTGATGTGATCCAGATAATCCCCGAGCCGGCTCAACGTCATACAGGCCGAGCCTCTGCCAGTACATTTGCGCGAAACTTCAACGGTAAATCGGCGGGAGTCAGTAAGTCGACGTTGACGCCGAGCAAATCCTCAAGCTCGATCTGAAGCCCACCCAAATCAAAAAGAGTCGTCCCCGGAGGAGCATCAACCAAGAGGTCCAGATCACTGCCTTCTTGATCGGTACCCAGCAGGACAGATCCAAAAACTCTAGGATTTGAGATTCGAAAACGAGCCACGATTTCTCTGACAGCTGTTCGTTGTAAATCAAGGGCAGTCGAGGGTTTCACGGTTCACCTCAGCGATATCCATTATCGAAGCAGTCTAGCAGCGCTGGCCGCCTGTAGACACATGTGGCTCATCGCTTCACCGGCCTGATCTTCTACAACATCTGAGTATGTGAAATGCCGACCCGGTGAAAGCACTCATTCTGATCGAGCGCGTGGGCTTATCTCATCACAAACAACGACAACCCCTGACTCCCCCCACCAACACCTTTGATTAACCTGACTCGGATTGCCATCCACAGCACACCGAGGAAGATCCGATGACGCCCCTGTCCAAATCACTGGAAGACATGCTCACTGACATTTACAAGGACGACCGTGTCTCGTTCGTGGAGTACAGCACGTTGCGAGACGATGCCGACCGCCGCATGGCCGCCGTTATCAAGGAGTTTGGCCTGCATAACAACGTGAAGGCGTTCCAAAAAGCGATGGATGTCGCCATGCAGTTGTTGCAGACCAGCGTCATCGACGCGAAAAAAGCCGAGCTGACCGATACGGGCGAGGCAATCGTCAAAGATGCCCTCACGGCCCAGGTGGAGTACCTGCGTGCAGGCAGTCACTTGGCACTGCGTCTGCTCTAGATCAAACAGCTGTCTTCGTTCCGTCACATTGCATTGCTACCGTCCTGCGAAATATCTTGCAACACCTCGCCAGGGACTCCCCGCAATGACCGATGAGCACGAAGACCGCCCTTCTCCCGATTCCGCAGCCCAAGCGCCAGTAGATACCAGCCGTCGGCGTTTCCTGGGAGGCGCGGCGGTGCTGGGGGTCGGCGCGACCTTGAGTGCCTGCGGCAATGCCAATGAGACACCGGGCAAACCGGTGGCGCGGCCGCTCACGCCCCAAGAGCTGGACAAGGCCCTGCACGACCAGGTCAAAACCGTGGTGGTGATCTACGCCGAGAACCGCAGTTTCAACAACCTATTCGCGGATTTCCCTGGTGTTGAGAAACCGCTGTCGGCCCTTTCCGCAGCAGACGCCCAGCAACGTGACCGCGACGGCAGCCTGTTGACCACCCTGCCTCCGGCCTGGGGCGGTGTATTGCAAGTCGGCCCGCAAAGCGTGGACGGGGTGACGTACCCCAGCGAAGTGCAATTCCAGGAAAACCTGCCCAACGCGCCGTTCGCCCTCAAGGGCCCAAACGCCGAGGACCTGCCCTTGAGCCTGGTCACCCGCGACTTGTGGCACGTGTTCTATCAGAACCAGATGCAGATCAACGGCGGCAAGAACGACAACTTTGTGGCCTGGGCGGATTCGGGTGGCCTGGTGATGGGCTATTACGCCCAGAGCCGTTATTCCCTGCGCCTGTGGGATGTGGCCAAGGAATTTGTGCTCTGCGATAACTTCTTCCAGGGTGCCTTCGGTGGCTCGTTTCTCAACCACCAGTACCTGATCAGCGCCACCGCGCCGTTTTACCCGAATGCCGCGCAGTCGGTGGCCAAGGCGCAGATCGCCACGCTGCAAAGCGATGACCCTACCGACCCACGCCTCAAACCACTGGAAAAATCCCCGGCCAGCGCCATGACGGGCGCGCCACAGTTCGGCCCCAGTGCGCTGACCCCGGATGGCTACGGCGTGAACACCCTGGCCCCGCCCTACTGGCCGACCTGGATCCGCGACCCGGAAAACCCGGACTACTCAAAGCCCGATCTGCCAAACGTGCTGGTGCCGCAAACCCACGAACATATCGGCGACAAGCTGTCGAAAAAGAACGTCGACTGGGCTTGGTACGCTGGCGCTTGGCAGGCCACCCTGGACCAGTTCAAGGATTCGGGCGGTATTCCGAAGATCCCGAACTTCCAGTACCACCACCAGCCGTTCAATTATTTCAAACAACAGGGCCCGGAGAACCGCGCTGAGCGTGACAAGCGCCTGCGTGATGGCGGCTTGGGTGATGAGGCAAGCACCAATAAATTCTTCGCCAATGCCCAGGCTGGCAAGCTGCCTGCGGTGAGCTTCTACAAACCGCAGGGCAACCTGAACATGCACGCCGGTTATGCCGACGTGGCCTCGGGTGACCGCCATATCGCTCGCGCCTTGAAGGTGCTGCAGGAAAGCCCGCAGTGGAAAAACATGGTGGTGGTCGTGACCGTCGATGAAAACGGCGGCTGGTGGGACCATGTGGCACCTCCAAAAGGCGACCGCTGGGGCCCTGGCACGCGGATTCCGGCGCTGGTGGTGTCGCCGTTTGCGCGCAAAGGGACAGTGGACCATACGGTCTACGACACCGCGTCGATCCTGCGCTTGATCACCCGCGTGTTCCAGCTTGAAAAGCTCGAGGGTCTCAAGCAGCGTGACGACGCCATGACCGCCCGCGGCCAGAAACCCATGGGCGACTTGAGCAATGCCTTGCAGTTCGACGTGTAGGTTTTCTTATCCAATAGCGACACGCCGGGCGATTTAGCACGCGGGTTCGCTGGTCAGACGCTACTGTGAAGGGGTGGGCTTTCACCCCGCGCAGACGGGCTTTCGCTGACAAGGAACCAAGCATGTTTATACCGACCAGGTTGTCCTTCACCCTGGCCGCACTTTTGGCCAGTGCGGTCGTACAGGCCAATATCGAGGTCCCCCTGGGTAGCACGCAACGTGTCACCCAGTTGTTCGCTTTCCCCAATAATTGCAACGTGATCTGCTTTCGAGCATGGACGCTGGAGCAGACCGCCGAGCATTATCTGAACCAGAGCCTGCAACGTGACGGCTACAGTCGTGCCAAGGTCAGCGTGAAGAGCCACGATGGCGAGGTCACGGCAACCTTCACCGGCGTCCCCGACAGCTATGGCCAGCCGCTGACCACGCTGCTGAACACCGCCGACCTGGCCTACCAAGGCGCGAGCAAACTCAACAGTGACGGCAAGTGGGCCTATAACTGGTACCTGTTCCTGCCGCTGGGCATGGCGCTGGAGAACCGTAAAAGCATCGAATTGCTGCACTTCCCGCCGGATTATTCGCTGACCCAGGCCCAGGATTACCTGGAATCGGCTACCACCGACCGCTGGGCCAGCCTGCTGACCGACAATGGCATTCCGGCCACCGAAACACCGGCCTTCCAGACCATCATCGATATCGCTCCCATCGCCGCGCCTTCCAACGCTGGCAAGGACCTGGAGAACGTCTACGGCTACTTCACCGACTACCAGACACGCATGGTCAAGGAGCTGAGCCTGCACCCCAAAGGTTCATTGCCGATGGTTGCGTTCGGCGCGCCGGTGCGCAGTTGGATCAAACAACACTATGGGCAGACCGTTGGCATACTCGGCCTGGCACAAATCAGCCCGGAAGATGGCAAGACTGTTTCGGTGTTGGGCGCCAACCACCCGAGTTACATCTGGTACGCCGCTGACCCCGCAACCTACGACGGTAATGAACAGAAAGCCGATGAGGCCGGTTTAAAAGTGATGAGCCAGGACTTGAGCGCCGCCTGCTGGCAGGCCGGGATGGGGCAGAAACCCGCAAGCGATCCAAATGTATTGCTCAAGGCGTGCATGAATACCTGGCAGGTCACGCGCAAGGAACAGACTTGTGAGTTGTTCTACACCTCGGTGCGCAGCCTGACCCCGGAACAGGCAAACGCCAAATGCGCCATGCCGGCCATCAAAACGCAGCTCAAACAACTGAAGAACCCCGCCCCAGAAGCTTCGCTCAGCGAACCGGCGCTTTGACGCCCACGAAAAAAAACCGATTGCTACTGTCATAGTTGACAGTAGCAATCGGTTTTGACATCAGCGAGTCTTTAGACGGGCCCATCCGCTGCAAGACTGGCAGTAAGACACTATCGACAAGTCGATGCAGCCCAACCAGGACGAGTGATGAAAACTCAGGCCATGGATAAGGCTAACCACGACGCTGCGGTCTGTGTTTACCCTTTTGCCACGACGTCGATTGATCGCGGTTACCCATCAACCGTTGATTTCCAGGCGGTCTATGATCAAAGCGGGCGCGCGACAGGCATTCGCTCGCGCTTGCCGTTCGACAGCAGGACGCGCATCAGCAAGGTGTCTGGCTTTGCGACCAGAAGCCAGCGCCAGCACACCTTTCAGATCTCGTCGCACATCCACTTATTCGACTGTTGGTTTTGCGGCCTGATCAGTCATTCGTGCGAGCCCAACACCCTGTTGGATGCCGATTACCTGGAATTGTGGTCGTTGTGTCGCATCCCGGCGGGCTCTTTATTGACGATCGATCACGCCGCCACAGCGGATGTGCTGCCCCGCCAATTTGCCTGCGAATGTCGCACGCGCAATTGCCGGGGCTGGATCAAAGGCCGATTGGAACAGATAAACGCAGAGGGCCTGCGCTACCTGGACCAGTGGCACCTGTACCACGACCGTTAAGCTTCGCCCAGCGGACGCAGGCGGTATTGCGGCGGCAATTGCTCGAAGCCACTGATGGTGGTGTTCAAGCTTTTCCAGCGGCCGTCCTTGATGCCATAGATGCAACCATGGATCGACAGGCTCTGCCCGCGGTGCCAGGCGTTTTGCACAATGCTGGTATGGCCGACGTTGGCCACCTGTTGAATCACGTTCAGCTCGCACAGGCGGTCAACGCGCTCTTCTTCAGTCGGCAATTGGGCCAGTACATCGCGGTTTTCGTAATAAAGGTCACGGATGGTGCGCAGCCAGCCGTCAATCAGGCCGAACTGGCGATCCTGCATCGAGGCGCGTACGCCGCCGCAGCCATAGTGGCCGGTGACCAGGATGTGTTTGACCTTGAGCACGTCCACCGCGTACTGGATCACCGACAGGCAATTGAGGTCGGTGTGCAGCACCACGTTGGCCACGTTGCGGTGCACGAACAGATCACCCGGCAGCATGCCGACGATCTCGTTGGCCGGTACGCGGGCATCGGAGCAGCCGATCCACAGGTACTCGGGGGTTTGCTGGCGGGCGAGCTTGGCGAAGAATTCGGGATCTTCCTGTTTGATCGCATCCGCCCAGCGTTCGTTGTTATCTAGCAGGTCTTGTAATTCGTTCATCAGGGAAAGCCTCAGGAATGATGCGCAGTTTTGTGACTGACAACCGCCCGTCCGGGTCACGCCCAGCCTGCGAATAGACAAGCATTAATTAGCTTGAATCTTTGGGGTACGCAGCCGGTCCACACACTATAAGCCCCACAGTATGAGGATTGGCCATGACTGAATCACGACGTCCCTATGGTGCGACAGAACCCGAGCCCATTGATGACAACGAAGACCGCATGGGTTCGATGCGCGAGCTGGATTTTGACGAGCAGGAGCCGACGGCCGAGATTGGCGATGAGATCCCGCGTCGCGAGCGAGAGCATCTGATGCCCGACGAACGGGTGCGTGAAGCAGGGCTCACCGGCGCTTCGACGGATGATCACGAGTCGACTGATGATGACTTGAGCCCGGAAACGCTGATCCATGAAGACGGCGCGCGCGATGCGCGGGAAGAAGGCGAAGATAATCCGGCGGATTATGATCTCAGCATTGTTGATGAGGATGAAATTGGCGGCGGGAATGGGTTGGATGAGGCGGAATTGGCCGATATTGACCCGTTAGATGGCAACCGCTGACACACCACACAACGCATTGTGAAATTGCCCCTGTGGGAGCTGGCTTGCCTGCGATGGCGGTGGTGAATGACACACCGTCATCGCGGGCAAGCCCGGCTCCCACAGGGATCGGCGTTCACATTGCGCTGTGTGTTCAATCGACTAGCGTGCAGGCCATGACGACCGCATCTTCGCGACCACCCACCGCTGGGTAGTAGTCACGGCGACGGCCAATTTCATTGAAGCCATAACGCTCATACAGGCGAAACGCACCGGTATTGCTGTCACGCACTTCCAGGAAGCATTCCCGCGCACTGGCGGCGTAGGCGCGGGACATCAGGTGTTCCAGCAGCGCCAGACCCAAGCCACGACCCTGGTTTTCCGGCTTGACGGTGATGTTCAGCAAGTGCGCTTCATCCAGGATGATCTGCACTACGCCGTGCCCAACCTGTTGCTCGCCCTCGAACATCAACCAGATCTGGTACTTGCCCAGCCCATCGAGAAAAATCCCACGGGTCCAAGGGTGGCTGAACGCCGCGTATTCGATTTTCAGCACGGCGTCGAGGTCGGCCTCGGTCATCGGGCGAAAGGATAAAGCCTCACTCATCAGTTGTTTTCCAGCGCGCCATCAGCCGGCGCATGGCTTGCCAGACATCAGCCTTACGCTGTGGCTCTTCCATTAATAATTCCAGGCCCGGCAGGGCCCATACCGAGCCCAGGCCTTCGACCTGCAGCTCGCGGTACCAGGCTTCGGCGTTGGCTTCGCCGGCAAAACGCACGGCGGGCAAGCCGATCAGCCACAGGCACACACAGGGTTCGTCTTCCAGGCGCGCCGAGACAAAACCTTGCACAAAATCACGCGCGGCTTCGGGGCCCTGGTCCATGTTGCCACGCACTAGCAACGGCCAGCGCACTGGGTCGCCGATGATCTGCGGGCTGTCGGGCAGGCCGGCGGCGCGCAGCATGTCCTTGAGCAGCAGGTAGGCGGGGTCGCGGGTCTGGAAACGCTCGCCGGTGGGCAATTCCACCAGCAGCAGGCAGCGCCCGGCACGCAGCAACTGCAGGGCAAAGCGCGGCGGCGGGACGACCGGGGCTTTGACCTCCGGGGCCGCCTCTTTGGCAACCACGGCAGCCTTGGCCACCGGCGACGGGCGCGGCACTTCGATCTTGGCGCGCTCTACCACAGGGCGCACGGGCGCTTCGGTCTTGACCACTGCCACCGGCGCCGCCGCTTCCTCGCCCGAAGGCTCGAACGCATCATAGGGCTCAAGCGCGTCCAGCAGCTCAGGCCGCGACGGTGCGGCAAACGGCAGTTCGGTGCGGGGCAGCCAGTTGACCACCTGCATGGCGGTCAAGTAAGCGCGACGTCGGGACTCGATAAGCACAGCTCGGCCACTTGTGGATAACTAAAGAGCGGGGATTCTACCGCTGTTCGGTAACAATCGCCCACTGCGCACTGACCGGCTGTGGATAAATCCCGCGCCTGATGCAGTACAATCGCGACTTTTCATCGCCAACCAACCGGCCATTCCCATGATCGAACCCAAGCGCGTGCTACGCGCCCTCGCCGAACACTGGGCCTTACTTGAGCCACTGTGCGAACACTTCGACCAAGGCACCTTGAGCCTCGGCGAACTGCGCGCACAACTGGCCGCCCAACAACTGGACAGCACGCCACAGGACATCACCAGCCTGTTGGACGTGTGGATTCGCCTGGATATCCTGGTGCCTGTCGCCAAGAGCCCGAACCGTTTCGAGCTCAACGCACAGATCCACGACTTCCTGGCCTATCTTCGCAAGGAGCACCGGCTTGGCCTGTGCCTGGAAATCGAAGCCTACCTGCGCCACCTTGAGCGCCTGGCCGGGTATATCCAGGACGCCTTCGACATCCGTGATGGCCACGACCTGGCCCGCCAACTGCGCCTGCTGGATATGCGCGTGCGGGACGTGCTGAAAAAACTCGCCAACGACGAGCAAGCCCTCGCTGCCGTGGCCGACCGCGCCAAGACCAGCGACCGGCAGATCCCGTTGCGCCAGCGTTATGCCGAAGTACTGGCAACCTGGGACGAATACGTCGAACCGATGATCCAACTGGTGAACGCCGACGGCGCCTTCGAACAAGGCGTGCGCAAGGTGGAAAACGTGCTGCTGCGCCTGCTCACCGAGCAACAGCGCCTCGGCCACCTGGTGGACGACGACATGCTGCTGCGCACCCACGCGCGCATCCTCGAGATGCAGACCAGCGCCCAGCTGACCCTGCGCCATGCCCGCGAACTGCTGTTGCCGTTGCGTGAAGAAGCGCGCCGGCATAACGCCGTGACCCGTGGCGCGGCGCTGGCCCTGTCGGCAATCCGCCGCAAAGGCCTGGACGCGGTGCCACAGGCCGCAATGCCGATGTTTACCCGTCCGCAAAGCACCTTCCTCGGCAGTGCCAGCCAAGTGGAAGCTTATGTGTATGCATTGGCGAATTTCGAGCCGAAACCGGCACGTTTCCCCAAGGCGCACAAATCCCACAAAGGCGAAGCCCAGCGTGCGCCGCGCACGGTCAAGGAGATGCTCGAACGCTGCGAAGATGCGCTGCCGATGCCGGACCTCATGACTTGGCTGCTGGAGCAGGAGCCGGACGGCGCCACCGACGAATTGCTGTACTGGTTTTCGCGCTTGTCCCGCGAAAAACGCTTCAAGCGTGAACGCCTGGAACGTCGCGACTACCACACACACGAGCATCAGGTCAGCCTGCGCTCCTTCGCCCTGCTCCCTGCCAGCTCCGACGCGGCCGAGAATTCTGCGAGCATCCCTCATGCATCTTGATCTATCCGAACTGTCCCAGCTGGCGCCGATCTTTCGCGAGCTGTTCAAGGGTTATCACGTCAGCCGTCGCGACCCTGAGCTGTACGCGCAATTGTCGAATCTCCAGGACCAGTACCGCACATTGTTCAAAGCCTTGGGTTTTGAACTGGTGTGCGATACGCGGGGCTTCTACTACTTCGTACCGGACACCGCCGTGGCCGCAGCGCAAGTGAACAAGACGGCCCAGCGCCTGGCGTTGTTCACCTTCATCATCGTTGAGCACTTGGCCGATCAAGGCCGCGACCCGATTGCCGTGCTTGACGGCGGTAGCCTGGGCCGCGATGAACTGCCATCACTGCTGGAGAAGTACCGCGACCTATTTATCCAGGCCGAAGTGCAGACCCAGGAAGAACTCGAAGAAAAGATCATGCGCCGCATGACCCAACTGGGTTTTGCCAGCGAGGACAACGGCGTGTACCGCTTCCTGCCGCCCATGCACCGCTTCCTCGATGTGTGCCTGTCGGTACAGCAGGACCGCGATTTGGCCGCCAGCGTGCACAGCGTGTTGCCACTGCCGGCACCGGTGATCATCGACGAAGACAGCGATGAGAAATTGCTGAAGACCGATGACCCGCTGGACTTGAGCGACTTTGAAGACGAAAGCGAAGAAGACGCCCTGGCCCGTGCCATTGCCGAAGAACAGGAGACCGACGCATGAGCAAGGAACGCTACGGCATCCGCCGCTTCGCCCTATTGAACACTGCTGGCTACAGCCTGGGATTGTTCCCGCTGGAAGAGCCGCTGTCGGTATATGGCGCGAACAACCTGGGCAAGTCCGCGTCGATCAACGCCTTGCAGTTCCCGATTCTGGCGCGCATGTCGGACATGAGTTTCGGCAAGTACACCCTGGAACAGTCGCGTCGCTTCTACTTTGCCACCGACACCAGCTACATCCTCGTGGAAGTGTCCCTGCCCCACGGCCCGCACGTGATCGGCGTGGTTGGTCGCGGCCCGGGCGGCGGCTTTGGCCACCAGTTCTTTGCCTACGCCGGCAAGCTCGACCTGGCCCACTACCAGAAGAACGACACCTGCCTGCGCCAGAAAGAGCTGTTCACCAACTTGGAGCGCGAAGGCCTGAAAGCCTACGAACTCAAGCCGGATGAACTGCGTCGTTTGCTGGTGGGCGGCCACACGTCGATCCCGCTGGACCTGACGTTGATCCCGCTGCGCTCCACCAGCGAGCAGAGCCTGAAGACCTTCCGCGCGCTGTTTATCAACCTGCTGCACATGCGCGAAATCACCGCGGCCAAACTCAAGCAGTTGTTCCTCGACGCGTTCGAACACAGCCTGCGTTCCGGTAGCGTGGATTACATCGCGGCGTGTGAAGAAGCTTTCCGTGACGTACGACGCATGGAGCAGGACTACAACTCGCTGGTCGCCGCTGGCCCGCTGGTTGAAGCGCTGGCCAATGGCGTGCGTTTGCGCGACGTATTGCGCGGCAAGTTGCATCGCCTGTCGCCGTTGCTCGATTCGTTGCTGGGCACTTGGTCGGACTACGCCAGTGCACGCAAGGAAGAGCTGACCATCCAGGCCGAGCACTACCGCAATGAGCAGGACGCACTGCAGAACGATCAGCGTGGCGGCACCCAGGAGCTGATGCGCCTGGAGCGGGAAATCAGCGGCATTCAACGTTGGTTGGGCGAGTTGTCGGTACTCAAGCATCGCTTTGCGTTGGTGGATGACGTGAAGGTTCTGGAGCAGCAACTGCTGGCCGCCAAGGACGCGCACGATGAACTGGCGGGCGCCCTGGCGCAGTCGCGACAGTTCAGCGCCGAAGACTTGGACGAGCGCTTGCGCGACCTGGAAAAACGTTTGAAGTCGGTCAAGCAGCAACTTGATCACGCGGATAACAACAGCTACGCCAAACTGCGGGAAGAATTCTCACAGCAGGATGTCGAGCGTCTGATGCGTCTGTTCAACAGTTCGTTGTTCAGCCTGCCATTGGGCGAGCATGGCATCACGCTGGACGAAGATGGCCAGTGGGTTAAATCCCTGGAGCAGATCCTCGATGGCTTCAAGGGCGAGCGTTTTGAAGTGCCAGGGCTGTCCATCGACATCTCCCACATCGAACCGCCGGCATTGCAGGCCTTGGCGGATCGCGCAGCATTGCGCGACCAGAAAGAGCGCCTGGAAAAAGAACTCAAGCAGCTCAAGACTCAGCAGGCCGTAGCCTCTGACCGTGCGGCGAGCAAGACCCAGACCGAAGCGCTGTACCAGCAAGTGCTGGACGCGCAAAAGGCGCTGGAAGACTTCCGTCGTGCGCAAACCCTGAGTGCGGAAGAAGGCGAGAAGCTGGAAAACCTGGCACAGATGGAAGCGGCCCAGGATGAGTTGAAACGCTCCAGTGATGCGTTTACTGAACGCGTCCAGCAGCTGTCAGCCAAGCTGCAACTGGTGGGCCGTCAGATCGGCGATATGGAAGCCAAGCAACGCACGCTGGATGACGCACTGCGCCGTCGCCAGCTGCTGCCGGCGGACTTGCCGTTCGGCACGCCGTTCATGGACCCGGTCGATGACTCCATGGACAACCTGCTACCGCTGCTCAATGACTATCAGGACAGCTGGCAAGGGTTGTTGCGCGCTGATGGCCAGATCGAAGCGCTGTATGCCCAGGTGCGCCTCAAGGGCGTGGCCAAGTTCGACAGCGAGGATGACGTTGAGCGTCGCCTGCAACTGCTGATCAACGCCTACGCGCACCGTACCGATGAAGCGCTGACCTTGGGCAAGGCGCGGCGTGCGGCGGTGACCGATATTGCGCGCACCCTGCGCAACATCCGCAGCGACTACGACAGCCTTGAGCATCAGCTGGCCTTGTTCAACCGCGAGATCAACAAGCGCCAGGTGTCCAACCTGCAGAGCTTTCGCATCGTGCTCGCGCCGAACAAGGAAGCCCTCAAGCATATCGACCAGATCATCCACAGTGCCGGTCAGTATGAAGAAGGCGAAACCCTGTCGGTGTTCGACCTCAGCCAAAGCGCCGAACAGGACAACAAGAACGAAGAGGCCAAGGAATACCTGGCCCGCCTCGTGGCCGCCAACCATAACCAGTTGGGCCTCAAGGACTTGTTCGAGCTGGCGTTCGAGATCACCAAGGTGCACGGCCAGCCGGTGATTCACACCGACATCGACGGCGCCGCGTCCAACGGCACCACTATGACCATCAAAGCGCTGACCAACATGTACTTGTTGCTGCACTTGATGGACCGCGACCAAGCCGGGCGTGTGCGTTTGCCGTACTACCTCGACGAGGCAGCGGACATCGACGAGAAGAACCAGGCGGCGTTGCTGGAAACCAGTTTGCAGCTGGGTTTTGTGCCGATCCTGGCCAGCGTGAAGCCGCAGGTGTCTGCCCAAGTGGCGATCGACCTGGAAGGCGGCAGCGGGCCGAACGGGATCTACATCGATGAGGCGGATTGGAAGTACATTCGTCGTCATGATGTGGTGAAGGCGACGGTGAATGTGCAGGCGGATGAGCCGGAGTTGGATGAGGTCTGATTTTTTCGGCTGAAATGCAAAAGGCCCCTGGATGAGAATCCAGGGGCCTTTTTTGTTGCCTGTTCCGGCCTCTTCGCGAGCAAGCCCGCTCCCACATTTGACCGCATTCCCCAGGATATACGCGGACTAATGTGGGAGCGGGCTTGCTCGCGAACGGCGCGACTCGGTTTACTTACCCAGTGGAATCTTGGGCGCCCAGGTCAGCCACTCATCTTCAAACTTGTCAAACAGTGGGAACGTCTGCTGCGGCCGTGCGGCATTACCCATGCGCTCACCGTCGGGGGTAGCGAAGGCAATACCACCGGCGACCAACGTCTCCAGGGATTCAGTTCGCACCGTCGCGCCTTTGAACAGGCCGAAGTCGAGACCAAAACCGCTGGTGTTCCAGAATCGGCTGCCACTACGTACCAGCGGCGCGTATTTAGGCTCGATCAGGATGTGGATAAGCACACGGTCAGCCGTCTGGCCCAGCTCGTAGCCGGTGACTTTACCGACGGTGACTTCACGATAAGTCACCGGCACACCTTCCTTCAACGAGCCGCGGCGTGCAGCGCTGAGTGTCAGGCTCAGGCCTTCCTCCTGATGAACGGCCTTCGGCGGCTCATCCAGTGCCACGAAGCTCTTTTGCGGACCGGCGTTTTTCACCGCTGGCTGCACTTCGATGTACTGGCCGGTGACCAGGGTTTCCAGGTTCGAGGTTTTCATCAGGCCCAGCTCCGGCTTGACCACCCAGAACTGGCTGCCGACGCGTGCAATGCGGTCCGCCACTTGGGTGATGCGGGCGCTGAGCAGCACTGATTGCATATCGGCACTGAGGTCGACACTTTCAATCTTGCCCACGTCCAGCCCTTTGAAACGCACTGGCGTGCCGGGGCGCATGCCGTCGGCACGATCAACCTTGATGGTCACCAGGGTGCCATGTTGGTTGGCCGCTTCGCGGTCGGTGAACAAACGGAAGCGTGGGATGCGTTTTTTCAGCGGTACGTTTGGCTCAGGCGTTTCGAAAGCGATACCGCCGGCCATCAAGCTGGCCAGGGATTCACTCTTCACCTGAATGCCCCCGGTGAGGCCACCCGTGAGGGTGACGCCACTGGCATTCCAGAAGCGCGTCGAGCCGTTGACCAGGTTTTCGTATTCCTTCTCGATGTGCACGCCGATCACCAGTTGCTTGTTCTTGCGCGAGAACTGGTAGCTCTGCACCGAGCCGACCTTGACCTGTTTGTAGAGGATCGGGCTGCCCACATCCAGGGAGCCGAGGTTGTCGGTGAACAACACCATGTGCAGACCCGGGGAGCGCAGGTCCAGCGGTGGCGCCTTGGCTCGGGCGACGAATTCGCGTTGGGGCGCACTGCCTTTGTCACCAGGGCGGATGGCGATGTAGTTACCTTTGACCAAGGCTTCCAGGCCGGTGATGCCGGCGAGGGAGATGGACGGTTTGACCACCCAGAACTGGGTGTCTTGCACCAGGTAGTCTTCCGCCAATGGGTCGAGCGTCAGTTCGGCGTTGGCGCTGGACAGGTCCGGATCGATCTTCAGGGTTTTCAAGCTGCCGACCTGGATGCCTTTGTACATCACAGGCGTGCGCCCGGCTTGCAGGCCTTCGAAATCAGTCAGTTTGACCTTGACCTTGATGCCGGCCGCCGCGGCATCGAAGTCCTCATAGAGGCGGAAAGGCAGGCTCGGGTCAGTCGGCGGGCTGTCCTTGCGGTTCTCGGGCGTGGCGAAGGCGATACCACCGGCGACAATGCTGGAAAGGGATTCGCTGCGCACCTTCACGCCGGAGAGGTTGGCGTCGATGCTGATGCCGCTAGCGTTCCAAAAGCGCGTGTGTTTGCGCACCAGGCTGGCGTAGGTCGGTTCGATATAGACCTTGATCTCGACAGTGCTCTGGTCTTCGGAGAGCAGGTAGCTTTTAACTTGGCCGACTTGAATTTGTTTGTAGAACACCGGACTGCCACGGTTGAGCGAGCCTAGGCGGTCGGCCTTGATGGTCAGGTGCAGGCCGGGCTTGGCGTCGGATAACGGTGGTTCTTCAGAGAGCGCCTTGAATTTGCGCGTGGGCTCGCCATCGCCGGGGCTGGCGGCGATGTAGTTACCCGAGACCAGCGTCTCCAGACCAGTGATACCGGCCAGGCTTACGCTGGGCTTGACCAACCAGAAGCGTGTGTTGGTCTTGAGGTATTGATCGACGTCCTTGTTCATCTCGATGGTGGCGATCACCCCGCGATTACTGCCTTCGTCGTCCAACGCCAGCGCCTTGACCTTGCCCACGGTCATGCCTTTGTAGACCACTTCGGTCTTGTTGACCTGGATACCCTCACCACTTTCAAAGCGCACCTGGATCTCGATACCTTGCTGGGTATAGGCGCGCCATCCCAACCAGCCGCCGATAATCAGGGCAATCAGGGGCAATACCCAAATGGCCGACCAATTGGAGGCCGGGCGGGTTTTAGCTTTAGGCAAATCACTCATGGTCGTCGTCCGACTCCGTGTTATCCCAAATCAGTCGGGGATCGAAAGTTACTGCGGCAAGCATCGTCAAGATCACCACACTGGCGAACGCTGCAGCGCCGAGATTGGCCTCGACGCTGGCAAGTCGCCCAAAGTTTACAACCGCCACCAGGATGGCGATCACGAAGATATCCAGCATGGACCAGCGGCCAATGAATTCGATAAAGCGGTACATCACAATGCGTTGCTGCGCGGACAACGGCTGGTGGCGCTGCACCGAGAACAGTAGCAGACCAATGCCCACCAGCTTGAATGTCGGCACCAGGATACTGGCGATGAACACCACCGCGGCGATGGGGTACATCCCGTGCTGCACCAGTTGGATCACGCCGGCCATGATGGTGCTGGGATCACCCTGGCCAAGGCTGTTGATGGTCATGATGGGTAACAGGTTTGCTGGAATGTACAAAATCGCCGCCGTGATCAGCAACGCCCAAGTGCGGGTGAGGCTATTGGGGCGGCGGGCATGAATCAATGCGCCGCAACGCGTGCAGACTTGCTCATCGCTGTCGGGATCTTGTTTGTTCAACTCATGGCATTCGGTACAAATCAAAATGCCTGCATCAATCGCCCGCATGGTCATCCTCCCCTGACAACGCTTGCCAGATCTGGTGAGGTGACATCACTACCTCAAGTAACACTTGAACCATTAAGAGGCTGATGAAACAGACTAGGCCCAGACCTATGGTGATGGAAGCCATGTCAGCGAGTTTCACGATCGCCACCAAGACGCCCATCAAGTAGACCTCCAACATCCCCCAATCCTTCATGTGATGGTAGATGCGGTACAGCAGCAGTCCGTAACTGCGCCCGATGTTCCAACGGATGCTGAGGAGCACTGCCAATTGGCAGATGAGCTTGAGCAAGGGGATGCCCATACTGCATAGGAAGACAACCGCTGCGACGCCTTGCATGCCCGTATCGAATAGACCGACAACGCCGCTCCACACGGTGTCTTCAGAGGACTGCCCAAGTAGATTGAGCTGCATGATGGGCAAAAAGTTCGCAGGGATATACAACAGCAGCGCAGCCAGCACCAAGGCGAGGCTTCGCTCAACGACGTTGTGGCGGTGAGCGTATAGCTCGTAACCGCAACGCGGGCATTGGGCTTTTTCGCCTAGGGAGAGCACTGGTTTACGCATCAGCAAGTCGCACTCATGGCATGCCACCAGGTCATCCAGTGGTAAATCCGACACCTCGATGGCATCAACCGGATCGGGCATAGATAGGGCTCAGACTCTAAAAATGATTAGGTGCCTATTCTAGTGGTCTGGTTCAGAAATAACTGTGCAAATTTGTCGGTGCTCAGCCCACTTTCCGATCGCCCAAAACAAAACCCCTGACTGCGTTAGCAATCAGGGGTTCTGGAATTTAATCTTGACGATGACCTACTCTCACATGGGGAAACCCCACACTACCATCGGCGATGCATCGTTTCACTGCTGAGTTCGGGATGGGATCAGGTGGTTCCAATGCTCTATGGTCGTCAAGAAATTCGGGTACTGAGTCGTGACCTGTTGGTCTCGCTTCAGCAAATTGGGTATGTGATAGCTTTCGGTGTTTTGTGAACGTCGAACTTTCGGTTCATTTCGTCTTCACACACCGCAATCTGGTGCCTTTTCAGGTCAGCAAATTGCTTGGGTGTTATATGGTCAAGCCTCACGGGCAATTAGTATTGGTTAGCTCAACGCCTCACAGCGCTTACACACCCAACCTATCAACGTCGTAGTCTTCGACGGCCCTTCAGGGAACTCAAGGTTCCAGTGAGATCTCATCTTGAGGCTAGTTTCCCGCTTAGATGCTTTCAGCGGTTATCTATTCCGAACATAGCTACCCGGCAATGCCACTGGCGTGACAACCGGAACACCAGAGGTTCGTCCACTCCGGTCCTCTCGTACTAGGAGCAGCCCCTCTCAAATCTCAAACGTCCACGGCAGATAGGGAC
>NZ_NKIG01000067.1:0-5246 GCF_002255865.1 Pseudomonas sp. PGPPP1 | reverse complement strand
TGACAGCCGAAGAGCTAACGGCACGCCAGCCAGCCTGATTTAGGAGAAAGTCCATGAAATTGCCGATTTACCTTGATTACTCAGCGACCACCCCGGTTGATCCGCGTGTCGCGCAAAAGATGAGCGAATGCCTGCTGGTTGACGGAAACTTCGGCAACCCAGCCTCCCGTTCCCACGTGTTCGGCTGGAAAGCCGAGGAAGCGGTCGAGAACGCTCGTCGCCAAGTCGCCGACCTAGTTAACGCCGACCCGCGCGAAATCGTCTGGACCTCCGGCGCTACCGAGTCCGACAATCTGGCAATCAAGGGCGCCGCGCATTTCTACGCGAGCAAAGGCAAGCACCTGATCACCACCAAGATCGAGCACAAGGCTGTCCTCGACACCATGCGCCAACTGGAGCGTGAAGGTTTCGAGGTCACCTACCTCGAACCAACCACCGACGGTATCGTCACCCCGGCCATGATCGAAGCCGCGCTGCGTGAAGACACCATCCTGGTTTCCGTGATCCACGTGAATAACGAAATCGGCACCATCAACGACATCGCGGCCATCGGCGAGCTGACCCGCTCCAAAGGTGTGCTGCTGCACGTCGACGCCGCTCAGTCCACTGGCAAGGTCGATATCGACCTGTCGAAGCTGAAAGTCGACCTGATGTCATTCTCTGCCCACAAGACCTACGGCCCTAAAGGTATCGGCGCCCTGTACGTGAGCCGTAAGCCACGTGTGCGTATCGAAGCCACCATGCACGGCGGCGGTCACGAGCGCGGCATGCGTTCGGGCACCCTGGCGACCCACCAGATCGTCGGCATGGGCGAAGCTTTCCGTGTGGCCAAGGAAGACATGGCTGCCGAAAACGTACGCATCAAGGCCCTGAGCGACCGCTTCTACAAGCAGGTCGAGAACCTTGAAGAGCTGTACATCAACGGCAGCATGACCGCTCGTGTACCGCACAACCTGAATTTGAGCTTCAACTACGTCGAAGGCGAGTCGCTGATTATGGCGCTCAAGGACCTGGCCGTTTCGTCCGGTTCGGCCTGCACCTCGGCCTCCCTTGAGCCTTCGTACGTACTGCGCGCCCTGGGCCGCAACGACGAACTGGCGCACAGCTCCATC
Organism: Pseudomonas sp. PGPPP1; assembly: GCF_002255865.1. Taxonomy (NCBI): domain Bacteria; kingdom Pseudomonadati; phylum Pseudomonadota; class Gammaproteobacteria; order Pseudomonadales; family Pseudomonadaceae; genus Pseudomonas; species Pseudomonas sp. PGPPP1. Next base: position 4,134 of record NZ_NKIG01000067.1, on the reverse strand, counting down.
CGCTTTACGTTCGGTCGCTTCACCACCGAAGAACAAGTCGACTACGCGGCGCAGAAGGTCTGCGAAGCCGTCAATAAACTGCGTACCTTGTCGCCGCTGTGGGACATGTACAAAGACGGTGTCGACATTTCCAAGATCGAGTGGGCGGCACACTAAATATAGAAGCCGCCACCCAAGCTCTGTAGGAACGTGGCGGAAAACGCAGGCGTTTCTACAGGGTTCCAGAGCGGCCCTGATGAGTGAGGATTCAGTACCATGGCTTACAGCGAAAAGGTCATCGACCACTACGAAAACCCGCGTAACGTCGGCAAGATGGACGCGGAAGACCCAGACGTCGGCACCGGCATGGTCGGCGCCCCAGCGTGCGGCGACGTAATGCGCCTGCAGATCAAGGTCAACGACGCTGGCGTTATCGAAGACGCCAAGTTCAAGACCTACGGTTGCGGTTCGGCCATCGCCTCCAGCTCGCTGGCGACCGAATGGATGAAAGGCAAGACCCTGGATGAGGCTGTCACCATCAGCAACACCCAGTTGGCCGAAGAACTGGCTCTGCCGCCAGTGAAAATCCACTGCTCCGTGCTCGCTGAAGACGCTATCAAGGCGGCCGTTCGCGACTACAAGCAGAAGAAAGGCTTGATCTAAGCATTTGGCGACGAGTAAGGAGTCAACGATGGCTATCAGCATGACAGAAGCGGCTGCGCAGCACATTCGCCGCTCCCTGAATGGGCGCGGTAAAGGTGAGGGGATTCGTCTGGGTGTTCGCACCACGGGCTGTTCCGGCCTTGCCTATGTGCTGGAGTTCGTCGACGAGGTGGTTGCGGAAGACCAGGTGTTCGAAAGTCACGGCGAGAAAGTGATTATCGACCCTAAAAGCCTGACCTACTTGGACGGCACCGAGCTCGATTTCGTCAAGGAAGGGTTGAACGAAGGCTTCAAGTTCAACAACCCCAACGTACGCGGTGAGTGTGGCTGCGGCGAAAGCTTCAACATCTGAGGCTATTCGTGGGTACTCCTTGTCATTTCGCTTTATTCGAGCTGCAGCCAAGTTTTCGGCTGGACCTCGACCAGCTTGCCACGCGCTACCGAGAATTGGCGCGTGGGGTGCATCCGGACCGCTTCGCTGACGCTTCCGAGCGTGAGCAACGCCTGGCGCTGGAGCAATCGGCCAGCCTCAACGAAGCCTATCAGACCCTGAAAAACCCGCCCAAACGCGCACGCTACCTGCTTGCGATGAGAGGGGGCGAGTTGCCTCTTGAAGTCACGGTGCACGATCCCGACTTCCTGATGCAGCAGATGCAGTGGCGCGAAGAGCTCGAAGACTTGCAGGACGAAGCAGACCTGGCGGGTATCGCAGTCTTCAAGCGTCGTCTGAAAACGGCCCAGGATGAGCTCAACGAAAGCTTCGCAGCCTGTTGGGATGATGCAGCGCAACGTGAACAGGCCGAACGCCTGATGCGGCGCATGCAGTTCCTCGACAAGCTCACCTACGAAGTGCGCCAGCTAGAAGAGCGCCTCGACGATTAACCCCGTGTGCTGCCCGTGATGCACGCCTGATAGACAGATAAGACCTGATTACCATGGCCCTACTGCAAATCGCCGAACCCGGCCAAAGCCCTCAACCGCACCAGCGTCGCCTGGCGGTCGGGATTGACCTGGGCACCACCAATTCCCTGGTTGCTGCCTTGCGCAGTGGCCTATCCGAGCCGCTGCCCGATGCCAATGGCGAGGTTATCCTGCCGTCCGCCGTGCGTTATCACGCCGATCGCACCGAAGTCGGTGAGTCGGCCAAGCTGGCGGCGTCTACCGATCCTCTGAACACCGTGTTGTCGGTCAAGCGCTTGATGGGTCGTGGTCTGTCCGACGTCAAGCAACTGGGCGACCAACTGCCATACCGCTTTGTTGGCGGTGAATCCCATATGCCGTTCATCGATACCGTCCAGGGCCCGAAAAGCCCGGTGGAAGTGTCGGCGGATATCCTCAAGGTGCTCCGCCAGCGCGCGGAAAACACCTTGGGCGGCGAACTGGTTGGGGCGGTGATTACGGTTCCGGCGTATTTCGATGACGCCCAGCGCCAAGCCACCAAGGACGCGGCGAAACTTGCCGGCCTGAACGTGCTGCGCCTGCTCAATGAGCCGACGGCTGCGGCTGTGGCCTACGGTCTGGACCAGCACGCCGAAGGCCTGGTGGCTATTTACGACCTGGGCGGCGGTACCTTTGATATTTCGATCCTGCGCCTGACCGGCGGTGTTTTTGAAGTATTGGCCACCGGTGGCGACAGCGCGTTGGGTGGCGATGACTTCGATCACGCCATCGCGAGCTGGATCATCAGCAGCGCCGGGTTGTCCGCCGACCTGGACCCAGGCGCGCAGCGCAATCTGTTGCAAACCGCCTGCGCCGCTAAAGAGGCGCTGACTGATGCTGCGGTTGTCGAAGTTTCCTACGGCTCCTGGTCTGCCCAACTGACCCGCGAAGCCTTCGATGCCTTGATCGAGCCGATGGTCGCCCGCAGCCTAAAGGCTTGCCGCCGTGCTGTGCGTGATTCCGGTATCGAGCTGGAAGATGTCGGTGCCGTGGTCATGGTGGGCGGTTCCACCCGCGTGCCGCGTGTTCGCGAAGCCGTCGCCGAGGCGTTTGGTCGCCAGCCGCTGACTGAAATCGACCCGGATCAAGTGGTCGCCATTGGTGCGGCGATCCAGGCTGATACCCTGGCCGGCAACAAGCGCGACGGTGGCGAACTGCTGCTGCTCGACGTCATTCCACTGTCCCTGGGGCTGGAAACCATGGGCGGCCTGATGGAGAAGGTGATTCCACGCAATACCACCATCCCCGTTGCTCGCGCCCAGGACTTCACCACCTACAAAGATGGCCAGACGGCCATGATGATTCATGTGCTGCAAGGTGAGCGCGAACTGATCAGCGACTGTCGTTCCCTGGCGCGCTTTGAGTTGCGCGGTATTCCGGCGATGGTGGCCGGTGCGGCGAAGATTCGCGTGACCTTCCAGGTCGATGCCGACGGCCTGCTGAATGTAGCTGCACGCGAGCTGGGCTCGGGCGTTGAAGCCAGCATCCAGGTCAAGCCGTCCTACGGCCTCACCGACGGTGAAATCGCCAAGATGCTCAAGGACTCGTTCCAGTACGCCGGTGACGACAAAGTCGCCCGCGTATTGCGTGAGCAGCAAGTCGATGCCCAGCGCCTGCTCGAAGCAGTGCAGGGCGCCCTGGATGTTGACGGCGAGCGCCTGCTGGACGCCGAAGAGCGCATGGTCATCGACCTGCAGATGCAGGAGTTGGCCGAACTGATGAAAGGTACCGATGGTTATGCCATCGAGCAACAGACCAAGCGCCTGTCGCAAGTGACCGATGCCTTTGCCGCCCGTCGTATGGACCAGACGGTAAAAGCCGCCCTGGCGGGGCGCAACCTGAATGAAATCGAGGAATAATTAATGCCGCAGGTCATTTTTCTGCCACACGCCGAGCATTGCCCGGACGGTATGGTCGTGGAGGCTGAGACCGGCAAGTCCATCCTCGAAGTTGCCCATGACAACCACATCGAGATCGAAAGTGCCTGCGGCGGCGTCTGCGCCTGCACCACTTGTCACTGCATCATCCGCGAGGGTTTCAACACCCTGGAAGAAGCCGATGAGCTGGAAGAGGACTTTCTTGATCGCGCTTGGGGCCTGGAGGCGCATTCGCGCCTAAGCTGTCAGGCAAAGGTTGGGACGGAAGACATTACCGTCGAAATTCCGAAATATTCGCTCAACCATGCTGCCGAAGCGCCGCACTGATTCAAGGAAATGTCATGAGCCTGAAATGGGTTGATGTACAAGAAATCGCTATACAACTTGCTGAAGCGCACCCGGACGTCAATCCTCTGTCTGTGAACTTCGTCACCCTGCGCAATCTGGTGATGGCGCTGCCGGAATTCGACGACATCCCGGATCGGGGTGGCGAAAAGGTTCTGGAGGCGATTCAAGGCCTGTGGATCGAAGAAGCAGACTGAATCGTCTTTTTACGCAGTTAGGCAATACCCAATAACCCGCGTATAATTCGCGGGTTTAATTTTTCGTAAATTACCGTTTCTGGAGTTACACCATGGCTGTTCAACGTACTTTCTCCATCATCAAGCCTGACGCT
>NZ_NKIG01000122.1:0-5532 GCF_002255865.1 Pseudomonas sp. PGPPP1 | reverse complement strand
CTGGTGTTCATTCTGATCGCTGTGATGTTCGGCAGCGGCCTGCTCTGGCTTAGCGGCCTGGGCATTGTTCTGCAGTGGGCGTGGGCTGTGTTCCACATCCTGATCATCACCCTGCAGGCCTTCATCTTCATGATGTTGACCATCGTCTACCTGTCGATGGCGCACGAAGAGAACCATTAAGACCAGTCTCGACTAGTCTGATGTCCTTCCCGGTAACACGGGAAGGTGGCCCAACAGGGCTATGAAACGATTTGTTTTACCGCTTTAAAATCTAAAAAACCTAAACCATACGACGTAAAAGTCGGGAGGAAAGATGGAAACTGTAGTTGGTCTAACCGCTATCGCTGTTGCACTGTTGATCGGCCTGGGCGCCCTGGGTACTGCCATTGGTTTCGGCCTGCTGGGCGGCAAATTCCTGGAAGGCGCAGCGCGTCAGCCAGAAATGGTTCCAATGCTGCAAGTTAAAATGTTCATCGTTGCCGGCCTGCTCGACGCCGTGACCATGATCGGTGTTGGTATCGCTCTGTTCTTCACCTTCGCGAACCCCTTCGTTGGTCAACTCGCCGGTTAATCACTCGTTTTTTCGAGTGATTGGTGTGTTGTGCAACGAACGAGCGAGGTATTGGCGTGAACATTAATGCAACCATTATTGGTCAGTCCTTAGCGTTCTTGATTTTTGTCGTTTTCTGCATGAAGTTCGTATGGCCTCCGGTCATCGCAGCTCTGCACGAACGTCAGAAGAAGATCGCGGATGGACTGGACGCTGCAGCACGAGCAGCTCGCGACCTGGAGTTGGCCCAAGATAAAGCGGGTCAACAACTGCGCGAAGCGAAAGCTCAGGCAGCCGAAATCATTGAGCAAGCCAAGAAACGCGGTAACCAGATTGTTGAAGAGGCTGTTGAAAAAGCCCGTATCGACGCTGACCGTGTGAAGGTTCAGGCTCAGGCCGAGATCGAGCAGGAACTGAATGGTGTCAAAGATGCGCTGCGTGCCCAATTGGGTGCTCTGGCCGTCGGCGGTGCTGAGAAGATCCTGGGTGCCACAATCGATCAAAACGCGCACGCGGAGCTGGTTAACAAACTGGCTGCTGAAATTTAAGCGAGGGCGATCATGGCAGAATTGACCACGTTGGCCCGACCTTACGCTAAGGCAGCCTTCGAGCACGCCCAGGCCCACCAGCAGCTGGCCTCTTGGTCAGCCATGCTCGGCCTGGCTGCAGCAGTGTCGCAAGACGACACCATGCAGCGCGTGCTCAAGGCCCCGCGACTGACGAGCGCAGACAAGGCCGCCACTTTTATTGAAGTGTGCGGCGACAAGTTTGATGTGAAAGTGCAGAACTTCATCCACGTCGTTGCCGAAAACGACCGTCTCCTGCTTCTGCCGGAGATCGCCGCTCAGTTCGACCTGTACAAGGCCGAGCAAGAGAAGTCGGTAGACGTTGAAGTGACTAGTGCTTTCGCATTGGACCAAGAACAGCAAGACAAACTCGCCAAGGTTCTCAGTGCACGACTCGACCGGGAAGTGCGCCTGCAAGTTGCGGAAGACAAGTCCCTCATTGGGGGCATTGTCATTCGCGCCGGCGACCTGGTTATCGATGGCTCGATTCGCGGCAAACTCGCGAATCTTGCCGAAGCATTGAAATCTTGAGTTTGAAGGGGCAGCAGAGCAATGCAGCAACTCAATCCTTCCGAAATAAGTGAAATTATCAAGGGCCGCATCGACAAGCTCGATGTGACCTCCCAAGCCCGTAACGAAGGCACTGTCGTCAGCGTATCTGACGGTATCGTGCGGATTCACGGTCTGGCCGACGTAATGTCCGGCGAGATGATCGAGTTTCCGGGCGGCGTCTTCGGTATGGCCCTCAACCTGGAGCAGGACTCCGTAGGTGCCGTTATCCTGGGCGCATACCAGTCTCTGGCTGAAGGCATGAGCGCCAAGTGCACCGGCCGCATCCTGGAAGTTCCGGTTGGTAAGGAACTGCTGGGTCGCGTAGTCGACGCACTGGGTAACCCTGTTGACGGCAAAGGTCCACTGGGCAATACCGAGACCGACGCGGTCGAGAAAGTTGCTCCAGGCGTGATCTGGCGTAAGTCGGTAGACCAGCCTGTACAGACTGGCTACAAGGCTGTCGATGCCATGATCCCTGTCGGCCGTGGCCAGCGTGAGCTGATCATCGGCGACCGTCAGATCGGTAAAACCGCTCTGGCCATCGACGCGATCATCAACCAGAAAGACAGCGGCATTTTCTGCGTCTACGTAGCCATCGGTCAGAAACAATCGACCATCGCCAACGTGGTTCGCAAGCTGGAAGAAAACGGCGCACTGAAAAACACGATCATCGTGGCTGCCAGTGCTTCCGAATCGCCTGCGCTGCAGTACCTGGCTCCTTACGCCGGTTGCACCATGGGTGAATTCTTCCGCGACCGCGGTGAAGACGCGCTGATCGTTTATGACGATCTGTCCAAGCAAGCAGTGGCTTACCGCCAGATTTCCCTGCTGCTGCGCCGTCCACCAGGCCGTGAAGCATACCCAGGTGACGTGTTCTATCTCCACTCCCGTCTGCTGGAGCGCGCATCCCGCGTTTCTGAAGAGTACGTAGAGAAGTTCACCAACGGCGCAGTGACCGGCAAAACCGGTTCCCTGACCGCACTGCCGATCATCGAAACCCAGGCTGGCGACGTTTCCGCGTTCGTTCCGACCAACGTGATTTCCATCACCGACGGTCAGATCTTCCTGGAATCGGCCATGTTCAACTCGGGCATCCGCCCTGCAGTGAACGCCGGTGTTTCGGTATCCCGTGTGGGTGGTGCCGCTCAGACCAAGATCATCAAGAAGCTCTCCGGTGGTATCCGTACCGCTCTGGCTCAGTACCGTGAACTGGCGGCATTCGCCCAGTTCGCTTCTGATCTGGACGAAGCGACCCGTAAGCAACTTGAGCATGGTCAGCGCGTTACCGAGCTGATGAAGCAGAAGCAATACGCCCCAATGTCGATCGCTGACATGGCGTTGTCGCTGTATGCCGCTGAGCGTGGGTTCCTGACTGACGTCGAAATCACCAAGGTTGGCAGCTTTGAACAAGCGCTGATTGCTTACTTCAACCGCGATCATGCCGACTTGTTGGCCAAGATCAACGTGAAGGGTGACTTCAATGACGAGATCGACGCTGGCCTGAAAGCCGGTATCGAGAAGTTCAAGGCCACCCAAACCTGGTAAGCCGCAGCGGGAGCCGCAAGGCTCCCGCTTGCTAACCTGATAGGTGTTACATGGCAGGCGCAAAAGAGATTCGCAGTAAGATTGCGAGCATCAAAAGCACGCAAAAAATTACCAGCGCCATGGAAAAAGTGGCGGTCAGCAAAATGCGCAAGGCACAAATGCGCATGGCTGCTAGCCGTCCTTATGCGGAGCGTATCCGCCAGGTAATTGGGCATCTGGCCAACGCCAACCCGGAATACCGCCACCCATTCATGATCGACCGCGAAGTTAAGCGCGTTGGTTATGTGGTTGTGAGCAGTGACCGTGGTTTGTGCGGTGGTTTGAATACCAACCTGTTCAAGGCCCTGGTCAAGGACATGGCGGTAAACCGCGAAAAAGGCGTCGAGATCGATCTGTGTGTTGTTGGTAGCAAGGGTGCGGCCTTTTTCCGCAACTTCGGCGGTAACGTCGTTGCAGCTATCAGCCACCTGGGTGAAGAGCCGTCGATCAATGATTTGATCGGCAGTGTGAAGGTGATGCTGGATGCATACCTGGAAGGCCGGATTGACCGCCTCTCCGTGGTATCCAACAAGTTCATCAACACCATGACCCAGCAGCCAACCGTGGAGCAATTGATTCCACTGGTGGCGACTCCGGATCAGGAACTCAAGCACCACTGGGACTACCTCTACGAACCAGACGCCAAAGAGCTGCTTGACGGCTTGATGGTGCGCTACGTGGAGTCGCAGGTGTACCAGGCGGTGGTCGAGAACAACGCAGCTGAACAAGCGGCGCGGATGATCGCGATGAAAAACGCTACCGATAACGCCGGTGATCTGATCAGCGATTTGCAGCTGATCTACAACAAGGCGCGTCAGGCTGCGATCACCCAAGAGATCTCGGAAATCGTCGGCGGCGCTGCCGCGGTTTAACGGTTCAAATATTCAGAGGATCCAGCTATGAGTAGCGGACGTATCGTTCAAATCATCGGCGCCGTTATCGACGTGGAATTTCCACGCGACAGCGTACCGAGCATCTACAACGCGCTGAAAGTACAAGGCGCGGACACTACTCTGGAAGTTCAGCAGCAGCTGGGCGACGGCGTAGTTCGTACCATTGCGATGGGTTCCACCGAAGGCTTGAAGCGCGGTCTGGACGTTGTCGACTCTGGCGCAGCCATCTCCGTACCGGTCGGTAAAGCGACCCTGGGCCGGATCATGGACGTACTGGGCAACCCGATTGACGAAGCTGGTCCGATCGACACCGAAGAGCGTTGGGGCATTCACCGTCCAGCACCTTCGTTCGCGGAACAAGCTGGCGGCAACGACCTGCTGGAAACCGGCATCAAGGTTATCGACCTGGTTTGCCCGTTCGCCAAGGGCGGTAAAGTCGGTCTGTTCGGTGGTGCCGGTGTAGGCAAGACCGTAAACATGATGGAACTGATCCGTAACATCGCCATCGAGCACAGCGGTTATTCCGTGTTCGCCGGTGTGGGTGAGCGTACTCGTGAGGGTAACGACTTCTACCACGAGATGAAGGACTCCAACGTTCTGGACAAAGTGGCACTGGTTTACGGTCAGATGAACGAGCCGCCGGGAAACCGTCTGCGCGTAGCACTGACTGGCCTGACCATGGCCGAGAAGTTCCGTGACGAAGGTAACGACGTTCTGCTGTTCGTCGACAACATCTACCGTTACACCTTGGCCGGTACTGAAGTATCCGCACTGCTGGGCCGTATGCCTTCTGCAGTAGGTTACCAGCCGACCCTGGCCGAAGAGATGGGCGTTCTGCAAGAACGTATCACTTCGACCAAGGAAGGTTCGATCACCTCGATCCAAGCGGTATACGTACCTGCGGATGACTTGACCGACCCGTCGCCAGCGACCACCTTCGCCCACTTGGACGCCACCGTCGTACTGTCCCGTGACATCGCTTCCCTGGGTATCTACCCAGCGGTCGATCCACTCGACTCGACTTCGCGCCAGCTGGACCCGAACGTGATCGGCCAGGAGCACTACGACACCGCTCGCGGCGTTCAGTACGTGCTGCAGCGTTACAAAGAACTGAAGGACATCATTGCGATCCTGGGTATGGACGAGCTGTCGGAAGCCGACAAGCAGTTGGTAAACCGTGCTCGTAAGATCCAGCGTTTCTTGTCGCAGCCGTTCTTCGTGGCTGAAGTCTTCACCGGTGCCTCGGGTAAATACGTTTCCCTGAAAGACACCATTGCTGGCTTCAAAGGCATCCTCAACGGTGACTACGACCACCTGCCAGAACAAGCGTTCTACATGGTCGGCGGCATCGAAGAAGCGATCGAGAAAGCCAAGAAACTGTAATCCA